>CAJTKW010000097.1:7764-10400 GCA_910577035.1 uncultured Acetatifactor sp.
CCAGCCGCTCTCCATACTCCGTAACACTGTTCAGCCGCCAGAACAGTTCCCCCAGGGAGCCGAAATCAACGGTATTAATATCCCTTCCCTCCCGGGCATCCAGAGCCCCATCACGCTCCCACAGCATATACTGCCGGACATTAAGCTCTTCGTCCTTCTCCTCTTTTTCGGATAGGGCAAAGCCCTGTGTCTTCCACCGGGCCGGCTGCCCTGCCGGAATCGACGGCTCCGTCTTTCCTTCCCCACAGCCAGCTGCCACCCCACACAGCAAAATACACGCCATGATACAGAAAACACCTTTCATGAAAGTGCCTTTTATTCTAATTCTTCTTAAATTCTTCATAACTGTAAAACCTTCCGAATTTGGCATAGAATGAGTATGGCTTTCGTGTAGCATTGCCCGTGTAAATGTGTAGGCCAAAATACCCCGCAGCTGTGTAGCCGCAAGCTGACAGGGTATTCGCTTAATACAATGCACGTAACAGTGTTTTACTACACACAGCCTCTCCTCAGCCCCCGCCGGCCTTTAACGGCAAATATCATAAATAAATTCCGCGTTCTTGTTCATGGCCTCCTTGGCAGCCTTCATGGGCGACATCTGGAAGACATGCCACATTCCCGGATAGGTGTCCATCTTTACCGGAACCCCGGCCTCCGCAAGGGCCTGATGAAGGCGTATGGAATCACTGAGCAGAATCTCATTCTCTCCCACCTGGATATAGGTGGGCGGGAAGCCAGTGAACTCCCCGAACAGCGGAGATACCAGCGGATCCTTCAGATCCTGCCCCTCCGCATACGCGGATACCATCCGGTCTATATAGGCCTTGTCCAGCACCGGGTCAAGGGCCCCCTTGCTCTCAAAGGATTCCCCCGAGGAGGTCAGATCCGTCCAGGGGGACATCAGCACCAGCCCCCGGGGCAGAAACCGCCCCTCCTCCTTCAGCTTCAGGGACAAAGCAAGTGCCAGATTGCCCCCTGCGGAATCTCCGGTTACTACCACGTCCCTGGCACCATAGCCCAACAGCATCAGATAGTTCCAGGCCTTCATAGCATCCTCCAGGGCCGCCGGCCAGGGATGCTCCGGGGCCAGCCTGTAATCAAAGCAGAACACATCCATGGATGTGGACTCGGCCAGCTTGGAGGTCAATGTTCTGGCATAGAGGCTGCTTCCCGTGGAGTATCCGCCTCCATGGCAGTGCAGGATTACGTATCTCTTCATATGCGCCCGGTTTACGCTGACCCGTTCCCCGTATATGCCGTCCATATCCACCGCCCGATAGCTGATGGATTTGGTATTGCCCAGAATGGAGCCGATGGCGTCCTGGGACTGCCTGTGCTTCTCCAGATCGGTATTTTCCACCAGGCCGTGGGCCCTCCTGATCAGCTGCATCAGGCTTTGATTTCTTCTGTCGGTAATATCCCTCATAATGATTCCTTCCTCAAATGGCGCGTTCCGCTTTGATTTCCTTCCTCTTGCTCCAAAAAACTTCGGCTTCCGCCGAAGCGCACCTCCGGTGCTTCCCTTTTTGTCGCTTTGCGCTCGGGTGAAATCAAATGGCGCTTTCCAGCGGCATACTGCCGCTTTGCGCCGCTTGATTTCCTTCCTCGCTTAAAAATGCAGGCGTCGGCGGACCGCATTGCGCAGACGGCGGCGGGACAGCATGGTAATGAACGCAATATCCAGAATACCGCACACCGTCAGCACCACCGCAGACCAGCTCAACGCAATCTGTCCGCCCACATATCTGTCAATCAGTATTTCCAGTCCCATACACAACAGCCCGATTGCTGTAAACAGGTACAGAGCCACTGTCAGGAAAGACCTTGGCAGCCTGCAAAGACAAAACGTCAGAATCTCCGCGACCAATGTGACCAGTACCGTTATGGGAATGCCCAGCCCCCAGAGCCAGCCCTTGCTCCCGGTGAGATAGGACAACATAAACAGGTACAGCCCCACCGCGCCGCCGTCATATAAAATCGACACATATACCGGCTGTTTGGTATATATCACTGCGGGGATCATTATGACCCACAGGATGATACAGGCTCCGATCACGGTCAACGACCAGGGAGACTCCTGAAAGACAAGGGCATTGAGGACACCGCAGGTGGCGGCAGTGGCAAGCACCACAGTGGACACCAGAATTCCCAGGTCCTTCCTCTTTACCGTTTCCACCTGCCCCCTCTCCGTAGGGAAGGGCCGCTGGGCCATGGCTATTTTCTCCAGCTCCCTGGGATTCAGCACCGGTGTATTGCACAGCGGGCACTCAGTGGCGGAAGCATCCAGCTCCACGCCGCAGTTTACACAATATGACATACTAATCCTCCATTCTGTCCCGATTACTCTCTATCCTGACATGGATTCCGTCCTGTACCAGCTTACGGAAGAAATAACGCTCCACATCCGCCTCAATAATACTGCTGGCAAAATTAACAGTCAACACATCTCCGAAGCTGATAATGGCGCAATTCGTCCTTCTGGAAAAGGGCTGCCCCATATAAATATCAAAGCGGTCAATATAAGGCCGCATCCCCTCCGGCACCTTCAGGGCGCCCATATTGGTCAGCCCTGCGGAAGAATTTCTGTCCTGTACCTTTGTATAGAAAGTCCGCACCACCAGATCCTTCAGGAACAG
>CAJTKW010000097.1:10441-11637 GCA_910577035.1 uncultured Acetatifactor sp.
AGCGGCACCACCCGGATCAGGGGATTGCGCTGAGTGGCGGCATTGGTGGTAATATCCCCCCTCAGCAGCTTTTCATTTATATGATAACGCATGTAATTTTGCACCTGCACAACAATCTCTTCAAAAGTATAGTCTCCCAGCCTGGGATCCACTCCGGGGTAAATCATCGTAATAAAATTCCTCAGGGTCTCCGACGGGAAAAATCTTCTGAGGTTCACCGGCATGGCAATCTTCACCGGCCTCTGCCTCACAGGCTTATCCTCCAGGCGAATCCGGGTTTCCTTCAGCTGTTTGGTCAAAAGCGCCAAAAGCAGCACCGCGTTCAGATACTCCGTAATCGTGGCATGATACCTTTTTGCCACCGCCATGACCTCCGAAACCGACATAATCCCGTCTATGATATTCAGCGTATAAAAAGGTTCCGCTGTCCCCCTGACCCGGTACGCCTTTTCCTGCAGCCTGGGAGGACATACCTTGGCATTGGCATATTTCATATAGGCATCCTCCAGCTCGCCTTCGCTGGGTGCCCCGTTAATATCCAGGACAAAGCCTCCGTTCTCTATCTCCTCATGCCCCAGCAGCCGCAGATAGGTCGCCGTCAGCGTCTGCAGCACGCACATTCCTCCTGTACCGTCCCCCAGACTATGATGTGCCTCCAGCGCAATTCTGCTGCGAAAATAATAAACTCTGATCAGGTAACGGTTGTTTGCCTTAAAATACATGGGCTGACAGGGATTCTTGACATCCTCCTGCACAAAGGGCCCCGGCCGGTCGTTGGGCTCCAGATACCGCCAGAACAGGCCCTTGCGGATAGCCGCCTTGTAGGTGGGAAATCTCGGCAGCGTCAGATCCAGCGCCCTCTGCAGCACCTCCGGCTGTACCTCCTCTTTCAGCACCACGGACAGACGGTACACGGAAGAAAAATCATGCCGCTGCAGGGTTGGATATACAATGGCGGACAGATCCAGCTGGTACCATTCGCGCCGTCCGCTCTTCTCTTTCAATTCTTTCTTTTCCATAAAGCTTCTGACCTTTCCCACTTACCCACATGCCGCCGGAAGGGACGACGCCCGCCGTCACGGTTTTCTATTTCCTGTAAGGAAAAAAAGAGTGCTAAGCATATACTTAACACTCTCTTATATGCAGGAAAAGAGACTTGAACTCTCATGGTATTGCTACCACACGGACCTGAACCG
>CAJTKW010000098.1:0-3915 GCA_910577035.1 uncultured Acetatifactor sp.
TAGAGCGCCGCCCTGTCACGGCGGAGGTCGTCGGTTCGAGTCCGATCTGGGTCGTTTATTCCGGCAAGCCATTGCCAGAGGGCTGTGCTTTCACGGATAGCTGTATAAAAACATAGAAAGGGTCGTAGGTTTATGCCTATTGACTTTTTTTTGTACCACGGAGCGGAATAATGGGGAGAACAAGGGTGAATCCGGAAAATGATCTGACAGAAGGGTCTATATACAAAAAGCTGCTGTTGTTTGCGCTGCCTATCCTTGTGGGACAGGTTTTCCAACAGCTTTATAACACCATCGACTCCCTGATCGTGGGACATTTCCTGGGGGATCAGGCATTGGCTGCGGTCAGCTCATCCGGCAGTTTGATTTTCATGATGGTGGGATTTTTCCAGGGAGTAGCCCTGGGGGCCGGCGTGATTATTGCCAAGGAGTTTGGGGCCAGGAACTACAGGAGCATGAATCTTGCGCTTCATACGGATGTGGCTTTCGGCCTGGTGGCAGGCGTTATCCTGACGGTGGTGGGAGTGGTCTTTACCCCTACAATCTTAAGATGGATGAATACGCCGCCGGATGTGCTGCCGGAGTCGGTGCAGTATTTCCGAATTTATTTTTGCGGTGCCGTGTTCTCCATTATGTATAACATCTTTGTGGGGATCCTGCAGGCAGTGGGGGACAGCAGGCATCCCCTGGTTTATCTGATTATTTCCTCTATGACGAACGTGGTGCTGGATCTGGTGTTTGTGGGGGGATTTCGCATGGGGGTGGGTTCCGCAGCGTTGGCCACCATTATTTCCCAGGCCCTCAGTGCGGCGCTTTGCCTGCTGAAGCTTACCCGGGTGCCGGAGGAATACCGGCTGGTGCTCAGGAAGGTACGTTTTCACAGAGAAAGCCTGAAGAATATTATCCGCTTCGGCCTTCCCTCGGGAATCCAGAATTCCGTGATTGCCCTGGCAAATATAGTGGTGCAGTCCAGCATCAATTCTTTCGGGGATGCAGCCATGGCGGGATGTGGCTCGTATTTTAAGATAGAGGGCTTTGCATTTCTGCCTGTGACCTGCTTTGCCCAGGGACTTTCTACTTTTGTAGGGCAGAACCTGGGGGCGAAAAGGTATGAACGTGTCAAAAAGGGAGTGCGGTTCGGTATTCTCTGTTCCGTTTCCCTGGCGGAGGTGATAGGGGTTATCGTCTGGGTATTTTCGCCGGTGCTGATCGGTCTGTTCAGCGATACGGCGGGAGTAATTGCATTCGGCGTGAGGCAGGCAAAGGTGGAATCTTTGTTTTATTGCATGCTGGCGTTGGCGCACTGTATAGCGGGAGTTCTGCGGGGGGCAGGAAAGGCCAGGGTGCCTATGATTATTATGCTGAGCTTCTGGTGTGTGCTGCGGGTATCCTATATAACGGCGGCACTGCACTTTTATCCCCGGATCGAGGTAGTGTTCAGTGCATATCCTCTGACCTGGAGCACCAGCTGTATTGCTTTCCTGCTGTATTTCTTCAAGGCGGACTGGCAGCATGGTTTTGAGCGGCTGGAGAAAAAATAGTGTGTTAAAACGGTGGTGGGACAAGCAGCAGGAAGGAAACAGCGAGAAAGGGATGGCAGGAAAGAAATAAGCTGGAAAGAAATAAACAGGAAAGAAGAGACAGGGAAGAAATGGCTTCCGAAATTTTATTTAAGAAAGGATAGAGTGGGCAATGAGAGAGATTATTCAACAGTCATTAAAGGGTGAGAGGGCGCTGTTTGGCACCCATGACGCCCGGATCAGCTACTGTACCTTTGGAGAAGGGGAATCCCCTTTAAAGGAATGTAGTAATCTGGAGATAGACAATTGTCTTTTTAAATGGAAGTATCCCCTATGGTATACGAAGAATGTAAAAATGACGAACTGTACATTGTTTGAAATGGCCAGGGCGGGTATCTGGTATGTGGATACTATATCCGTGTCCGATACGGTGATTGAGGCACCGAAGAATTTCCGGCGTGCCAGGGGAATCAGGCTGCAAAATGTGGATTTCCCCAATGCGGTGGAAACCCTGTGGAACTGTCAGGACATTGAGATGGTAAATGTGACCGCAAAGGGGGATTACTTTGCCATGAACTGTAAAAATGTGCGGGCGGAGCATTTTACCCTGGTGGGCAACTACAGCTTTGACGGCGGGGAAAACATTGAAATTCGAAATTCCCGCATGCTGTCCAGGGATTCCTTTTGGAATGCGGAAAATGTGACGGTTTATGATTCTTTTATTTCAGGAGAATATCTGGGCTGGAATTCCCGGAATATTACTTTGATAAACTGTACCATCGAGAGTCTTCAGGGAATGTGTTACATTGACAATTTGGTAATGAAAAACTGCCGTCTGATTAATACTAACCTTGCTTTTGAGTATTCCAGTGCAGATGTGGAAATCGTGGGCCAGGTGGACAGCGTATTTAATCCCAAGGGCGGAATCATACGGGCCGACAGGATCGGAGAGCTGATTATGGACGGACGGAAGGTAAAGATTGATCAGACGAAGATTGAGGCGGGGGAAATCGGCAGAACCTCCGACAGGGCAGAGTGGGAATTGTGAGAAGAATTTCTAAGACGCCCCAAAACGTCGTCTAAGAAATTCTAAGTCTCACACTGAAAAACGCAAGCGAGCAAGCTCGCTTTGGACAGCGTTTTTCTCACGGATTGTTTGTGCCGGCTGCGCCGGCATGTCTTCTCATTGATTGTTTGTGCCGCCATCAGCGGCACTGCCGCCGGGGGCGGCATGTCGGAAAGAAGGATATGGGTATGTATGATTTTGATAAGATGACGGACCGGCGGAATACGGGGTCCTTGAAGTGGGATGTGCCGGAAGGGGAGCTGCCCATGTGGGTGGCGGATATGGATTTTGAAACTGCCCCTGAGATCCGGGAGGCGATTCGGGAAAGAGTGGAGCATGGCATCTTCGGTTACAATGTGGTGACGGAGGACTGGTATCAGGCATACCAAGGCTGGTGGAGCCGCAGGCATCATTTTAAGATGGAGAGGGACTGGCTGCTCTTTTCCACGGGAGTGCTTCCCATTATATCCAGTACGGTGCGGAAGCTGACTACGGCAGGGGAAAATGTGCTGGTACAGACGCCGGTATATAATATGTTCTTTAATTCCATACGTAATAACGGACGGAATATTTTGGAAAGTCCGCTGGTATATGACGGAGGAGAGTATTCCGTGGATTTTGAGTATTTGGAAAGGAAGCTGGCCGAACCTCAGACCAGCCTGATGATTCTGTGCAATCCCCATAATCCGGTAGGCAAAATCTGGGACAGGGATACTTTGGCCAGAATCGGGGAGTTGTGTGCCCGGCATCATGTGACGGTGATTTCCGATGAAATACACTGCGATTTGACGGATCCCGGCTATGAGTATGTGCCTTTTGCTTCCGTGTCCGAGAGCTGCCGGGACAACAGCGTGACCTGTATCGCGCCTACAAAGGCCTTTGGCATTCCGGGGATTCAGACGGCAGCGGCGATGGTGCCGAACCCTGTTCTGCGGCATAAGGTGAATCGCGCCCTGAATACGGATGAGGTTGCGGAACCAAACAGCTTTGCGGTCTGTGCGGCAGTTGCGGCCTTTGAAAAGGGAGAGCCCTGGCTGGAGGAGCTGCGGCAGTACCTTGCCGACAACAAGCAGCTGGTGCGGGACTTTGTAAACGTGCATCTGCCCGGGATCCGGGTAGTGCCTTCCCACGCTACCTACCTACTTTGGTTGGATTGCAGCGGGGTGACGGAGGATGCCGGGGAGCTGGTGGAGCGGATCAGAAGGGAAAGCGGTCTTTACCTCACGGAGGGGGAGGAGTACGGCGTTTCCGGGAGGAGGTTTATCCGCATGAATCCAGCCTGCCCCAGGGGCAGGCTGCAGGAAGGCCTGGAGCGGCTGGCGGCAGGCTTGC
>CAJTKW010000098.1:3989-11139 GCA_910577035.1 uncultured Acetatifactor sp.
GTTTGCAGGCCTGCGGGAAGAGGGCTGGCGATCAGCAATCCGTATTGCCGGAGGCGTAGAATGCTTCCAGCTTTTTTAAGTGCTGGTAGCGCTGTTTGGCCAGGCTGGCAGCTTTTGTGAACAACGCTTCGGCCTCGTCGGGGCGGTACCTTTCCAGAGAAGTATAACGTATTTCCCCTTCCAGAAAATCGTGATAGTCAAGAGAGGGCTCCCCACTGTCCAGGGTAAAGGGATTTTTACCTTCTCCCAGCAGTGCGGGATTATAGCGAAACAGATGAAAATAGCCGGAATCCACGGCTTTTTTCATTTCATGGCTGGAAGATCCCATGCCGGCCTTTACTCCATGGGCAATACAGGTGGCATAGGCGATGACCAGGGAGGGCCCATTGTAATAAACCGCTTCGGTCAACGCCTGGATGGCCTGGTTGAAATCCGCTCCCAGGGCGATCTGTGCCACATATACATTTCCGTAGGAAAGGGCCATGGCGGCCAGATCCTTTTTGCGGGTGGTCTTTCCGCCGCTGATAAACTTGGCGGTGGCACCCAGGGGAGTAGCCTTGGAGACCTGGCCGCCGGTGTTGGAGTATACCTCCGTATCCAGAACCAGAAGGTTGATATTGCGGCCTGTGGAAAGTACATGATCCAGGCCGCTGAAGCCGATGTCATACCCCCAGCCGTCGCCGCCGATAACCCAGGGAACGGGAGAGGGGCCGGCATCTTTGGAATGTCCGTGATTGTCGGAGGATTTGCTTTGCTGCTGCCGTACCTCCTCTGCCAGCACCATCCCCAGGCCGAATTCCGCCGCGTCCTCGAAGAGGGAATTTGACCAGGCCGGTCCATGGCCGTTTTCGTCTACAGTATAGGCGCAGGACGGGGAGGAGTTTGCCCAGATGGAGCTGCAGCCGGTGGCGTTGGCAATATACATATCCGGGCCGAACAGCTGAGTCAACAGCTTCACGTAAGGGGTTTCACCACAGCCTGCGCAGGCGCCGGAAAATTCCATCAGGGGGCGGCGGAACTGGCTGCCTTTGAGGGTATGGCTGCCGAATTTTTCCACGGCCTCCCTGCAGGGCAGCAGGGGCTTGGCATAATCGAAGCACAGCTGGGTGAATGCTCGGCTGTCCGCGGTGGAAGCAGCCTGTGCCTGCCGGGGAAGGCGGCTATCCGCGGTGAAAGCGGTTTCTGACTGCCCGTGGAGGCGGATTCCTGTTGCGGGTCCGTTTTCCGCACCTTGGGCCGGCCTCATTTCCAGCGCCTTCTTCCCCTGCTTTCCCGGGCAGATGGCAGCGCAGGAGCCGCAGCCCGTGCAGTCCACAGGGGAGATGACAATGGAGAAGGTGTGATTGGCCAGTCCGGTCATAGGAATGCGCGGCATCCCCTCCGGGGCCTCCGCGGCCTGGGCTTCATTCATGGCGGCTGGACGAATCACGGCATGGGGGCAGACGAAAGAGCAGCGGGTGCACTGGATGCAGTTTTCCGGGATCCAGGTGGGAATTTCCGTGGCGACATTCCTTCGCTCGTGGGCAGTGCTGCCCGCCGGGGTGCTGCCGTCGGCGTAGGGAAGGAAGGCGGAAACGGGCAGCCGGTCCCCCCGCTGGTCGGTGACAGGCTGCTGGATATTTTTCACATAGTCCGCAAGAGCCCTGTCAGCCGGCAGCGGAGGATTGTCCAGAGGAGTCCGGGCAGCGGCACCGCCGTTTCCTCCGATGGCGTCCTGTCCCCGTGCCCCGGCGTATTCTTCGGCAGCCGGATCATCGGCGGTAAGCCATTCCTCCGGCACAGGGATTTCCTGTACCTCCGAAAAGCCTCTGCTGACGGCTTCGTTATTCATGCGCAGAATGGCCTCTCCCTCTCTCCCGTAGCTTTTCGCGGCGGCAGCCTGCATCTGCTCCAGCGCCTGCTCCCGGGGGAGCAGCTTTGTCACTGCGAAAAAGGCGGCCTGCAGGATGGTGCTGATTTTATTATTCAGGCCGATTTCCTTACCGATTCCCAGGGCATCGATGACATAGAAACGGATATGCCGCCCGGCAAGGCAGCGCTTTGTTTCTGCGGGAAGATAATCTTCCAGCTCTTTGCCCCGGAGGGAAATATTCAGAAGAAAGCTTCCACCGTCCTTGATTTCCTGTACCATTTGATATTTATGCAGGTAAACCTGATTATGGCATGCCACGAAATCCGCGCTGCGGATCCCATAGGCGCTGCGAATGGGAGACTTGCCGAAGCGCAGGTGGGATATGGTAAGGCCTCTGGATTTCTTGGAATCATATTCAAAGTATCCCTGGGCGTACAGGTCCGTATTGCTGCCGATGATCTTGATGGCATTTTTGGTGGCACTGACGGTTCCGTCGCCCCCCAGTCCCCAGAATTTGCAGGCAGTGGTGCCGGCAGGAGCAGGATCCGGCAGTTCCGGTACCGGCAGGGAGAGGTTTGTCACGTCGTCGGTGATGCCCACGGTAAAAAATTTCCGGGATACATTCCGGTAAACGGCGGCGATCTGTCCGGGGGTGGTGTCCTTGGAGCTTAGTCCGTAACGGCCGGAAAAGACCCGGACTGCAGGCAGGGGCGTACCCTGGCCGGAAGCGCTTACCGCCAGGCGGCCGGCTTGTTCCAGGGCTGATACCACGTCCAGATAAAGGGGCTCGCCGGCTGCTCCGGGTTCCCTGGTGCGGTCCAGCACGGTGACGTGGACGGTGGTGGGAGGCAGTGCTGCCAGCAGATGGCCGGGGCTGAAGGGGCGGTACAGGTGTACACTGACCAGGCCGTATCTGTCATCTTTGGCGTAATCCAGATACTCCCGTATTGTCTCACAGATGCTGCCCATGGCGATGATGACATGCTCCGCCCGGGGAGAACCATAATAATTAAACAGACCGTAGTCTGTGCCCAGGCGGGTATTTATTTTGGCAAGCTGGTTTTCAACGATGCCTGGCAGGGCGTTGTAAAGGGGGTTGGAGGCCTCCCTGGCCTGGAAAAAGATGTCGGGATTCTGGGCGGAGCCGTAATTCCTGCCATGGGCGGGGTGCAG
This sequence comes from uncultured Acetatifactor sp., assembly GCA_910577035.1. GTDB lineage: Bacteria > Bacillota > Clostridia > Lachnospirales > Lachnospiraceae > Acetatifactor. Next base: position 7,015 of record CAJTKW010000098.1, read on the forward strand.
ACAGCGGCGGCGGAAGGCTTCAAGGGCCTCCGGGCAGGCCATGGCCTTCAAGTCACTGTAATCCCATACCTGTATCTTGTGAAGCTCATGGGAGGTACGGAAACCGTCAAAGAAGTTCAGGAAGGGAAGCTGTCCCTCCAGGGCGGCCAGGTGAGGAACGGGGGAGAGATCCATGACCTCCTGGACGCTTCCGCAGGCAAAAATGGCAGCGCCTGTCTGGCGGCAGGCGTAAATATCCGAATGATCGCCGAAGATAGACAGGGCGTGGGTGGCGATACTGCGGGAGGCCACGTGGATGACTCCGGGCAGATGCTCTCCGGCCAGCCGGTAAAGATTGGGAAGCATGAGCAGCAGCCCCTGGGAGCTGGTAAAGGTAACCGCCAGAGCGCCGGCCAGCAGGGCGCCGTGGAGGGTACCTGCGGCACCTGCCTCGGACTGCATCTGGATTACCCGCAGAGGATGGTCATATATGTTCTTCTTCCCCTCGGCGGCCCAGCGTTCACAGAGCTCCGCCATGGGGGATGAGGGGGTAATGGGGTAAATAGCGGCGGCTTCGCTGTAAGCATACGCCACATATGCGGCAGCCTGGTTGCCGTCCATTGTCTGATTTTTTCTGTTTATCTGCATAAAAAAGCACCTCCGTCTTCCTAGTTTCTCTCGGAGGTGCTTTTTTATGCGGTTATTTTAAAAATCCGTTGACAATCTGGGCTTCGGCTTCTTCCTCTGTGAGCCCCAGGGTCATAAGCTTGGTAATCTGTTCTCCGGCAATCTTCCCGATGGCAGCCTCATGAATCAGCTGGGCGTCCAGATGGTTTGCGGTGATTTCGGGAACAGCGCTTATTTTTGCATTGTCCATGATGATGCCGTCACATTCGGAATGGCCGGCGCAGCGGTTATTTCCGTTGATTCTGGACAGGAACAGCTGGGTGGAATTGTCCCTTGCCACGGAGCGGGAGATGATATTGGCGCTGGAGCCTTCTCCGTCCAGGTCCACCCGGAAAGAGGTTTCGGCAGTCTGATTGCCGTGGGTCATAAGCTTCTCCGTGACGATGAGCCGGGCGCCGTTTCCTAATTTGGCGCTGGTAGACCGCTTTGTGGAATCTACTCCTTTGATCTGCACGGTCTCCATTTCCAGGAAGCTGTTCTCCCCCAGTTCCACCACCGTTTCGGGATTCATGATGCGTCCGCCCCTGCCGTCGCCGCTTCCATAGTGTTTTTCCACGTATTTCACATGGGAATTTCTGCCGATATAGAAGGAGTGGACGCCGTCGTGCCTGCTGTCCCCGTCACCGCTGTTGTGAATGCCGCATCCGGCGACAATGGTCACGTCGCAGTCGTCCCCTACGTAAAAATCATTGTAGACCATTTCGGTCAATCCGCTTTGGCTTAAAACCACAGGGATGTGGACACTTTCGTTTTTGGTACCGGGTTTGATTACAATGTCGATCCCCTGTTTGTCGTTCTTGGAAACAATGTCGATGTGAGCGGTGGTAGCCCGGTCCACGCTTTTCCCGTCGGCACGAATATTGTAAGCACCTGCCGGCATTTCATGCAGGCCGGCCACCTGTTCCAGTAAGTTTTTCTGTATCTCGTCCATTTCTTGCCGCTCCTTTCCTCAGTTCTGCATATCCGCGCCAAAAGCGCGCTGACAGCTTTCCGTGCCCCGCAGAAGCTCCGGAAGGATGTCGCCCTTTCGGCCTCTGGCCTGTACGGTTCCGCCTGCAAGTACTATGATTTCGTCTGCAATATTCAGTATGCGCTCCTGATGTGAGATGATAATCAGGGAGTTTTCGCTGGATTGGTGCATTTCCTCAAATACCCGGATCAGGTTCTGGAAGCTCCAGAGGTCAATGCCGGCCTCCGGCTCGTCAAAAACTGCCAGCGGGGTATTGCGGGCGATAATCGTAGCTATTTCAATCCGTTTCAGCTCTCCTCCCGACAGGCTGGCGTCTACGTCCCGGTTGATGTAATCTCTGGCGCACAGGCCTACTTTGGAGAGATAGTCGCACACATTGGGAAGCTTAACCTGGCTTCCGGCGGCGAGGGTGATCAGATCTTTGACCTTGATGCCCTTAAAGCGCACCGGCTGTTGAAAGGCAAAGCTGATTCCCGCCTTTGCCCGCTCGGTAATGTCCAGACCGGTAATATCCTTTCCGTTAAACAGAATTTTGCCCGAGGTGGGTTGTTCGATCCCCATGATAAGCCGGGCCAGGGTGGATTTGCCGCCGCCGTTGGGACCGGTGATGGCGATGAAGGTATGATCCTCAAAGGTAAGATTTATGTCACGTATAATTTCCTTTTGGTCCCGGCTGCTGCCGGGCACCTGGAAGGAAAGATTCTGCAGTTCAAGCATGATTATCCTCCTGACTGATATATTGGGCCTTTTGTCTGCCACGTTTACCTATTATACCATGGCGGCAGAAGAAGCACCAGCCTCATTTTTTGAAGGTAAAGGGTATTGCGGCAGTTCATGGATGATATGACGGAATTGTCCCATTTTTGACAGGGAAAAATATTGTGGAAACCTGAAAAAAGTGGTATAGTTATATCCGAATACAAAAGAAAAGCTTAGGAGGGGAAACCGGTGAACGACAAATTTTCCGAGAAGGGCTATGTCAACCGTATCGCATTAATGGGGCATACGATTATAGGGGTGATTCTTTTTCTGGCATATGCGCTGGAGCTTTTGAAGGGATCAAGGACAGTAGGGTATTTTACGCTATTTTCGTTCATGTGCCTGACGCCGGTCATTGTGGAGCAGATCCTATACAGAAGGAATCATGAGAACAGGTATATTCAGCATATTATGGGGATCTGCTACGGCATTTTATACATTTTTGCCATTTTTACTACCAACAGCCTGCTGACCTGCCTGTATGCTTTCCCCATGTATATGGTCATTGTCCTTTATATGGATGTGCGGTTCTGTATCCTGATCAGCTGCGGAGCTTTTCTGGGAAATGTTGCCTGTATTATCAAGGACGTTCTTACCACGGGCTATGCGGCCGAGGAGATTCCGGATGTGGAAATCAGGCTGGCAGCCGTGCTGATGACATCGGTTTATATGGTAGTGGCCACCAACGGGGTCAAAAAAGTGAACCAGGTTAAGCTGAGGGATATACAGAAGCAGACGGAGTCGGCAAATGCGCTGACGGACAGTGTGCTGTCGGCTTCAGGAAATATGATTTCCAATATCGGCGACATGTCCGAAAAGGTGGTACTGCTGGGAGAGTCCATGGAGAGAATCCATACTTATATGAGCGAGGTTTCTTCCGGAAGTACGGAATCCGCGGAATCGATTCAGCAGCAGATGCAGAAAACGGAAGTCATCCAGCAGCATATCGTCAGGGTAAAGGATACAGCCCTGCAAATCGAAGAGAACATGGGCGAAACCGTAGATAAGGTGGAGGATGGCAAACGTCAGATGGACGCGCTGTCCAGAGAGGTAGAAAGCTCCATGGCAGCTAACCGGCAGATACTGGATCAGATGAAGGAGCTTGGCGAATATACCAGTCAGATGAATACGATTATTGAGACCATCACCAGTATCGCCAACAGTACCGGCATGCTGGCCTTAAATGCGAGCATAGAGGCCGCCCGGGCAGGAGAAGCGGGAAGAGGCTTTGCGGTGGTGGCCGGACAGATCTCGGGACTGGCCAATCAGACGAAATCGGCTACCGTGAATATTACGGAGCTGATCGAACATATTAACCAGGGTCTGGAAGGCGTGACATCTGCAGTAGATGTGGCAGCGGAAAGCAATAAGGCCAATGCAGAGAGCACCCGGGTTGTAACCGATCATTTTGAAGGAATCATTCAGGGAACGGAAGATGTAGGCCGGCAGACCAGAGAGCTGAAGGTGATTGTGGAGGAGCTTGAAAGCGCAAATGCGGACATCGTGGAGAGCATCCAGACTATTTCTGCCATTACGGAAGAGGTTTCCGCCCACGCAAATGAAACCTATAATGTATGTGAGGAGAATACCCGCCTGGTGGATTCCGTTACCGGCCTGGTGGAAGGTTTGAGCACGGAGGCGCAAAAGTTACAGAGCAGCAGATAATTTAAAAATTGTTCTGTCAAGCATTTTTGAAAATGTCCCGAAAAATTTGCAACAAAAGCCTTGGA
>CAJTKW010000099.1 GCA_910577035.1 uncultured Acetatifactor sp.
GTTGAACCGGTTATCTCCCTGGTTCCCCCGGTTGTCTCCCTGGTTTCCCCGGCTGTCTCCCTGGTTGAACCGGTTATCTCCCTGATTCCCCCGGCTGTCTCCCTGACTGCCCCGGTTATCCCGCCGCTGCCCTTCTTTTGAGCGGTTTCGATTATCCCGGCGGTATTCACCGTCCTGGCGGTTCCGGCCGCGGCTGCCCTGACGCTGGCCGCCTTCGTCCCCCATCTCTGCCGCCTCCTGCTGTTCTTCCTTCTCCAGCTTTTCCAGCTCCTGCAGCTCTTCCTTAGACAGCTCCAGGCGATCCCTTTTCCCGTGTCTGCGCCTGAACTGAAGCTGCTCCACCGGATATTCCTTAATCTCCTTCTCGTCCCCTTCTTCCACCACGATCTTCACCAGCTGGCGCAGGACATTGACGCTCTGTACCTCGCCCTTCAATCCGTCAGCCGTAGTCACATAATCTCCCACGCCGGGCAGCTTCCGGTTCAACTCCGCATACGTTTCTTCTTCGTTTTTCAGACAGCACATCAGCCTGCCGCAGACCCCGGATATTTTGGTAGGATTCAAGGAGAGGTTCTGCTCCTTTGCCATTTTGATAGATACGGGAATAAAATCCGACAAATAGCTGTGACAGCAGAGCGGACGCCCGCAAATACCAATTCCGCCTACAATCTTGGTCTCGTCCCTGACGCCGATCTGGCGCAGCTCAATCCTTGTCTTGAAGACACTGGCCAGATCCTTCACCAGCTCACGAAAGTCAATCCGCCCGTCTGCGGTAAAGTAAAACAGCACCTTATTATTGTCAAAGGTATATTCCGCGTCAATAAGCTTCATCTCCAGCTCATGCTTACGAATTTTCTCCTGACAGATACGGAAAGCATCCTTTTCCTTTACCTTATTATTCGCCGCCTGCTCCAGGTCCCTCTCGTTGGCAATGCGGATCACAGGCTTCAGGGGCTGGATCACCTTATCATCCTCCACCTCCCTGGGCCCGGACATCACCGTTCCGAATTCTATGCCTCTGGCGGTCTCCACAATCACATGGTCTCCCCGCTTTATTTCAAAAGCCAGAGGGTCAAAAAAATAAATTTTCCCCGCCGTCCGAAATCTTACGCCTATTACTCTTGTCATCTATCCACCTCACCGGCGCATTGCGCCTTATATTATGCAGCCGCCGTACAGGCCGCTGCAGTCCAGCGGTCTCCCGCATATAACAATAGCAGCCGTGGCATCCTGTTCCCTGCGCCACAACTGCTATTTTAACATAATTACATACAAATTGCCACTGTTATATTCTGTCACCCACAGTAAACTTAAGGAAGCGATGATGAAATCATCGCTTCCTTAAGAGCCTCCGGCGGATGCGCACGGATTTGCAGGGGTTTTTGTTGCTTCGCAGCGCAGAATCCCCAAAAACCTCCAGGCCCCTTATCGCAGGAGCCTGGTTATATCCTCTGTCACCTGTATGTTTCTGTTACAGAGGATTTCCCATACCGGTTCTTCGGTATGCTCTCCCCCATAATACTTTCTCGCACAATTCAAAACCACTTGCACATCCTGACGCTTCTCCATGGCCTCATATGCCTGATCATAGATATTCATATCATATCTTTGAAGGGTATCTTCCTCCAGAGTAACCTCAAACAAATGAATCCTGCTTTGTATCTCCTCGGGTTCCTCCCCCCAGTCATACTCATATAAACGCCTGACATTTTCCAGATCTTCATAATAGTAGTTACATTCCAGACGGCCTATGGCGTCAGGGAATTCCGTTCTCCGGATAAACTCAAATGCCCCCTCTGTGGACCATTTGACATAGTCCGACCATTCCCGCAATCCGGACTTTTCCAGCACCGCATACAGGTACTTTCCATTGAGAACCATTCCGTAGAAACAGTCTGTACTATGTTCCAATGCCTGTATGAAAGGCTCAACCAGAATCATAATCTTCTGATAATCTACTTTCAGCGTGTCCCCGGATCTCAACGTCTCACTCATATGATACGCTTTCATAATCCTTTTCCTCCCTAATATCAGGATAATCGTTTATTTCCACCCTACTGATATTATGTCCCCATGATCCCCTTCCGCAGAATCTTTAATCTCCTCTCTAATCAGCCGCTCTCCTGTATAGTCAGCATCAACAGCTCCATGGTAAGCTCAAAGTTTACATTGGCATCCAGGCGTCTCTTTGCCTTTTCCAACGCTTCGATTACCGTCTCGATCCCCTCATAGCTGCTGCGCTGCGCCACCTTGCGGATGGATTGTATTTCCTCCCGGAAGATCATCTGGTTCACATCATTCGTCGCCTTAAACAGCAATACGTCTCTGTACCAGACCGCCAAAACATCCAGATAATCGTTGATTTCCAGCTTATACTCCATGATCTTTTTCACTGCGGCAATGATCTCATTCAGCTCCATATCCCGTATGTATTTCAACAGCGAAAGAGCCTCCGCCTTCACATTTTCAAATTCCTCGCTGGATGCAAGCGCCTTTGCCTTGCCCACATTGCCTCTGGCAAAAGCCACACAGACCTCTGCCTTATAATCGGGAACCTGCAGCTGCTCCATGAGGTACTTCTTTACCAGCTCGTCTGCTACAGGCTTCATGTTCAATACCACACAACGGCTCAAAATCGTAGGCAAAAGGGAATCCACATTGGAAGTCAACAGCACGATGACCGCATAAGCAGGCGGCTCCTCCAGCGTCTTCAAAAGGGCATTCTGGGCCTGGGGCGTCATTTTTTCTGCCTCATTGACAAGATATACCTTATACGGACCGCTGTATGGCTTGATTGCCACGTCATTGTTTACCTGTGTCCTGATGTCATCCACACTGATGGTATTAGGCTTCTCATGCGTCACGTAAATAATATCCGGATGATTCCGTGACAGCGCCTGTTTGCAGGAATGACATTCCTGACAGGGCTCCTCCCCATCCTTCTCACACTGCAGCGCCATGGCAAAAACCTTTGCAATAAATTCTTTGCCTGAGGATTTTTCTCCGTTCAGGATATACGCATGTGAAACCTTTCCCGAGGAAAGCGCGTTCTGCAAATGTTCCTTAATCTGCTCCTGTCCTACAATGTCCCGAAATTCCGCCATAGTACCCTCACCTCCTTCTTTTGTATTCCTGTTTCCGGCTTCCCTGCTTTACATAAAAATATCCAGCAGCAATCCTCTGATCTCCCCGATCTTATTCAGGATCGCCAGGTTGTCCTTCTCGTCCTTCATCAGCTCCTGCGCCAGCTGATCCAGATTTTCGTCCACAAGACGAATAATACCGTATACCCGGTGCCGCCCTCTCCTGTCCAGGAAATTTTCTCTGGAAAAGGCATGGGAATGGGATACCACCTCATTCAGAAATTCCTTTACCAGCCCGCGGTAGTGTCTCATGTCCTTAACGTCCCGGCGTTTTGACAGCTTCTCCCCCTGCATGGTAATCTCTTCCATCAGGCCTTGCAGCCTTGTCTGCAGCTCCGCCTCTTCAATATGGCTGGCCAGCATAAATTTAAAGGTGCCATCCACCGGGTGCGCTTCCTTCGGCTGTTCCACAGGAGCCGCCTGGCTCACCTGATTTACCTTGATTTCCATATGACGGCCTCCCCTCTGCCGGAAAATCTTAGTTTATAAAATGCCCTATATACTGTCTGATCTGGTCCAGGCACTGCTCCAGATTCGTGTTGACAAAGCGGTCTGTTATTCCCGCATCCGCGATTTTCTGCTCGGAAAAATCCTCACTGTCCGCCAGAAACCTACGGCACATTTCCTCAAATTTCGGATTCTCCTGTTTCCGTTCCCTGTTCAGGGCCCGCTGAAGCCGAACCCCGTCATTTAATTCTATCATAACCGGCAGGACTCTGTCCGCTCCAAAATAATCCTGCAAATGCCGATATGCCTCCAGCGTGCCGATCATAATATAATTACCGTCTTTCCTGATCTGCCCGTCATCCGCCACAAAGTACCTCCACAGCCCGTGGACGGTACGATATTCCCTGTCCTCAATAATACGGTCCTCTTCCTTCATCTGCAGGAACTCCTGCTCGCTCCTGAAAAAGTATTCCACTCCGTCCCTCTCCCCGTTTCTGATCGGCCGGGTGGTATAAGGTACAATCTTTTTCAGGCCCAGCCTGCGGTCTGCCAGCAGATGCTTATATATGGTGTCCTTGCCGGTGGAACTCTTCCCCATCAGGCATATGATCTTCCCCATGCTCTCACTGTACCTCTACTACATGAATCATGTTTGTGGTTCCGGCTACCCCCAGCGGCACTCCCGCAGTGATGACCACCACATCTCCGGCTTTGACATATCCAGCTTTCTTTGCCTCCGCCACGGCATGCGCAAACAATTCGTCCGTGCTGTCCTCCTGCTTCAGCAAAAGCGGTGCCACTCCCCACAGCAGATTAAGCTGTTTACACACCCTTTCCCTGACGGTACAGCCAACCACAGGACAGCCGGGCTTGAACCGGGCAATGGCCTCCGCCGTATGTCCGGACATGGTGACGGTTATAATTGCCGCCGCTTTCAGGTCCATGGCCGCAGAGCAGGTCGCGTACGCAATCGCGTCGGTAATATCCATTTCTTCTCCCGTTTCCTTCCGCCTCATCCTGGAACGGTAGTCAATATCTTTTTCGGCACATTCTGCGATTCTCGCCATGGTTTTTACCGCATCCACCGGATATTTTCCCGCTGCGCTCTCTCCGGAAAGCATTATTGCGGTAGTTCCGTCATAAATCGCATTGGCTATATCCGTGGCCTCCGCCCTGGTAGGCCTGGGATTACGAATCATGGATTCCAGCATCTGTGTAGCCGTAATGACATGCTTGCCCTGGGCATTGGCCAGCTTAATCATTTTCTTCTGCAGCACCGGCACCTCTTCCAGAGGAATTTCCACTCCCATATCTCCCCTTGCCACCATGACACCGTCGGAAGCCTCCAGGATTTCCTCCAGGTTCCGGATACCCTGCATGTTTTCGATCTTTGCAATGATTTTCATGTCACTGCCATGCTCTTCCAGAATTCCCCGCAGCTCCAGAATATCCTCCTTGCAGCGGGCAAAGGAAGCCGCAATAAACTCGTATTCCATTTCAATGCCAAATAAAATATCTTCCCTGTCAACCTGACTGATATAAGGCATGGAAAGAACTGCCCCCGGCACGTTTACCCCCTTATGGTTGGAAACAAACCCACCGTTAATCACACTGCAGATTATTTCTTCTCCGGAAATATCCTCCACCTCAAGCTCGATCAGGCCGTCGTCAATCAGAATTGTCGTTCCGACAGATATGTCATCTTTTAGATTCTTATAGGAAATTGCCGCCTTTTGGGCTGTTCCCAGCATTTCTTCCGTTGTCAGAACGAACCTGCCGCCTGTGACCAGCTCCACCCTGCCGCCTTCAAAATCCCGCAGCCGGATCTCAGGCCCCTTCGTATCCAGCAGCGTGGCTACGGGAAGCCCCAGCTCCTCCCTCACCTTCAGGACCCTTTGCAGCTTCTCCTTCTGTTCCTGGTGGGTGCCGTGAGAAAAGTTAAACCTTGCCACGTCCATTCCTGCCAGCATCATTTCCCGGAGACGTTCCTCCGATTCACATGCCGGTCCGATAGTACAAACTATTTTTGTCTTTCTCATATTCCTGTTCCTGTCCTTTCCGTAATTCCTGACAAATATTTTCTCAGGCAAATGCTGCGTGCTATCTGCCATCTTCATATTCCCGTTTCTGTCCTTCAAAACAGATCCCGCGCCCTTCGTGCACCCCGGCCGCCAGCACCCGGATCAGACACCTTCCCTCTGCCTGTCTCACTCCCTGTACCGTCAGGCCCTGCTGTACCCAGCTGCTTATTCTCCCACACAGTTCTCCCGTTATCCTCTCCCCCGGAACAAGCAAAGGGATTCCCGGAGGATACAGGTTCACAAACTCTCCGGCCAGCCTCCCTTCACTCTCTTCCAATGGGATCTCTTCCCGGATTTCGTCCCAGGCTTCCGTTAATTTACAGGGTTCTCTGTCAGTACTGTCCTGACCATCGGCATTTTCATCCGGCATGCCTGATCCGAAAACACTTCTGCCACAGACATCCATATCACAGACACTTCTGCCGCAGCTGTCCCTGCCCATAGCTCCCGTATACAGTCCGGAATACCGTTCCCCTGAGCTTTCTGCCAAAGAAGGCTTCCTCACCAGACTCCTGTCCGTCTCCAGAAGGGCCTCTGTCATCCGGTCATAACCCTCCTGCCCGTCATTTACGGTAAACATAGCTAAAACATAGCTTTCCGCAGCCATCTCCGTTTGTATCCTGTATTTATTTAACAGTATATCATACAACTGTCTGCCTGTCATTTCCGTATTTTTCACGGAAATCAATAATTTCCCCAGATCCTGGTGCTCTCTCTGGAAGGGCAGGAATTTTAAAGCTTTGCACAAGGACAATTTTTCCATCATCCCCTCATAGCGCTTTCGAAATTCCGCAAAAGCTGCCTTACCGTCCCGCTCCAGATACTGCAGCGCATTATCTATGCTGGCCATGAGCAGATAAGAAGGGCTGCTGGATTGGTAAATGCGCAGAAAACGCCTCAGCAATTCTCTATCAATCCGATCTCCGTTTACATGCAGCAGTGCTGTCTGCGTCAGCGCCGGCAGAGTCTTATGCACACTCTGAATCACCAGATCCGCCCCCTGCCTGTTGCTGTTCTCCTGTACTTCCCGGCTGAATCCCAGATGGGCGCCGTGTGCCTCATCCACAATCAGCGGAATCCCCTTTTCGTGTACCGCCTCCGCAATCCCCCTAATATCCGCAAGCCGCCCTTCATAGGTAGGCGATACTACCAACACGGCTCCCACATCCGGCCTGCTCTCCAGCATTTCCCTGACCTGATCCGGCGTTACCCCCTCACAGATGTCAAATTCCTTCAGTACTTGGGGATATAAATATGAAATTGTCAAATTCCTGAGGTAAGCCGCATGATATGCTGATTTATGACAGTTCCTTGCCATCAGAATGTGTCCGCCTGCAGGCAGTGCTGCACTGACTGCACTTAAAATTCCGCCGGTGCTCCCGTTCACAAGATAAAAGCTTTCATCCGCACCGCAGAGTTCAGCCGCCTTTTTCTGCAGCTCCAGCAGGATCCCCTCCGGTTGGTGCAGATCGTCAAATCCTTCTATCTCTGTAATGTCCATCCTGCACAGCTGCCGCGGAAGCTCCCCCCATCCGTTTCGCTTGTGCCCCGGCATGTGACAGGGATAAATGCCGCTCTCGCCGTTTTCGGAAAGCTTTTCCAATAAATGTTCCAACTCTAGTATTTCCTCAGCTTTTGTAAAATCGCACCGTGGCCCCTGCGCATATGCAGTGTCTCCATCAGGGAGCACCATTTATCCGCCGTCGTAACGATCCAGGCCTCTCTGCATCTTGGCGGCACCACCGTAAGGGGCCACATATGTTTCTTGATAATGTCCTTTTCCCGGTCTGTCAGCTTATATTCCCTCAAAGCATTGCGCAATGCCGTACCGGGATGATAAAATCCGTGAAGCGTGTGCGGATTCTCCTTATCCGGTACATGCCAGTCATAGAGAAAATAATCATGCAGAAGCGCTCCCCTGATCAGCTCCCGCCGGCTGCAGGAAATATGCAGTCCTGCGCTGATGGCAAGGCTGCATCTTGCCACACTCAACACATGGTCATTAACCGTCATGCTGCCATGCTGGATGTACTCCTTCGTCCTTTGGAAATTTCCAGACGACAAAATGTCCGGTGCCTCCTTCTTGATCTGCCGCTGAACCGTCCGAAAACGCTCCAGCTCTCTTTTCCATTTTTCCGCCTGCCGTTTTGTACGTGGTCTGTGTCCCCTGCCGTCCATATATATCCTTTCCTGATTCTATGATACTTCCGTTTCCGGTTCCCGCTTTGTCCCTGGAACCGGATTCTATTGCACTCCCGGTTCCGGCGCCGTCACCCGCCAGGGTTCTGTTCCGCTCCCGGCTCCGGCGCCGTCACCCGCCAGGGTTCTGTTCCGCTCCCGGGTCCGGCGCCGTCCCTCCGACAGGGTTCTGTTCCGCTCCCGGCTCCGACGCCGTCCCTCCGACAGGGTTCTGAGCTTCCTGGCCTAACCCGGGTTCCTCCTGCATCAGCAGCTCCTCCTCCGAAGGCATCTGTGTCTCATCGGGAGGTCCCAGCGGATCCACCTCATAATAATAACATATTACAGGAAATCCGGTTGAAACATACTCATAAATTACCGCCGCCGCACTCAACGGAAGATTAATACAACCATGTGAGCCGTGATCCTGAAATATGGTTCCGCCGAAATCCCGCCGCCAAGTGGCATCGTGCATGCCATAGTTCCCGAAAAAAGGCATCCAGTAATTGACAAATGATTCATAATCCGCGCCACGGAGTGTAGCATTCCTGGTTTTATAGGTTAAGCCAAATATGCCCGGAGGCGTGGCACAGCTGGGCTCAATATTCATCTTGCCGGATACAAAATCTGTCTCAAAGGCAATCTGTCCATTCTGGTAAACATAAAGATGCTGATGCGTCAGATCCGCTTCAATGTAGTCCCCGCCAATATCATTGTTTCCCTTTTCCCTGGCCATAACGCTGTAAGCCGGCTCCCGCTCCGTTTTTCTTCCCTCGTAGATCAACTCTGTCAGTTCCTGTGTTTCGGTATCTATATCCGTCTTCCAACCGTAATTAGGACTATTTAAAGTTAATTCAATGCCAAGAGCAGTAAGAAACTTCTTATTCTTGCCTATCGTATTATACTTTCTCGCCTGCTTCTTTACAAAATCCCTGACTGCCTCCTCATCCAGCACCGGGCCATCCGAATCCATAACTACCCATTCCTTCAAAATATCAAGATCCAGCACTACCTCATTACCGTTCCAGTCATAGGTAACCTCCGTTCCCAGCCAAGTGTTTGCAGAATTTACATATTCCGTCAGCTTTGCATCCGTCTGTCTGACTTCAGCCTCAAGATAGCACAGCGACTGTTCCAGATCAACGGCAGACTGATTTGTATAAATTGCATTGGTAATAGTCTCCAATACCCTGTCCAGATCCAACGTCGTACTTAAAGTTTCCGGAATGATCCGGTATCCCCCAATCTCTTCCTCAAAATCACTTATGTAGGCGTTCCTGGGCTCAATCATATTTTCCTTCCGGCAGACCGCCCAATCACTGACGGTCTCCTTCAGCTTATCTTCCTCAAACATGACTCCCTGCACCAAAGAATACCCGTAGGCGCATCTCTCCAGCCAGCCTCGAAGCCAGCTCCACTCATTCTGTGCTTCCAGTATGTCTTCCACTCCTCCTAATGAGTCAATATAAGAAAGGGATATATCCTCCGGCAGAACTTCTCCCACCAGTGTCCGGGACTCTCCCGTGGCATGATGCCGTCCCCACACCTGCAGGCAATACGTATTGATCTGTGCATCCACCAAAGGCGCCACTTCCCCTGCCGTCATATTGCCGCAGTCTATTCCGTTTATCGTGCTTTTCGGGAAAAAATGAGTTCTGTAATATATCGCCACCCCAATATAACCGGCAGGCAGCGCTATGATCAAAATAATGACTAAAGCAAGAACAATCCTCTTTGCCCTGCCGGAAGACCCCCCCTGCCTTTTCTTTGCCTGTTTTTCTTCTGATTCTATCGTATTTTGTACATTCGCCGGCTTCGATCCCTGCTCCGGCTCCGAACTCTTCTTTTTCTTCCTCGAACCTACCTGTTTCTTCTCCGGTTCTTCTTTGCTGTTTCCGTTTTCTTCCTGCTTCGTTCCGGAAGATTCTTTTCTGCTTCCGCTTTCCTCCTGCTTTGTTCCGGAAGATTCTTTTCTGCTTCCGCTTTCTTTCTGATTTATCCCGGAAGATTCTTTTCCGTTTCCGCTTTCTTCCTGCTTTGTTCCGGAAGATTTTTTTCTGTTTCCGCTTTCTTCCTGCTTCGTTCCGGAAGATTTTTTTCTGTTTTCCGTTTCATTTTGCTTCAATCCTGAATCTTCCTTATTCCTTCCGGACACTTGCTGTTTCTCAACGAATTCCATATTCGTATTTCCCGATTCCGCTTTTTCTGTCTTCCTGCTCTTGCTCATTAGCACTTCTCCGTTTTTCCTGCTTTACCTTTGAAATTGTCAAAATTATTGTATCATACCTTTTCACAAAAAAATAGCATCAATATCTGCTTATTTTACTATTGTATCCTGAATTCAATGCGGCGGTCTTCCTAATTTATCGTACAATTTCCTTCACAAATAAAAAAGCGACTACCACAAATGCGATAATCACAAAAAAATAATGCCCAGAACCGGAATCGAACCAGTGACACGAGGATTTTCAGTCCTCTGCTCTACCAACTGAGCTATCTGGGCATTGAGTAGCGGGGACAGGATTTGAACCTATGACCTTCGGGTTATGAGCCCGACGAGCTTCCAGACTGCTCCACCCCGCGTTATTCAATTAATAAAATATATGCTCTTCCTTCGGAAATTATTCTCCTTGAACAGCAAGTGGATGGGGGTGGATTCGAACCACCGAAGCAATTTGCAGCAGATTTACAGTCTGT
>CAJTKW010000100.1 GCA_910577035.1 uncultured Acetatifactor sp.
CATTGGGACATTTTCATTTGTGGTTTAATGAGACATTATCATAAATGGCTTATACGGAAAATTAAATGCGGTCCGTTTCTATTTGACACAACTGCTTTCCTATGCTATCATGAGGCAACATACAGCGGGAAATCCGGCAGATAAAACAAATGACAGGGAGGAATAGCAATGGCGGAAGAGCACAAAAAAGGATTTAACGACAAGCTTGTGTGGGAGGATCTGTGCAATTGCTGCAGAAGTGAGGATGTATGCGGCCGGTGCCAGGGGGGCGAGTGTATCATCGGCTATGCAAAGCAGTGTGTCAAAGAGTATCAGCATGCGCCTAAAAAGGAAGTGGCAGACGGAACAGACTGCATTCCCACGATGGACTGCAAGGTGTTTGAAGAAATGGATCTGGAAATTGCAATTGCCCATATTCTGAAAGAGTGTAAGGACTGCAAACAGGATCATGTGGAGAACTGTATTATTAATGTCATCCGCAACTGTTACGAGGTGGGACTGTTCGGTGACGTACAGCCCTATGAGGGGAGCACGCTGCAGTATGTCATGCGCCTGAAGGAGGAGTTCCCCGAGAGGTCTGCAAAGATTGCTGAGGCATACAGGAGCTGAGGAAACAGGACGGAAAAGGATGAAGATTCTAAATAAAAGCTGGCAGGTATAGGATTGCAGGAAACAAAGGGTATGCGGCTGTCAAAACCGGAATTCCATTATTTATGGGAATTCCGGTTTTTCCTTATAGAAAGCGGTTCTTTTTTCGTCCCTGGCCGGGCTTATTGCTAAACTAAGCAAGATTTGAGAACCAGTCAGCAAGTGTTAGTGAGAGAGGATTGACAGATATGTTACAATACAAATATATGTGGTAGTTTACTTTCGGTCTTTCGACAGCAAGGCGACAACGGGTTTGCCCGCAATGGGGGGGATTGCAGGCAGGTTCTGCAATATGCGGAGGTATTATGGTGAAGAAGAGCAACGGATCGGAAAAGAGTAAGAAATACGGATGTACTCTGGGGTTCCTTCTCCTGGCCCTGGGCTGCTGCGGCTGTGGAGCGGAGGCAGAACCAAAGGCGGGAACGGAAAACGGATTGGAGGTGGAAGCCGGAACGGAAAACGGGGGGGAAACAGAAGACGAATCGGAAACCAATGAAGAAACGGGGACGGAATCCGGGCAGGAAGCGGAAATCGAAACCGGCAGCGAAACACAAAAGGAGGACAGTATGTTGACACAAGGGTACAAGGGGATGGATCACACCAATCCGCTGATGACGCAGAGCTTTGGGGCAGATCCCTATGCCATGGTCTACGGGGACAGGGTATATCTGTACATGACGGGGGATGTCTTTGAGTATGACGGAGAAGGGAATATCGTGGAAAATACTTACGGACAGATCCGGCAGATCCGGGTGATTTCCACGGATGATATGGTGAACTTCACGGATCATGGAGCCGTGTTGGCCGCATCCGATGCGGGAGCCGCCAAATGGGCGCACAATTCCTGGGCGCCTGCCGCGGCATGGAAGGAGATTGACGGAAAGCCCCGATTTTTCCTGTATTTTGCGGACGCCGGCGGCGGGATCGGCGTACTGCAGTCGGACAGTCCCACCGGGCCGTTTACGGATCCCCTGGGCAAGGCATTAATCAGCAGGCAGACGCCAAACTGTGCGGACGTGCTCTGGCTGTTTGACCCGGCAGTGCTGACAGACGATGACGGCAGGGCTTATCTGTATTTCGGCGGAGGTGTTCCCGAGGGCAGACAGGCGGATCCGGGTACGGGCAGAGTGGTGGAGCTGGGAGAGGACATGACCAGCATTGTGGGGGAACCCGTGAAGATCGACGTTCCTTATCTGTTTGAGGACTCCGGCATCCATAAGGCAGGAGACAAATATTACTATACCTATTGTACCAACTGGCAGGTGGACGAGGAAGGCACGGCAAAGTACGGCTTCCGCAGCGGGGAAATTGCCTGTATGGTCAGCGACAGTCCCATGGGCCCCTTTGAATACAAGGAGACAATTCTGAAGAACCCCGGGGGAACCTTCGGGCTGTACGGAAACAACCATCACTGTGTGTTCCGGTTTCGGGACAACTGGTACATAACGTATCATACCCGGGTGCTGGAGAAAGCCATGGGAGTGGAAAAGGGGTATCGCTGCACTCATATTGACGGCTTTACCATGCAGGAGGACGGAACCATCGGCACCATCAGACAGACCCTGAAAGGGAGGGAGCAGCTGAAATATGTGGATCCCTATGAGGAAAACCGGGCGGCAGGCATGGCTGTCATGGGAGGCATCCGGTGTGTGCCTGCGGATGAAACCGGCAGGGAGTACGGCTGCGGGAATATGGCGCTGGGAGATATTGATACCGGCGATTTCGTGAAGGTGCAGGGAGTAGACTTTGCCGGGGAAGGTGCATCCCGGGTTGTGGTTACGGCCAGGAATGCCCAGGGCGGGGAAGGAAGCATCGAAATCCGGCTGGACGGACCGGAGGGAGAGGTAATCGGAAAGGTGTCTGTTTCCGAGGCCGCCGGGGATGCGTTTACGGAGTGCAGCGCCGATATAAAGCCTGTTGGCGGAGTGCATGACTTGTTTTTTATTTTCTCGGGAGAAGGGTATGAGGTAGAAACCTGGCGTTTTATACAATAGGAGCACAGCGGACAGACAAAGAGAAAAGGAAAGGGCTGGTAAAAGATGAAAAATTTAAGGATGAGTACGGTGATAACGGCGATTATTTCCCTGGTGACGGCAGCATGTATTCTGTTGTTGTTTCTGACTGCCAGCAGCAGTATGATGCAGTCCATGCGGCAAACGGCAATGGACAATATGCAGACATCTCTGGAGGCCAGGGTGGCAATCATTGAAGGATATGTGGATAAGGCAGAAAAGCTGTTGATTGCTTATGCAAAGGCACCTGTGGTGGCCGAGCTCCTGAAAGCGCCCCAGGATGCCGGAGCGGTGAGCGCTGCTCAGGCTTATACGGAAAATTTTTTCGCCGGCCTGGAAGGATGGGAAGGCGTATACATTGCAGAGTGGAATACCCATGTGCTGGCGCATTCCAATCCCAACGTGGTGGGAATAACCACCCGTGAGGGTGAGCCGTTGAAGCAGCTGCAGGATGCCATGACGGCAGCGGGAGACATCTACAATACGGGAATCATCATTTCTCCGGCATCCCAGAAGCTGGCACTTTCCCTGTATGCGCCGGTATATGATACGGACGGCAGGACCATTTTAGGCTACGTGGGCGGCGCGCAGTTTGCCGACAGCTTAAAATCTCTGCTGGACGGACTCAGTGTCAGGGGAATGGGAAGCGCCAGAAATTACATGATTAATACGGCTACGGGAGTACATATCTTTGATGAGGACGAGGAGCGGATGGCTACGCCCGTCGAGGATGAGATGCTGCTGTCCGTCATTGACAACGTGCAGAACCGTGGAGAGCTTACCGGCAGCAAGGAATTTATGTCTGACGGCGGTAAGAAGAGCATTGCCGTTTACCAGGCCATGCCGGCGCGGGGCTGGGCGGTGGTGCTCAGTGACACCCAGGACGAGATTTACAGCCTGGCCTATGCCAGCAGGAACCGTCTGGCACTGTTCTGCGGGGGTGCTTTCATAATGATTATCGGATTGGCCTGGATCGCCGTGAAGCTTTCCGTTAAGTCTCTGGATGTGGTCACAAGGTCTATTAAAAGCATGGAGAGCCTGGACCTCAGAGTTCCCGGGGATCTTGGCAATTATGTGGGCGGTAAGGGGGAAACGGGACAGATTTCGTCCGCAATGAATTCCCTGTATGGCACTTTGGGCAGGATTGTGTCAACGCTTCAGGATTGTACGGAATCCCTGCAGGAATCCACAAGTACCATGAATGAGGCGGCGAATACCCTGAATGATTATGTGAGTGATAATTCCGCCACTACCGAAGAGCTGGCTGCCGGGATTGAAACTACCAACGAAGCCATTGGCAATGTGGTCAGCGAGGTGGAGAGAATAACCGGGCTGGTTGGCTATGTGGAAGAAAAGGTGAAGTCCGGGGACGAGAAAAGCCGGGAGCTGATCCGGACGGCGGAAGAGATGAAGCGTATGGCAGGCAGTGCCCTCCGGGAGGCGGAAACAAAGATCGGGCAGAACCGTACCAATATCGAGGCGGCAATGCTGAATCTCCAGTCCCTTACCCGGATCAATGAGATGGCAAAGCAGATACTGGATATTGCCAGCCAGACCAATATGCTCTCCCTGAATGCTTCCATCGAGGCGGCAAGAGCCGGTGAGCAGGGAAGGGGATTTGCAGTGGTGGCACAGGAGATCGGCAATCTGGCATCCAATTCCTCCTCTACGGCCAGGCAGATTTCGGATATATGTGCAGAGATCAACAGCAATATTGCCAATGTGCAGGGCTGTGTGGATGACATTATCGGCTTTATGGAGGGAGACGTATCCCGGAGGTTCCAGGAGTTTGCGGATATTGCCAATGAGTATGGCAGTTCCGTGGCTGCAATCCGCAGTACCATCGGGGAGATCGAGGAAAGCTCCAACGGCTTTGTGGATTCCGTGGCAAGCATCCGTACCCGTATGGACGTGATTCAGTCGGCCTCCAGGGAAAACGAAGCAGGAGTGGGCGACATTGTAAAGAAGATTGAAAATACCAGCAACATGGTGGAGGAGCTGTTAAACGTAGGGAAGGTCAACGGGGACAATGCGGGGAAGATCAGCTCCGTGGCAAATCAGTTTACCCGGTAACGGCAATATCGGAAGGAATTCCAATCGGTTCTGCATCCTGTAGGATTCAGGAGTGGACGGCCTGGCGGGAATGGGGTAAAATAGAAGCAGTCAGAGTGAGTCGGAATAGATGACGAAAGGGAGGCTTATACGATGGACTGTCTTCAACTGTTTGACCCGGGAACCGCTGAGTGGTTTCGAAGGACACTGGGAGACCCCACACCGGTGCAGGAGGCTGCGTGGCCGGCCATAGCGGCGGGAGGGCATGTGCTGGTGTCTGCCCCCACGGGGACAGGCAAGACCCTCTCTGCCTTTCTGGTTTTTCTGGACAGACTGAAAAAGGAGGCGGTGGAGGGGAGTCTGAAGCAGGAGCTTCAGGTGATCTATGTTTCCCCTTTGAAGTCCCTGGCCTCGGACATCCGGGAGAACCTGCGCAGGCCCCTGACGGGAATCGGCGGGGAAGAGCTGGTGACGGTGGCGGTGCGTACCGGGGACACTACCCAGCGGGAAAGGCAGCAGATGGTGAGAAAGCCTCCCCACATCCTGATTATAACGCCGGAATCCCTCTATCTGATGCTTACCGGCAAGACAGGGCGCAATGTGCTTGCCACGGCCCGGACCGTGATCGTGGACGAGCTGCATGCCCTGATTGATACCAAAAGGGGGGCGCATCTGATGCTGTCCCTGGCCCGTCTGGATGCGCTGTGCGGGAGGCCGCTGCAGCGCATCGGGCTGTCTGCCACGCTGGCGCCGCTGTCCCAGGCGGCGCAGTATCTGGCACCGGAGGCGGTGACGGTGGCGGCCCCTGCCATGGAGAAGAAGGTACGTTTGCAGATATTGAGTCCTTACGTGGACGCCGGCAAACCCAAACGGGATCCGGTGTGGCAGGAGCTTTCCGCGTTAGTCTACCGGTACTGTCAGGGAAGCAGGAGCGTGATAGCCTTTGTGGAGGGCAGGAGATACGCGGAAAAGCTGGCGTATTATGTGAATCAGCTGGGAGGCGAGGGCTTCGCCAGGGTCCACCACGGAAGCCTTTCCAAAGAACAGCGCCAGGAGGTGGAGCAGTCCCTGCGGGAGGGAAAGCTGCGGCTTCTGTGTGCCACCTCCTCCATGGAGCTGGGGATTGATGTGGGCGAGATAGATCAGGTATTGCAGGTGGGATGCCCGCGAAGCATTTCCGGTACCATGCAGAGGCTGGGCCGGGCGGGGCATAATCCCTCCCGTACCAGTGTCATGTACTTGTTCCCCAGAACCGCGGCAGAGTGCGTACAGTGCGGAATGACGGCCCGGCTTGCGGGGGAGGGGCGCGTAGAGAGGATCAGCCCGCCGGAGGGTTGTCTGGACGTGCTGGCCCAGCACCTGGTGTCTATGGCGGCTTTTAAAAGCTATGAGGTAGGCGAGGTCATGGAAATATTGCCCAGGGCCTGGCCTTTTCGGCATGTGACTAAAGAAGATGTGAAAGCCCTGCTGGGGATGCTGGCAGGGGATTATGAGCACAGACGGGATGTACCGGTTCGTCCCAGGGTATTATATGACAGGATTCATGAAAAGGTGGAGGGGGACGGCTACAGCAGGATGCTGGCTGTCTCCGGCGGGGGTACTATTCCTGATAAGGGTCTCTATGCCGTGCGGACGGAGGAGGGTGTAAAGGTGGGCGAGGCGGACGAGGAGTTCGTCTATGAGACCCGCCTGGGAGACCGGTTCCTGCTGGGTGCTTTCGGGTGGAAGGTGACGCACATCGGCAGGGATACGGTGACGGTAACCCAGGCTTCCGCAGAAGGAGCCAGGATTCCGTTCTGGAAGGGGGAACTGAAGGGCAGAAGCAGGGAGACGGGGATTCTCTTCGGAAAGATCCTGCATGAGCTCCAGGAAGCATCCGAGGCCGGAAGGCTGGAAAGTGCCCTGGGGGAGCTGGGACTGGATGAAGCCGCCTCTCTCCTGGGGGCCGGATATTTGCGGAGGCAGATAGCAGCCACGGGGGGCTTGCCGGATCACAGAACCATACTGGCAGAGCATTTCAAGGATCAATCCGGAAACAGCCAGTTAATGATTCACTCTGTCTTCGGCAGGCGGGTCAACGGGCCTTTGGCGCTGCTTGCGGCACGGGCGGCAGGGGAAGAGCTTGGGGAGGACGTGGACAGCGTGGAGGAAGAGGACGGTTTCCTGATTTATTCTTACGGGGATAAGCCGCTGCCGGAGAAGCTCCTGGAGCGTCTTGACCCGGAGAGTGCACTGTCGGTGCTGTCAGCCATGCTTCCCGCCACTCCTCTCTTTAATATGGCGTTCCGCTATAACTGCGGCAGGGCGTTGATGATGGGTGTGAAAGGCACCGGGAGGCATCCGCTGTGGATGCAGCGGCTGCGGAGTGCCGAGATGCTGAACCAGGTGGCGGGGGAAGCGGAACATCCCCTGATCCGGGAGACCAGGCAGGAGTGTCTGCAGCAGCTCTGGGATGCGGAAGGAGTGCGGGAGCTGTTGCTACAGATCCGTTCGAGGGAAATTCTGGTGAGGGAAATCTATACGGATACGCCGTCCCCCATGTCCCTTCCCTTGCAGTGGAGCCAGGAGGCTGCCGTGATGTATGATTATGCGCCTACGCCCCGGGGAATCCACAGGGCGGTGGAGGAGGCACTGAAGGGGGAGAAGCTGCTGCTGGAGCCGGGCACGGCGGAGCTGAGCCAGGTACAGGCGCGGGAGAAGCTGCCGCAGGATGAAAGGCAGCTCCATTCCCTGCTGATGACGGAAGGGGATCTGGCCGCCGGTGAGCTGGACATCCCGGTGGAATGGCTGGAGAAGCTGGCCCGGGAGGGGCGGGCGCTCTATCTGGAGCAGGGTTTATGGATTGCCGCCGAACAGCAGGAGGAATATGAGGCCATGCTGGGGAATGGGGAAGCAGCGCTGACGGAGAAGGATGTGTGGATGGAAAACGCCGCTGCCATTGTCCGCAGGATGCTGCGCTACCGGGGGGCCGCTGCCGTGTGGGAGACGGCCAGCCGCTACGGCCTGGAGGAGGAAGCAGCCCGCAGGGTACTGGAGGAGCTGTGCAGGCGGGGAGAAGCCGTGTCCCGTGAGGAGACCGTGTCCCGTGAAGGATCAGCCGGCAGGCCTGAGACCGAAGCCCGGGAAGGGGATGCCGAGCAGAACGCGGCTGCGCATCGGGCGGACGGAGCCGGCCCTGGGGTTCGATACTACCATGCTGAGTTATATAAGCGGGCAAGGACGCGGACGCTGAAACACCGCCGGGAGGAAATTGCCACCTGCCCGCCGGAGGCTTACGCGGCATTGCTCTTTTCCCGGATCAGGAGGACGGCACCCGGAGAGGAATGCCTGAAGATGGCAGTTACCTCCTTTGAGGGGCTGGAGCTTCCGGCGGGGATGTGGGAAGAAATCCTGCTGCCGGCCAGAGTCAGAAATTACAGGGAATCGCTGTTGGACGCCTTTTTGGCCCAGGGAGAATATTTTTGGCAGATGGACGGGGACGGAAAGCTAAAGTTTATCTCCGGGGAACGGACGGATTGGGACAGTGAGCCCCAGGTGCCCTGGGAGCAGCTGTCGGAGAAGGAAAGGCTGGTGGCGGAAGCGCTTGCAAAGCGGGGAGCCAGCTTTGCCCAGGGCCTGAGCGGGGTGCTTTCCGGAGAATCTCCGGTGGATACGCTGCTGGCCCTGATGGAAAAGGGTGTAGTGAGAGCGGACAGCTTTGTGCCGGTGCGCCAGTGGATGAACCGGGAGAAATTAAAGAAGGCTCCGGCCCGGCAGCGGGTGGGAGCCAGGGTGAAGGCCCTGCAGGCGGGGCGCTGGGATCTGGTGCGTCCTCTGCGGACGTGTTCCGTGCAGGAACAGATGGACCGCTGCTTTGACCGATATTTTATCCTTTGCCGGGAGACGGCAGCAGCCTGCAGCCTGCCCTGGCAGGAGGCCCTGGCACTTTTGCGGGTGCAGGAGTATACGGGACAGGTACGGCGGGGCTATTTTGTCAGGGATTTTGAGGCTGTGACGGCTTCTCTGCGCCATCCGCAGGAGGAGCTGCTTTGGCTGAATGCCGCCGATCCTTTCCAGCTCTGGGGGAAACTGCTTGGCCACGAGCCGGAAAGGGCCTTTGTCAACGTGCCGGGGACGGTGGTATGCTTTCGGAGCGGTATGCCGGCGGCGCTGTTTGAACGGCAGGGTAAGACTCTGAAAATATTACCCGGCTCCGGGCCGGAAGAGACAGAAGAGGCCCTGCAGCTGTTTGTCCGGGAATACAGGGCAGGGAGAATTTATGCAGGCAGAAAACGGATTGTGGTGAAGGAATACCCCGCCGAGACGGGTACTGCCCTGGAAAAGAGCGGTTTCCTGCGGGAGATGCAGGATTATACCCTGTACCTTTAGGGATTTGGGAGGAGAAAATGGACAAGGAGTTTCAGCAGGCATTGTCTGATTTTACTTTTGAGGTGGCGGACGGCGGCGCCATCCGCCATCTGACGGATCTTGGGTATACGGTAAAGCAGATCCGGGAGCGCCTGGATTTTCCCATACCCTATGCCAGGATTCAGGAGGCGGTGTGGAAGCGTCTGGTGGAGACGGGCGTGATCTCTCTGGAGGAGCCTTTTGGGGGCTCGGCGGCGTCCCACGCGGAAGGCGCCGGTGCGGGGGAAAGCAGGGATGCCGGCACGGGGAAAAAGGGAGATACCGGCGCGGGGAGTGTGGTCAGGGTTAATTATGTCCGGGAATACGACAGCTATGGCAGGGCCAGTTTCCGGCGGGTGACGGAGACAGTTATCCGCCGGGAGGCAGGGGGAGAGTACCTGGCCTGTGAATTCGGCGTGCTCAGATACCGGGACGAAGACAGATACAGACAGATTCTTGCCCTGCTGGAGGAGAGACAGGCGGAGTATATTGACGGGCTGCCCTGGCCGCCGGTCAGGGTCTGGCACAGGGCGGAAGGGTATCTGCCGGAAGTGGAAAGGCGTCTGCGGGCAGCAGGAATGGAGCGGGAAATATGCTGGCAGCAGGGGAACCCGTTTGCTTCTGAAACGAAAAGGGGCTTGCAGGCAGGCGCATTGGCTGATAAGATAAAGAAGTGAAACTAATATTTTGTGATGATATGAGAGGAGGATATGTTGTATGAAGAAATATGGTGAGGATGCTGCCGTAGATTAGCAATGGCTGTCGCGGTGTATACGTTATAGCCATTGCCATTCCTGACAGTACGGCGACATTAGGAGGGTGCTATGGGCTATATCAGAGCAGAAGAGGTTCTGCCCGGGGAGATTCTGGCTTCCGTGCAGCAGTATGTGGACGGACAGATGCTTTACATTCCGAGGAAAACGGAAGACAAGAGAAGCTGGGGGTCCGCTACTGAGACCAGAGAGAAGCTGAAATCCCGAAATGCAGATATGTATGCGAAATTTTGTGACGGAGCGTCCGTGAGAGGATTGGCGGACGAATATTTCCTTACCGAGAAGAGCGTACAGAGAATCATCAGGAATATGAGACCCTCCGAAGGGAACAATAGTAGCAAGCCTTTGGGAGGGAAAGATGAACAGAGAAAATAAAAAAAGGTCATTCGAAAAAGGATATTATAAAAATCATGCCTGCCAGGAAGCCTTTACCTGTAAGGTATGCGGGAGACCGGTGGTGCCGGAGGGGGCCGGAAGCGGCCACAGGAATCATTGCCCCAACTGTCTGACCAGCCTCCATGTGGATGTAGAGCCGGGAG
>CAJTKW010000101.1:0-3169 GCA_910577035.1 uncultured Acetatifactor sp.
GGCGCAGCCCAGTGTTTATAAGGGTTACGCCGATTTTGCTTCCAAACTTGAGATTTATCTACTACACAGAATATGCAACTTTTTGGATTTTGTCAATATATTTTCGCTGTCAATTTGTACTGCCGGAAATCCATCCGTATTTTCCCTGCCGTGTGCGGCATCCTTTTCTGCCTCGGAAGCGTCGCCGTAGGGATCAGCAATGAACCCCGCTGCAAGGCATCTTTGGGAGGACGAAACACTTGAAGCTTTTTAATCTCTGCTCGATAACGTTGATACGCCAGAGCTTCCACGGAAAGCAAGCCGGAAAAGATACACATTCGCCCGATCATAAACAAGATAAAGAGTTTGTCCGAACAGGGATGCCATGTTGACAGCTTTTTAATTTGATGTAAAATAAACTCTGTGACAGAACCGAATGCAAAAGGGAAAAAACTATGTACACAATACTGATAGCCGAGGATGACGGCGCTCTTAGAAACGGGCTGGCATTTGACCTGGCGGCAGAGGGCTACGGCGTCATTCCCGTCGAAAACGGCCGGGCCGCCCTTGCGCATCTGAGCAGCGCAGACCTTGTACTGCTGGATGTAAATCTTCCCGATACGGAAGGCTTTGAGCTATGCCGTATAATAAAAATAAGCAAAGAGATTCCCGTCATTTTCCTGACCTGCCGTGATCTGGAGCAGGACGAGCTGCAGGGCTTTAACTGCGGCGGGGACGATTATATTACAAAGCCTTTTTCGCTGCCCGTCCTGCGGAAAAGAATTGCCGCCGTTTTAAAGCGCCGCCGGGCTTGGGAAGACGTTTATGCCGACGGCTTCCTCACCGTGGATTTTGCCGGCTTTACGGCTTCTGCAGGCGCGGAGGACATCGCCTTTACCCCGACCGAATACCGGCTGCTGAAAATATTTACAGGCAGCAAAGGCAGCGTGCTTACGCGCGGGATGCTGCTGGAAAAGCTCTGGGACAGCAAAGAAAACTATGTGGACGAGCACACGCTGACCGTAAATATCAACCGTATTCGGAGGAAAATTGAAGATGCGGACCACAAATATATTAAAACAATTTACGGCATCGGCTATGTCTGGAATGGGGAATGTCAATGATTGGGATGATGCTTGTTTCCGCCGCAGCGCTTGTTTCGGCAGCCATGCTCCTCTGTGTTACAATTCGTTACCGCCGGAAAATCAACCTGTTTTCACATGACTTATGCCGCATCCTGGACGATATGGCTGCCGAAAGAACTCCTGATTTTACCATTACGGAGGACACTCTGGACGGCAAGATCAACATCCGGCTGAAACGACTGCATGAAATTTTAAACGGTAAGAGCAAGCAGGCACGGCGGGACAAAGAAAAGCTCCAGGCCCTTGTCTCCGATATTTCACATCAGGTAAAGGCACCTGCGGCAAACCTCAAGCTGTATCTGGAGCTGTTGTCGCGGCCGGACCTTGACGGGGAAAAGCGCAGGGAATTTCTGCAATTATCTGCCGCTCAGGCGGAAAAGCTGGAATTTCTCATGAACGCGCTGGTAAAAATGTCCCGGCTTGAAACCGGGCTTATTTCCTTTGAAAAAAAGAAAATCCCTGCAGCGGAAGTGATTGCCGGAGCTCTGGCACAGATTTCTCCCGCCGCCGAGCAGAAAAATCTCGACGTACAGGTGGACTGTCCGGACGGAATTTCTGTGTTCTGCGATCAAAAATGGACCGCCGAAGCCGTGTTCAACCTCCTTGACAACGGGGTAAAATACACGCCGCCAAACGGATCCATCCGCATTTCAACGGACAGGAACGAGTTCTATATACAGATCCGGGTCAGGGACAGCGGCAGGGGGATCCCAGAAAACGAACAGGCAAAAATCTTCGGGAGATTTTACCGCTCCGAAGCCGCCAAAGCCGAGGAAGGCTTAGGTCTTGGCCTGTTTCTGGCCCGAAATATTATTCAAGGGCAGGGCGGATTTCTGTCGGTGAAATCGGAGCCGCCTCACGGCGCAGAGTTTATTATCAACCTGCCTGTGGAATCATGCAAAGGATGATTTCGGAAATCTTCATATAGTTGAGAGATTTTTGAGACATTTGGGTGCTATACTGAAAACAATGTAACAGTTCGGGCCGCAGCCACCTTACTACGGGTAACGGGCATCAACCATAGAACTGCTGCAGAAATACAAATTGCAGGGAGCACCGGAAATGAACATACTGATAACAGAAAATCTCAAAAAATATTACGGCAGCGGCGACAGCCTTGTGAAGGCCCTGGACGGCGTTGACTTCTCCGTGGAGCGGGGTGAATTCGTGGCAGTGGTAGGAACCTCCGGCAGTGGTAAATCCACGCTTTTAAACATGATGGGCGGCCTTGACAATCCCACCTCCGGCAGCGTGAAAATAGACGGCCGGGAAATCTCGGGAATGTCCCCCGATGAGCTGACGGTCTTCCGCCGCAGGCAGATCGGCTTTGTCTTCCAGAATTATAACCTTGTACCCATGCTGAACATCTATGAGAATATTGTCATGCCCATCGAGCTGGACGGCGCCAGGCCCGACAAAAGCTTTATTGACGACATCGTAAAAATGCTTCACCTGGAGGATAAGCTGGAGCGTTTTCCCAACAAACTTTCCGGAGGACAGCAGCAGCGGGCCGCCATCGCAAGGGCCCTGGCGTTTAAGCCTGCGATCCTCCTTGCCGACGAGCCCACGGGAAATCTTGACAGCAAAACGGGCCAGGAAGTCCTCGGCCTTTTAAAGCAGACTTCGGAAACGTTCGGACAGACCCTGGTGATGATCACTCACAATCTCGACATTGCACAGCTTGCGGACAGAATTGTCCGCATCGAGGACGGTAAGATTACAGAAGGGGGAAAATCCATATGCTGAAAAACAATAACGGCGCAATCCTCCGAAAGCTTACCATACGAAGCCTCAGATCAGGAAAAATGCGCAATCTTTTTATCATGATTACGGTTGCCCTTTCCGCCGCGCTTATTTCGGGGCTGGCCGGCTTTGCCTTTGGCATGGATAAGAAAGAAGAGCGGGACCTTGCCGTTTCCCCCCATGTCCTTTACACCGGGCTTGACAGCGGGCAGGCAGCAGCCCTCAGTAAGGACGGACGGGTGGACGAGGTCATCTCCTGCACCCGGGACGGCGCAGGGGACGCCGGCTTCGAAGCCCTCCCG
>CAJTKW010000101.1:3269-9327 GCA_910577035.1 uncultured Acetatifactor sp.
CTGCCTGAGGACGCTACTGACGACGCCGGCTTCGAAACCCTCCCGCTGCCTGAGGACGCTACTGACGACGCCGGCTTCGAAACCCTCCCGCTGCCTGAGGGCGGTACTTATTCCGTGTCAGTGAGGATACTTGATGCAGAAAGCATGGACAGTGACACCTTTTTCAACACCATCCACGGCCTGGGAGAAGCGTACGGCATCCCCCGGCATCAGATTTTTGAAAACAATCGCTTTGTCATCAGAATATCCCATATGAAGGCAAGCTCCGTGGCCGGCATTCTTGCCGTGAGCGCCGTCATATTATTTGCCAGCGTATTTGTAATTTACAGTATCTTTTATATTTCCGTTACCGGCAGGATCCGTCAGTTCGGACAGCTGCGCACCATTGGCATGACCTCCAGGCAGATCCGCAAGACCGTGCGCTATGAGGGCCTTTTACTGGGCGGGGCAGGTTCTCTGGCAGGCCTTTTACTGGGCACGGCTTTTGCATACTTAATAGTCCCCGGAGGATTTCATTTCCCGGCCACCGTAAAAATCTGGATCCTGACCCTGACCGCAGTCACCCTGACGGTCCTGTTTTCCATAAACAAGCCCGCCAAAATTGCGGCGGCGGCTTCTCCCATAGAAGCCTCAAAAGCAAACGATAACAGCTTAAGCAAAAGCCGGGGTAAAAGAAGGCTTACTCCCTTCGGCCTTGCCAGGATCAGCGCGGGCAGCAACCGGAAAAGATCCGCCATGACCACGGTCTCTTTAGGAATCGGCGGCCTGTTTTTTACTGTGGGAACTACTTTTATCGCGTCCTATAATATTGAGGAATATTCCCGCGCAGGCGTATACGCATTCGGCGACTATATACTGGAAATTGCAGACGATTCAGCCCATGCCGCGGAACACGGCGCGGCGGATATTCAGATCAATAATCCCCTGACCAGGGAGCTGGAGGCGGAAATTGCGGCTTTTGAAGGCGTGAAGGGGGTAACCCGTTACGAACGTTTCGGCGTACAGTACGAATACAACAACTATCAGACAAAGGATTCGATCCTGCCGTTTGAAAGCCGCTATCTGGAAATCCTCAACCGGCACAGAGTGGAGGGAGAGCCTTTTGATTATGAGCGGATGGTGCGGAATAAGGAAATTATTATCCTCCGCAACCGTCAGGTAGATGACATCTACGGCTGGAAATTTGAGATCGGCAGCCAGGTCAGATTCCTGTGGTACGACGGCGAGGACTCTCGGGAAGATTATTTCACCGTTGCCGGAAGCGTTGAAGGCCTGTCGAAATCCCGGGAGGAAGACGCGTACTATTTAAATACCGCGGTTGGCTGGTTTCTGCTTCCCAGGGACCTTTTGACAGCCATGGTTCCCGACAGCTACGACCCCAGCGACGGGCTGATCGTCAAAGTAGAAAATTACAAAACGGATACGGCGGTAAAGGAATATCTGCAGAAATATGCCGACAGCGATTCACGGCTTACTGTGAGCTGCTTCGCGGATGAGGTGAAAAACGGTGAAAGAAACTATTATTTTGTGGCAGGACTGGTATGGGGCCTGTCGGCGTTCATCATCGGATTTGCACTGATTAATCTGATCAATACCCTGGTGTCCAATGCCATGTCCCGCAGGCAGGAATTCGCCATGCTCCGTTCCATCGGCATGAGCGGCAGCCAGCTGAAAAAGATGATTGTCGGCGAGGGAATGATCCTGGCGGTAAAAAATATCATCATCACCCTGACCCTGGGCACGGCGGCAGGATACGCGGCAATACAGGTCTTTCGGGAGCTTGCAGCCACTTACCTGCACTGGCATTTCCCCGGCTGGTACCTGCTGGGATACCTTGGCACGGTGCTGGTCCTGCCCGGGATCATTTCCGCCGTGATTACCAATATCCTGGAGCGGAAATCTCTTACGGAAAGGCTGCGGGAGGCGGAATAGTTCCGCCTCCCGTTCAAGCCTTTCCGCCCCTTCCGGCACAGCCTCCGCAGCCCTCACACCTTCCGGACTCCTGCACCGCCGGTACCTGCCGGGCCGTCAGGTCAAAAGGACTGGTCAGCATACAGACTGCCTGGGCGGCAATTCCCTCTCCCGCCCCCGTAAAGCCAAGGCCCTCCTCCGTAGTGGCCTTGACGCTGACACAGCTTATATCCATCTCCAGGGCTTCGGCAATGTTTTCCCTCATGGTATCAATATAAGGACGCAGCTTCGGCGCCTGGGCAACAATGGTAGCATCAATGTTCTCCACCAGAAAACCCTTCCCTTCCAGCAGATTCCCCACCTTCTTCAGAAGTATCACCGATGAAATCCCCTTGAATTCCGGATTGCTGTCCGGGAAATGTTTTCCGATGTCTCCCAATGCCGCTGCCCCCAAAAGAGCATCCATAACGGCATGCAGCAGTACATCCGCATCGGAATGTCCCAAAAGCCCCTTTTCATAAGGAATCTTTACTCCTCCCAGGATCAGCTCCCGGTCTTCCGTCAGCCTGTGTACGTCATAGCCTGTTCCGACTCTCAAATCGCCAAAACCTCCTGTCACTCACTCTTTCCAGTCACCAGTTCTTTCATTTCCTTTATTTTTCCTTTTCGGTCTCGCAAAAGCGATACCTCTTTCCTTCTTATCCTCCCTGCGCCGGTTACCGCTCTCTCTGCCCTCGTCCCGGCTGCGCCTGTATCCGTCGTCACGGGCCCGTTCACTGCCCTCGTCCCGGCTGCGTCTGTATCCGCCGTCACGGCCTCGTTCACTGCCCTCGTCCCGGCTGCGCCTGTATCCGCCGTCACGGCCTCGTTCACTGCCTTCGCCCCGGCTGCGCCTGTATCCGCCGTCACGGCCCCGTTCACTGCCCTCGCCCCGGCTGCGCCTGTATCCGTCGCCGCGTCCCCGTCCGCCGTTTCGGCTGTCCCTGCGCACAGGCCTGTCTGCCTCTATCTCCTGCCCCTTGTCGCCCACCTGTAATTTCAGCATGGCCGCCGCCAGTTCCAGGGCATCGCACTCTTTTTCGTCCATTTTCAGCCGCAGATAGCTCTTCATCAATTCCATATCTTCATGCTCGTGAAGCTCCCACGCCCTGTTTAAATATTTATCCGCTTTCGCTTTCAACACCTTGGACGCTCCAGGCAGCTTCTTCTCTTCAATCGTGGTATGGCATATCCGCTCAATCTCCCGGATACGGTACAGCTCGCTTGCCGAAGCAAAGGTGAAGGACCGGCCCGTCTTGCCCGCCCGGCCCGTCCTGCCGATGCGGTGTACATAGTACTCTATGTCCTGTGGAATATCATAATTGATAACCGCCTCCACATTGTCCACATCAATCCCTCTGGCCGCAACATCCGTAGCAATCAAAACCTTGGTGCTTCCCGACCGGAAGCGCCGCATCACTGTATCCCGCTGGTGCTGGGACATATCCCCGTGAAGCCCCTCCGCGTTGAATCCGGCGGCATTTACGATCTCTGTCAGTTCGTCCACCTTTACCTTGGTATTGCAGAAGATCAGGCAAAGAGAAGGCTGGTAATACTCCAGCAGCCGAATGCAGGCTGCATCCTTGTCCTGCCGTTTCACCCGGTAGTATCTCTGAGACACCAGGGGAATCGTCAATTCCTTTGCCGCCACCCGGATCAGCCTGGCATCCTTCTGGAACTGCCCTGTAATTTCCAGAATCGGCTTCGGCATTGTCGCGGAAAAAAGTGCCGTCTGGTGCTCTCCCGGAATCTGCCCCAAAATCAGCTCCATATCTTCCCGGAAGCCCATATTCAGCATCTCATCCGCCTCATCCAGCACCACCATCTTTACATCCTTAAGCTTAAGGGTATGACGGCGCATATGATCCATGACCCGCCCCGGCGTCCCCACGATAACCTGTACCCCCCGAAGCCCGTTAATCTGTTTCCCAATCTCCTGCCCGCCATAAACAGGCAGGATTTTGACTCCCTGCAGATATTTCGCAATCCTGCGCAGCTCCTCCGCCGCCTGGATCGCCAATTCCCTGGTGGGACACAGAATCACGCACTGCAGCTTCCTCAACTCCGGATCCACCTTCTGAAGCAGTGGTATTCCAAAAGCCGCTGTCTTTCCGGTTCCCGTTTGTGCCTGTCCGATAATATCCTCCCCCAGGAGCAGGCTGGGGATCGTCTGCTCCTGTATGGGTGTAAAACCGTCAAATCCCATTTCCCGTACCCCGCGCAGGATCCGCTCGTCTATCAGTCCCTCCCACGCCTCAAAAACATTTATATCATCCATCCGATTTCCTCTCTGCTGCACTCCGCAGCAAGCCAGGCAGAGCATTTTGCCCTGCCCGCCGCGCGGCCCGCACACCGCGTCTGCGGCAATCTTTCCTGTGCGGGCCTGCGCATAAAAAAAACTGTTATACGAATACAACAGTTTCCCGTGTGCCTTCCATAACGAATATTATACACAGACTATGGGATTTTGCAAGGGCAATTCGCATTTTTCTTGACAAATATCCTGCATATGGTATGATACTCACAGCATGGAAATTTCGGAAGCTTCTGTTTTTCCGTATAGGAAAGAATACTGCGCTTTGTGGGAGAAAGATGCCGGACAACCCAAACAAACCGATGGCACCACCACACCGGCTCACGTTCCGGCCTCTTTCTTCCACTGCTCAGAATCCTTGCTTTGTTCTTACTCTGTTTCCGGCTCTTCCTTCCGCAGTTCAGAATCCTTGCTTTGTTCTTACTCTGTTTCCGACTCTGTTTCCGGCTCTTCCTCCCGGCTTTCTATCCCCTTAACCTGTTCCTGCCCGCTGCCTGCCTCCTCCGGATATCGATTGCCCATAAAAATGTATTCGTCGGCAAATTTATAGTCATCGCTGTTTTCCTCAAAATCACCATTCTGCTCATGAACCTGGCGAAAGATCCGCTGGGTCTCCCTGAGCATAGTCTTTTTGTCCCCCTCAATATAAATTTCCGGAGGCAGAATCCTCATAAACGGTCCGCACATTATGCTGGCGTCAATCTCGGCCAGCTTGTACAACTTCCTTTTCCTGCGGTAAATTCTAAGTTTCTTAAAGATTTCTTTTAGTTTTCCCATTTGTTCTACTCCCCGTGAATTTTTTAAGTAGCATGCTTTAATAATTGTATCATGTTATTTTATCGCAAACGCTTCCATTTTGGCAACAAATTTCAAAAATTTTCGTTAAACTTCTAAGTATGAGACAAGATCGCATTAATCAAAGAACCAACAACCTGGTTGGTACAAACATTAAAAAGTTAAGATTACAGCGAAATCTGAGAAATGCGGATATTGTAGCAAAGCTGCAGTTAGAAGGGGTTCCGATTACTACCGCCACATTCTGCAAAGTAGAAAGCGGCTCGAATAACCCCAGTGTTGATCTGCTCTTTGCATTAACCGATATTCTGTGTTGTGATTTCAACGCCTTTTTTGCGCTATAACTCTTTTTACAAAGCAGAGTTTTTGTGCCGTGGTTTTTTGTGCACAAAATTTCATGCTTCGTAAAATCCCTGCGCGGCGTATTTCTTGTGCAGTATGCCTCCGGTAAAGCATTTTCTGTACAATCTGTTTTTTGTACGAAAAAAATGTGCCGCGGCATGCCTCTGTACAGTCTTTTTTTCGTGCAATAAATGAGGGGGACTTGTTATAGTATGCCCCTTTATAAAAGTATCAGTACTTTTTCAGAAACTTTGCTGTCAAAACAGCAAAAAGGGAGCTGCCGCTTTACGATTTTTCAACCGTTAAAGCGACAGCCCCGTCTTTTTACGCCCTCCTGCTGCACAGCCCCATAACCGAATATAGTTCAGGATCCTTTGTGCACAGAATTTCATCTTTCTGTTGCTGTTCTGAATCGGGCATATGTCAGATTACCTTTCAATTGCCCCGGAAATACAAAAAGTCCAAAACCCTTGATACTTTTACAAGATTTCCGGACTTCTCTTAAATAGCGAGAGGGGGACTCGAACCCTCGACACTGCGGGTATGAACCGCATGCTCTAGCCAGCTGAGCTATCTCGCCGTCTCTCCGGCCGAAACCGGAATGGAAGTTATAGGGCTCGAACCTATGACCCTCTGCTTGTAAGGCAGATGCTCTCC
>CAJTKW010000102.1 GCA_910577035.1 uncultured Acetatifactor sp.
CCTATGGACGGCTGTGCCGTTCCATTACAAAGCAATGCATTTAACAATTACCTAATTAAGGAACTGTTAAAGAATAAATCTTTACATCTGACTTGCCTAAATCTTCCTCTGCTTCGTTATCATCACTCGGCGTACCCCAGAAAGCCTCTCTCTCAATTTACAGCACCGTATCGTAACCATCCTTTCTTTGTTAAGCAATGCGCATATTTACTGTTTAGCTGCCCTCGCGGCAGTCGCCAAATGTCTGCAAGCAGCCACTTGGCTCGTTGCCCGCGGGAATCAATGCGCATATTTACTGTTTAGCTGCCATGGCTCTTTCAAGACTGCCGATCCAGAACGACCGGCGAAAGTGTACAAAGCGGGCACGCCCGCTTGATAGGGGCAAACTCCAAATCCTGTCTTTGCAGGTATTCTTCGTTTCCCCTTAATATTAGCATAGTGTCCGTGCAGCTCATCAATATGGAGGTCAGCATTCCTGCATAGGAATCAGGCCCGGAAGTCTTAAAAATATCCAGCACCAATCCCGTGGCTGCGGAAGAGGAAAACATTTTTACGATCAGAAGCGGCATGAGCTGGGCAGGAAGGCCAACCTTTTCCGTCAACGGGCCCAGCAGACCGCCCAGCATGTCAAAAAAGCCTGAGGCCCGCAGCATACCCACCGCCATCATCAGCCCGATCAGTGTGGGAACAATGTCCACCACGATTTTCAGGCCGCTCTTCGCCCCTTCCAGAAAGCTCTCATACACCTTCACCCTGGAGACATAGCCGTAACCCACAATAAAAAAAATCAGAATGGGAATGATAATATCCGAAAGATGCGCCATTGCGTTCATATCGATCTGCCTCCTCCATATCCGCTCCTGTCCCTGATCTTGCAATATATCACCGCCGTCAGGGTGCTTATCAGCGTAGCCGCGATAGCCGGCGCAATCACTGCCGCCGGCCTTGCGCTGCCGTACTGGCTCCTGTAGGCAATCATATTCACCGGAATCAGCTGCAGGGAGGAAATATTCAGAATCAGGAATCCGCACATTTCGTTGCTGGCCCGGCGCGGTACCTGAGATTCCTTTTCCGCTCCTTTTTCCGGCACCTTCCCTGTTACCTTCCCGGCTGCCCCATAGCCTTCCGTTCCTCTCTCCGCCTCCAGCTTCGCCAGCTCTTCCATAGCCTTTAAGCCTGCGGGGGTACACGCCCAGCCCAGGCCCAGTACATTGGCTATAATATTCGTAGCTATGTATTCTCTGGCAGGATGCTTTTTGGGAATCCTGGGAAACATAAAGGTGAGAAAAGGAGAAATTCCCCTGGTCAGCTTCTGCACCAATCCCGCCTCTCTGGCAATCTCCATCAGTCCCGTCCACAACGCCACCACGCCCGCCATGGTAATGCAGAGAGAAACTGCTTCCCCCGCGCTGTCAAGGGCCGCGTCGGTCACTGCGCTCATCTGACCCGTACATGCGGCAAATACCACTGCCAGCAGTATCATCAGGGCCCAGATCATATTCAGCATAGAATCACCGTCCCGGTTTTCTTATTCTATTTCTATTCGGCAGACTCCGGGAACTTTCCTTTGCGGCATATAAAAAAAGGATTTCACCCCTTATCCCGGTGAAACCCTCTGCGCCCAAAACACTTTCTGCCTCTCATCCTGCCGTCAACAGCAATACCGCCAGGCACTACCATTTGAAATCATTTATCCAAGCGCCTCTTTAAAAACCTTAATCAGCTTCTCCTGGTGAAAAGGCTTATCCACAAATCCTCTTGCTCCAATGGCTTTTGCCCTCTCATAAGTATCGTCATATGCCAGTGATGTTATGATGACGATTCTGGCATCCGGATGCTCCTTCAGAATAAGCTCCGCTGCGTCCAGTCCGTCCATACCCTGCATGATGATGTCCATTGTCACCAAATCGGGCTTTACCTCATCATACCGTGCAATCGCATCCTCCCCGCTTCGGCAGTATGCCACAATCTCATAATCCGTCCCTTCCAGAATATCACCCAACCGCACCCGCACCAGCCTGGAATCGTCTACCACCATGATTCTTTTCCGCATTTCCCATGCTCCTTCCTGTCAGCTTTCGCCCAAAGCAACTCCGCCATCATCAGAGCATGGCACATGATGAATCAACTGCGCACCTTCACAATACTCATCGGAATAGGTAAGCACAAATTGTATTTCCCGTCCCTCCGGCTCATAGCGTCCGCGATAAAACACAGGCTGGCCGAAATGCGCCGGAATCTGCGTAGCGCGGAACATGGCTCCGGTTATCCTGCCGCAGAGTACATTCAAATATTCCTTGCTAAACTCCTCCAGATCCTCGGGGCTGACCGATTCCTCATGGAAAGAATTGCAGGCCATGCGGTACAGCAGTCCGGTGTTGGCGCAAAGGGTAAGACTGGTGCTAAAGCCTCTGTCAAAGGTGATTTGAACCGTACAGATGTCATCCCCCGGCAGCCGGTCTCCCTGGCGCAGGCGCACACCTGCGGCTCGCTCCGTCACATCCCGAACGGCCTGATCCAATATCCGCTCAAGCTCCTCCTTCGGCATAGCGTTGTTCATCACACAAGTCTCCTTCCTCCGTCACGATTCCTCATGCTTTTGCTTTTCCCGTTCAAAAGCCCGGTAAATCCTTTTGTCCAGCTCACCGGAAGAAAAAGGCTTCAGTATATAGTCGCAGATTCCCAGCTTGGCACTTTCCATCACAGTATCTTTATCCTCCACACCGGTAAGCATAATCACCGGTATATCTTCCAGATCCCTTCTGCTGCGTATCTCATGCAGCGTCTCGATACCGTCCATGGGCGACATTTTAATGTCAAGCAGAATCATATCCGGCTTTCGCTCCTTGAGAAATTTCATGGCACGCGCCCCGGAATTAGCCGTAATCACTTCATAATCATTCCCCAGAATCTCCGAAATCCTTGTCAGGATAATTGCCGTATCGTCCACCGCCAGAATACACTTTTTCGTATTTCCACCCTGCGCTTCACTCATTTCTGTTCTTCCTCCTTTTCAAGAATGCCCAGCAGCTGCGCCAACAGCTCCTCAGCATCGTCATCCTCATATAACCGCAGATGTTCCTGTATCTGCAAAAGGCGCTCTTCCACGTCCTTCGACAATTCATGCGCCAGCATGGTCTTCACTCTTTCCCCACACTTCTGAGACCAAAAATGCTTCAGCTCTTCCAGTGCCGCCGCCGTCTCTTCCCTCAGCTCCTGTATGGGCAGGCCGGGAAGCTTTTCCGTTCCTTCATTCTTCTGCCTGTACTGCTCCAGAAATTGTTTTATATTGGCCAAAAGAGTTTCGTATTCCGCGATCAGCTGCGGAAAATGCCCGTCAATAAACTCCCGGTCGCCCTTTGCCGCAGCATTCTCATGCTCACGGGCCATCGCCGAAACATCCATGGCACCGATATTGGCCGACGCACTCTTTAAACCGTGTACCTCTATCTGATAGCGTAAAATATCCGAGCCCGCAAGCTCCTGCAGAAGCTCCAGTTTACGTTTTCCATCCAGACAATATATATCCAGCAGATCCACAAATCCCTTTTCGTCTCCGGAATAATATTGCATCGCGGCGTTCATGTCCAGCCCGTCAATCCGGAATGCCGTCAGATCCAGCGGTTTAAACTCTTCTTCCCCGCTTTTCATCTGCCTGTACTTCTCCGGCACCCAGCGCAGTAAAAGCTGATTCAGCTCCTTCCTGTCAAGAGGCTTTGCTATAAAATCCTGAAAGCCATTCTCCAGGAACTGTTCCCGCATGCCTTCCATGGCATTGGCCGTCAGGGCAACGATTACGGGAGCCGCCCCGTTTTCACCGCAGTCTCTGCGGATAATCTCCGCCGCCTCAATGCCGTCCATACCGGGCATCATATGATCCATAAAGATAAGGTCAAACCAATTGGCACGCACCAGCTCAATCGCTTCCGGCCCGCTTTCTGCCTCGGTCAGATCAAATTCGTAGCTCTTTAAAAAGCTTCTGGCTACCTTCCGGTTAATCACATTATCATCGACAATAAGAACCCTCACACCGGGCGCGGTAAACGTATCCGTAGTTTCCTGCTCCGGCTGCGTGATTTCCGGCATTTCCGAAACAGGCTGGCTGTCTACGATTTTCTGGGGAATCGTAATGGTAACCGTCGTACCCTTGCCATAGACACTTTCCACATTGACAGTACCCGCCAACAGCTCCACCAGTTGTTTCACAATTGCAAGCCCCAGGCCGGCGCCTTCTGCCCTCCGGTTACGTTTGGAATCCACCTGGCGGAAATCCTCAAAGATCTTGTCAAGATCCTCCTCCCGAATACCACAGCCGGTATCCTCCACACAGAAAATAAGCTCCTCCTCGTCCTCACTCCTGCCGGGCTTGCCTGTAATATAGGCGCGTACATATCCCTTCTCGGTAAACTTAATCGCATTGCTCAGTATATTTATCAAAATCTGCTTGATTCTGCCGTCATCGCCGTTGTAACGGCAGGGTATGGTCCCGTCACACTCATATTTCAGAATCAGCCCCCGCTGGGATGCCGCCATATCCATGATTCCCATGACCTCATCTGCCATGGACTTTATGTAATAATTTGCATTTACCAGTTCCATTTTGCCTGCTTCTACCTTGGACAGGTCCAAAATGTCGTTGATAATTTTCAGCAGATTTTTTGCCGCAGTCTGCACATCCTTGGCATAGGCATAAATTTCCGTGTCCCCGCACTCTTCCATGATGACGTCATTCAGGCCGATGATAGCGTTCATCGGCGTCCGTATCTCGTGGGACATATTTGCAAGAAACTCACTTTTTGCAATACTGGCTTTCTCCTCCTGATGCCGTACCCTCTTGATCTCATTGATATAAGCCTTCGTATCGGTCATATCCAGGATCAAAATAACGCAGCCCTGGATCTTGCCGTTTTCATCTATAATATGCTTGCTGTGGCTCTCATAGTGCTGCCCGTTGAGAGAAAAACTCTGGGGAATGTCCCCATTCAGCATTTCCTCCCTGAAATCCTCCACCACCCGGATGTTCTCTCCCAGCTTATGAGCAGGCAGGCCTGTAAAAATATCCGCCGCTGCCCTGTTATAGCTGACCAGACGGTCATGGTCGTCCAACGCAATTACGCCGTCGCCTATGCTCTCCAGAACCTTCTCCGCTGCCAGATGGCGAAAATCATAATTACGGCGGCTCCAGACCACAATGACCACCATGGCCATGGATACCGTCAGTGTCACCGGTGTGAAATCAAATTCCTCCACAAGCTTGCAGACATAAGAGATCAGCACCAGGACAGGCAGCGTGGAAATCAGCAGGATGGTCCAGTACTGACGATTAACCTGCCGGTCCGAACGCTCACGGATAGCCCTTGTCAATGTAACTATGCAAAGCGCATATGGAATAATAATATGACCAATCAGAAAAAACATATACAAAGGGCCATAGCTGAGACTGACATGATAAAATCCATCCTCGCCGGCTACCCACCGGACATCCCGGTAAAAAAGGCCGTTCCAGTTAAAAATAACTGAAGGCAGAGATAAAAAACTGATGACGCCGAGAATCCTTAAAAGTATTTTCGGCGGAGTGGCATAACAGTAAATATAAATAAACCAGCAATAACACAACGGGACAAAAGCGGATCCCACTTTCTCCACGGTCACCGCCGTCATGGCGGCCTCCATCGTAGGAGCGATCAGCTCCAATAAATAACCTACGTTCTGAACCAACGAACTGCACATAATAATAATCAGCAGCTTCTGCTCTCTGGCCCCGTCCCCGTTAAGCAGAAGGAATAATGCTATCGCCGTCAGAATTATGCCAAAACATTCTAATACTATGACAAAATTTAACATACTACCTTTCCATCCGCTTACGTATTGTCTTATTACTAAAAATATTACAATTTGGATCTCCTGTCAAGATGGCTTTGCAGAATTTGCCGATACTTCTGCAAACAAACATAACAGTTCAGACATTGGGCACTGAACCGTTACGACCAAACAACCGGCACATCTTCTTCATTTTTATCGGCCGGCTCTCATAAAACTCCCTGGCAGTCATACCGCCCGGGAATAATTGTGACAGACGGTCCCCGTCAGTCTTCCCGGCACCGCAGGCCAGGAATACTCATACCTGCCATGATAAATAATGTTTCCGTCCTCATCATGGGATTCAAGTTCTCCCGATGAAAGGGAATCGCCGATAATTCCGATTTCTTTAAAAATGCCTGCAAACCCATCCAGCCCGCTTACCCTTGCACGGCATTCTTGCAGGCAAAACCTCAAGGCCTCCGCATGCAACGGACTTTATCTATTTCAATCTGCGGTGATACCTGCATGCCGGATAATTACTGCAGCCCATGAATCTTCCATATGTCCCGCTCCGTTCACGTAATCTGCCGCCACACTCCGGACAGATATTGGAGTCATACTTACTATGTACCCTTGCAATTTTCTCCTCCGCGTTTTGCACGGCCGCAGGATTACTTTCCTTACAGTCCTTACAGGTTCCCAGATTGACGCGCCCTCTGCCTCCATAGAAGCTGAACTCACTCTCTCTCGCTGTTTTGCCGCAGAATTCACATTTGATCCAGCGATTGCCGTCGGCGTCTCTTACCGGCACCTCCTGCTGGGAAAAATTCGATTCCGCGTTTCGTATAAAGTCTTCTTCTTTTTGGCGTTTTTCCTCCTGCTGCCGCTCCCTTTCCAGGTTTCGTCTTTCTTCAAGCTCTTCTCTGCGTTTTGCCGCTTCCTCAGCCTGGCGCCTGCGCTCCTGTTCCGCTTCCTCCTGCCATTTACGAAGCTTTTCGTGATTACGCTCTTCCTCCTGGAAAAGCCTTCTCCGGTACTCCTCATATCGCTTTTCTTCTTCCGCCCGCTCGTTTTTTTCACGCTCCACAGCCGATTGAAAATCAGCCTTTTCCCTGGCTGCCCTGAAGCTTAATAATTCCTCTGCAAATAAAACCTGCCCGGCATCATTGATATGGAACTCCCTTAGCAGGCCTTCGGCAAATACCACTTCCTGCCACAATCCGTTTATATCCTGTGCATAAAATACGGCTTTCATTTCCGCTTCATCGTAATCCGCACCGCTGACAGTAAGAAGCAGACAATACCCCTGCCTGCCCTGCACTTTCATAAGCCCTTCGGGATACTGCCCCTCGCAGCCTCCGTTCTTGCGATCAACGATGTAAATGATCTGGATGCCCTGACTGTTGCCTTCCAGAATACTCAGCTTTTCATCCGATAAATTGACTCGCTCATGGCAGTAGCTCAGCGCAATCTTCCTGCTCTGAGACAAAAACGTAAATTCATAGCTCCTTTTCACATCATCAACCTCATGGATCGGAACACGTGATTCTATATCTGCCGCTTTCAGTTTATCAACCAGCCAGCACTTGAGAACAATTTTGGAGTCCAGCGAAGTCTTTCCCTCTGTAATCACATTACAATCCTGATCGGAGCTTCCTTCCTTAATCCTGAAATGCTGCTCCCGCAGATTCTTATCCCCGGCAACTAAAATGAGATTTGCACCGCATCCGCAGGGACAAAACAATTCATTATTCCGGCTCCTGGCCCTGAGCTCTTTCAGCTTTTCCGGAATATTGATCTGCCGTCCATTGACAACAGTATAAATTGTTTCGATCCCTATATATTTTCCCCTGCATAATGCAGCCGTCCTCTGTGCCATACAGCCATCGCCTTCCTTCAACCGCACTGTTACCCTTACAATATACTGCCGGCAGCCCGTCCCGGGGCTCTTGATTTCCGACTTTTCTTCATACCCCGCGTGTGCCTGATTTTAGGAAATGAACCCAAAGGGTATCATACCTCTATATAAGCCCCCGCCTGCACGCGCCACATCTGCGCGTACTTTCCGTTTCTTTCAAGAAGCTGCTCATGGCTGCCCTGTTCTGCGATTCTGCCCTGCTCCAGCATAATAATGCGGTCGGCAAGCCTGGTGGTGGACAGACGGTGCGAGATAAAAATTACCGTCTTATCCTTTGTCGCGGAAAGCATGGCATGGTTCAGCTGGTATTCCGCAATGGGGTCAAGCGCGCTC
The DNA here is from genome assembly GCA_910577035.1 of uncultured Acetatifactor sp. Classification (GTDB taxonomy): domain Bacteria; phylum Bacillota; class Clostridia; order Lachnospirales; family Lachnospiraceae; genus Acetatifactor. The sequence goes on from CAJTKW010000102.1 coordinate 8,054, forward strand.
GACGGCTCGTCCAGGATCATCAGCCCGGCTTTCCTGTAGAAAACTCTGGCAATCGCAAGCTTCTGGCTTTCTCCTCCCGACAGATTCATGCCGTCCTCCATAAATTCGGTCGTGAGCGGCGTATCAAGCCCCTTTGCCATCCCGTCCACACGTTCCATCAGTCCGCTGTCCGCAAGGGAGTCCCTTATTCCTCCTTCATCACAGCCGCCGGCAGCATCGAGGAGTACGTTTTCCTTGATGCTTCCGGCAAAAATCTGAAAATCCTGAAATACCGTTCCGATGGAATTCCTGTACTTTTGCACGTCATAGGCACGGATATCCTTTCCGTCAGCCAGAATCCTGCCTTCATCCACGTCATAGAGCCGCATCAGCAGCTTGACAAGTGTCGTTTTGCCTGCGCCGTTGTAACCTACAAGCGCAATCTTTTCGCCGGGCAAAATATGAAGCGAGATGTCCCTTAACAGCCCTTCGTTTTCTTTATTGTATGCAAATGAAACCCCGTCAAGCTCCACTTCCCTGGCGCCCTTCACCGGTTCAATGCCCTCTGTACTCTGTATCTTGGGCTCATACGACAGGAAATCACGAATTTTTTGTATATACAGGCTGCTTTCACAGGCAAACGGATATACATCCGTAAAAATGCTCATCCCTCTTTTCAGTCTTCCAAAGGAGTTGTACAGAATGGCAACCCCGCTGAAGGACAGCACGCCCCTCACCGCCGCTTGGAAAACCAGATAGGATATATACAGCACATCACTGAAAAAGGCATTGCTCACATACCTGCGCATGACGCCCAGAAAAAGCCGCCTTCTGGCATGCCTTTTCTCCACGTTGTACACCTCATCGTTCGCCTGTTCAAACGTTCGGAACATAATACCGGGAATCTCAGGGTTTAAGCGGATTTCCTTGGCATAATCATTCAGATAAAACACTCTTTTGACGTACTCCCGCTTTCTCTCATGCGGATTGCGCTCCATCCGAATCTGAAATGATTTTTTATTATACAACTGGTTAAACGCAAACGCCATGATGAAAGAAGCCGCCGCAAACACAATGGAAAAGGAGTCCCTGATCAGGAAGTAAATTCCCGTGGA
>CAJTKW010000103.1 GCA_910577035.1 uncultured Acetatifactor sp.
TCGTCCAAGGCTTTTGTTGCAAATTTTTCGGGACATTTTCAAAAATGCTTGACATCTTTTTTTTGCAGAGTTTCCGGGTTCTATTTGTGCGGTGTTTCCGGGTTTTCAAATTACAAAGTGGTTTTAAGTTTGCGTTATGTGTGCATTCTCGTAACAGTTCAATGACCTGTCTGAACTGCTGCTGAATTGTTACAGAATTGTCAATTGTCGTTTTCTTTGAGTTGACAGGCATCCTATGATCTGTTACAATATCTGTACATATCTGGGAAGGCATATCAAACCATTTCGGTTGACAATCCCTGTATGAAAATGCAATAAGGTTTCACTGAAATATGGCGGATTGCAGGAATGGTGTGACAGAAGAGGATTTGCTTGACCTTACAGCTGGCATATACGTTCTTTTTTCCGTCGAATGCGAAAGGAGAACTGTATGAGGAAAGAGACCGTAGAAAAGAAAACAGCAAAGAAAGTGGTAACAAAGGTGACGGCATCGAAGCAGGCCGCGGGCAGGAAGCTTCAGGATATGAATCTGCTGGATGATTTTCTGTTCGGCTCGATGGTGACTTTTCCGGAGATCGGAGAAAGGTTTGTAAAGAGTCTTCTTAAGACCATCTTCGGCAGGGAGTTTAAGCATCTGTCGGTCACGGCCCAGAAGGTGCTGTATGGTGCGGACAGAGATTTGCATGGTGCGCGTCTGGATGTGTATTTGGAGCCGGACGCAGGTGGCGATTCGGAAGAACAGGCGACCGTGTATGACATCGAGCCGGATCAAAAGGATACTTCGGCGGATATAAGGGCTTTGCCCCGCAGGGTACGCTTTTACCATGGAAAGATTGCGGCAAGAAGTCTGAATTCCGGCACGGATTATGAGGAGCTGAAAGATGTTGTGGTGATCATGATACTGCCCTTTGACCCGTTTGGCTTGAAACGTATGTTATATACCGTAAAGAATCGCTGTGTGGAAGTGCCGGGGATGGAGTATGAAGATGGGGCAAGTACGTTGTTTCTATATACGAAGGGAACAGAGGAAATCCCCAGTGAGGCTCTGAAGCAATTGCTGCATTATATGGAAGACACGGTTTATGAGAATGCGGTAAGTGAAGAATTGCGGGAAATTCACAGGATGGTGGAGATAGTAAAGAAAGATCCGGAGGTGGCAGGGATGCGGATACAATTGGTAGATGATGTCGTCAAGCTGTCGGAAGAAAAGGCAAAGCTGTCAGAAGAAAAGGCAAAGCTGACGGAAGAAAATGTAAAGTTATCGGAAGAAAAGGCTGAAGTATTAGAAGAAAAGATCAGAATATCGGAAGAAAGTGCAAAGAAGAGCGAGCAGATTGCAAAATTGTCGGAAGAAATTACAAGGCTGCAGGAAGAGCTTGCCCGAAAAGGATAAAACAGAACATATCGGTTTATATGCAGCAGTGCTGCCAGAGAAAGGCAGCCTTAAAAAGCTGCTTCTCCGGCAATTTGTCAAAAAGGATAGCTATTTCCCCTGGTACATGATACAATATCAGTATGAATGATCCGGGAACTGAAGTACGTAATGCAGTACATAAACGGGACAGTGAAGGCTGAGGCCAAATAAGCGGAAACAAAATAAGCGACAAGAAGGAGGGAGCCTATGAAGCTGATATTTATCGGAGCAGACCATGAGGTGACGGGAAGCTGTCATTATATGGAGGTGGGGGACAAACATATTTTGGTAGACTACGGAATGGAACAGGGCGTCAACACGTTTGAAAACGAGCCGCTGCCGGTGAGCCCGTCCATGATAGATTATGTTTTTCTGACCCATGCCCATATAGACCATTCCGGTTTGCTGCCTCTGCTGTATGCGGAAGGGTTCAGGGGGCAGGTGTTTGCTACGGATGCCACGGCGGATCTTTGCAGCATTATGCTGCGTGACTGTGCCCATATTCAGATGATGGAGGCAGAGTGGAAGACCCGGAAGGCCAGAAGAAGCGGCGAGCCGATCTCGGCAGTGGAGGCTCTTTATACCATGGAGGATGCGGAGGGCATAATCAAGAGAATCGTTCCCTGCCGCTACGGAAGGGAGGTTCAGGTCTGTGACGAGGTGAAGATCCGGTTTACCGATATAGGGCATCTTTTGGGCTCTGCCAGTATCGAGGTGTGGCTGACTGAGGACGGTGTTACGAAAAAGGTGGCGTTTTCCGGTGACATCGGGAATAAGAATCTGCCTCTTTTAAAGGATCCGAGCCTGACAAAGGAAGCGGATTATGTGGTCATGGAGTCCACCTACGGCAACAGGCTTCACAGTGAGGAGAGGATTGATTTTGTGAAAGAGCTGGCCGCAGTTCTCAAGGAAACTTTTGACCGGGGCGGAAATGTGGTGATTCCTTCCTTTGCGGTGGGAAGAACCCAGGAGATCCTGTATTTTCTGCGTAAGATCAAGGTAGACCGCCTGGTAAAAGGGCATGAGCGGTTCCCTGTGTATGTGGACAGTCCCCTGGCGGTGGAGGCAACGGGTATTTTTGAAGAGAACCGCTGGGAATGCTTTGACGAAGAGGCTATGGAGCTGGTGAAAGAGGGCATTAACCCCATTTCCTTCTCCGGGCTGAAGCTGGCCATCACCAGCGAGGAATCCAAGGAAATAAACTTTATCGACACGCCCAAAGTAATTATTTCCGCCTCCGGCATGTGTGAGGCAGGGCGTATCAGGCATCATTTAAAGCATAATCTCTGGCGGCCGGAGTGTACCATACTTTTTGTGGGCTATCAGGCCATGGGGACGCTGGGAAGAAGCATTGTGGAGGGAGCGGAGGAGGTAAAACTTTTCGGAGAGACCATTCAGGTGCGGGCCAGGATCAGGCAGCTGGCGGGGCTGAGCGGCCATGCGGATAAGAATGGCCTGCTGGAGTGGATTTCCGGTTTTGAGGAGAAGCCGAGAAAGGTATTTGTGGTCCACGGTGAGGACAGCATCTGTGCATCCTTTGTGGAATGCCTGAAGATGGAATACGGGCATAACGCCTATGCCCCCTACAGCGGAACGGTGTTTAACCTGATGTCCGGCAAGCTGGAGTACGAGGCAGTGCCTGTACCCGTTAAGAAGAAGGGAAGATCTGCCGTGGCGGCAGGCGTTTACGCAAGGCTGCTGGCAGCGGCCCAGAGGCTGCTGGCCCTGGTGCAGAAGAAGGACGGTATGCCCAACAAGGACGCCGCAAAATTTGCAGACCAGATCAATTCCCTGTGCGACAAGTATCAGTAAGCAGCACTCAACCCGAAGTTGAAAAAAGTTCATCCTGCCTTTTATTGCGTACCTGCCGATATTGGTTTAGGATAAAACTGTCAGGAGAATCCCTGCAGGGTTATCTGTCAATCAAAATTTACGGAGGTGTGCTGTTTATGAATAAGATAGGAGACAATATCAGATTACTGCGGAAGGCAAAGGGGGTAACCCAGGAGGAGCTGGCAGAAGCGGTGCATATATCGTTTCAGGCGGTAAGCAAATGGGAAAACGGGGGTGCGCCGGATATTGAGATGCTTCCCGTGCTGGCTTCCTTTTTTGGGGTGAGCATCGATGAACTGATGGGATTTAAGCTCAATGCCATGACGAATAAGGAACGTTTTATCCGTTTTATGGCGGATGCAGGCGTGCTGAAGCTGGGAAGCTGCGAGCTTCACGGCTATCGGTCAGATTACTATGTGGATTCGGAGCGGTTTACCACCAATGCCCAGTATGCAAAGCTGGGAGAGTATTTTGCGGACTGCATCCGGGAGAGTGGGCTTGCCTTTGACTGTATCATAGGCATGGCATATCACGGGATCAGTCTTTCGGTGGCAACGGCCCTGGCGCTTTACAATAAGTATGGGGTTACCGTTAATTACTGCCATGACAGGAGGCTTCCGGACAGCAGAGGGAGAGAATTCTGCGGGCATACGCCTGAGGATGGGGAAAGAGTGCTGATTGTTGACGACCTGATCAACAGCGGGAATACTCTGATGCAGCGTATCGAAAGACTAAAGGCAAGTGCGGACGTTACCATTGTGGCGGTTGCCGTGATCGTGGAGCGGTATGAGACGGACATGAAAGAGCATCATTCCAACGGTGCGGACCTGGTGCGGGAGAAATACGGGGCCAGATTTCTTTCGGTAGTAAACGGGGATGATATAGCCCAGGCGATAAAAGCGGGAATTGTATAGGAGGAAAAATGAGTTACGCGGACAGGGTCTTTATTGATATGTGCAGGGATATTCTGGAAAACGGAACCAGTACGGAGGGGGAGAAGGTACGCCCCCACTGGCCTGACGGCACTCCTGCCTACACCGTCAAGAAGTTCGGAGTGGTGAACCGCTATGACCTGAGGAAGGAATTTCCGATCATGACTCTGCGCAGGACTGCTTTAAAGTCAGCCACTGACGAAATATTATGGATCTGGCAGAGCAAGTCCAATAATATCCGGGATCTGCACAGCCATATCTGGGATGCGTGGGCGGATGAGGACGGTTCTATCGGCAAGGCCTATGGCTATCAGCTGGGGGTGAAGCATCAGTATAAGGAAGGCATGATGGATCAGGTAGACCGGGTTCTGTATGACCTGAAAAACAATCCCTTCAGCCGGCGTATCCTGACGAACATCTATGTCCATCAGGATCTGCATGAGATGAACCTGTATCCCTGTGCGTACAGTATGACCTTTAATGTGACGCAGCAGCCCGGGGAGGACCGCTTGACGCTGAATGCCATCCTGAACCAGCGTTCTCAGGACGTGCTGGCGGCAAACAACTGGAATGTGGTGCAGTATGCGGTATTGGTGCATATGTTTGCCCAGGTTTCCGGCATGAATGTGGGGGAGCTGGTTCATGTGATTGCGGATGCCCATATCTATGACCGTCATGTACCTCTTGTACGTGAGCTGATTGCCAGAGAGCCGAAGCCGGCCCCTGATTTTTGGCTTAATCCCGAAGTAAGGGATTTCTATCGGTTTACCAGGGATGACGTGAGGGTGGAGAATTACGAGACCGGAGAACAGATCAGGGACATTCCGGTGGCCATATAATCGAAAGCAGAAACCCCGCCGACCACCGGCGGGGTTCCGTCGGCAGTCCGGAGCAAAGGCCGTCAGAAGGGCGGTGCGAAGACAGAGAAAGGAAGGATTCATATGAATATCATTGTGGCAGTGGATAATAACTGGGCCATTGGAAACAAGGGAGAGCTTCTGGTCCGCATTCCCAACGACCAAAAGCATTTTCGGGAGGAGACCACGGGCAAAGTGGTAGTGCTGGGGAGGAAGACCCTGCAGACCTTTCCCCAGGCGCAGCCTTTGAAAAACAGAACCAATATCATTCTTTCCCGAGATGAGAACTTTAACGTGAAGGATGCCGTGACGGTACATTCCGTGGAAGAGCTGCTGGAGGAGTTGAAGCAATATGACACGGAGGACGTCTATGTAATCGGCGGGGAGAGCGTGTACCGTCAGCTGCTGCCTTATTGCAGTGTGGCCCATATAACGAAAATCGACAGGGTGTATGAGGCTGACACCTGTTTTCCCAATCTGGACGAAGATCCTGAATGGGTCATTACGGCAGACAGCGAGGAGCAGACCTATTTTGACATCGCATACACTTTTCTGAAATATGAGCGGAGAAGTATTTGAAGCCGTTATGGCTGCATTTTACGTTTTGGCACCGCGGAGGGAGCCGGTAATCTTTCCCGGGATGCTTTGCTGATTTAACAGAGAAAAGTGTATTGACTTTTCCGGCTGAAAGTATAATAATGATTACGGAATAAGTTATTATATGGAAGGAAAGAGGGCATTTATCTATGGAGAAGAAGGATATTGACTGGGGCAACCTTGGTTTTGGATACGTACAGACGGATTTCAGGTATGTTTCCAATTATAAGGACGGTGCATGGGATGAGGGAATCATTACCGGAGATGCAAATATAGTCCTGAATGAATGCGCGGGAGTGCTGCAGTATGCCCAGACCATTTTTGAAGGCCTGAAGGCATATACAACGGACGACGGCCATATCGTTACCTTTCGCCCTGACCTGAATGCAGAGCGCATGGTGGCTTCGGCGGAAAGACTGGAAATGCCGGTTTTTCCCAGGGAGCGGTTTGTGGATGCCGTTACAAAGGTGGTGGCGGCAAACACAGCGTTTGTGCCTCCCTATGGCAGCGGGGCAACATTATATCTGCGCCCCTATATGTTTGGGACAAACCCTGTCATCGGTGTGAAGCCTGCCAGCGAATATCAGTTCAGAATTTTCTGTACTCCTGTGGGCCCTTATTTCAAGGGCGGTGTAAAGCCGCTGACTATCCGTGTCAGTGATTTTGACCGTGCAGCACCGCACGGAACCGGCAATATCAAGGCAGGGCTGAATTATGCCATGAGCCTGCATGCCATCGTCACGGCTCATGAAGAGGGGTATGACGAGAATATGTACCTTGATCCCGGAACCCGCACCAGGGTGGAGGAGACCGGGGGGGCGAATTTCCTGTTTGTCACAAAGGACGGCAGGGTGGTGACACCGAAGTCCGACAGTATCCTGCCTTCCATTACCCGTCGTTCCCTTGTGCATGTGGCAAAGGAGTACCTGGGTCTGGAAGTGGAAGAAAGGGAAGTGTTCCTGGAAGAGGTGAAGGACTTTGCGGAATGCGGGCTTTGCGGTACGGCGGCAGTGATCTCACCTGTGGGGAAGATTGTGGATCATGGTACCGAAATCTGCCTGCCCAGCGGTATGGAGGACATGGGGCCTGTTACAAAAAAGCTGTATGACACCCTCACCGGCATCCAGATGGGAAGAATTGAGGCACCCGAGGGCTGGATTCATGTGATAGCATAAGAGGATATGAAGAAAAGAGGCATCAGGAAAAACAGACCGGGAAGACTGCGGGTGCTTCCCGGGTTCTGCCTTGGGCTGATACTCTTAAGCCTGGCAGCCTGCGGCGGGGATGGCACGAAGGTGGTATTTACCAGCGGCTTTGGGGAAAACGATGTGTTCCGCATTGGGGACATAAGCGGTACCCGGGCGGAAGTAATGGTGTATCTGACCACAATGCAGAACCGCTATGAGAGCGTGTATGGCCCGGAGGTCTGGAATGTGGCGAAGGGTGAAGTGACGCTGGAAGAGAACGTGAAGGATACGGCGCTGGCCAGAATTGCCCAGATCAAGACTATGTGCCTGCTGGCAAAGCGGGAGCAGGTAGAGCTGGACAGCGAGGAATATGAGCTTGCCGTCCAGGCGGCAGCGGAATATTTCAGCTCTCTGAATGAGACGGAGATACAATTGCTGGGGGTGGATTCGGAGACCGTCCGCCAGCTTTATCTTGAATATGCCCTGGCCAACAAGGTTTACGAGTACATTATTCAGGACATTAATCCTGAGATCAGCGATGATGAGGCGAGAACCATTACCGTGCAGCATATTCTGCTGCGCACCTGGACTACGGACGGCAGCGGTGCCAGGGTGGTTTATGGGGATGACGTGAAGGAATCGGTTTATGAGAAAGCCTGTGAGATCAGGAAGATGGCAGCGGACGGTGAGCAGGATTTCCTGGACCTGGCCTCCAGATACAGCGAGGACACTACCATCACTTATTCTTTCGGCAAGGGTGTTGTGGATTCCGTATTTGAAGAGACTGCATTTGCCCTGGAAACAGGGGAGATCAGTGAGGTTGTCGAGACGGAGAGCGGCTATCATATTATCAAGTGCATTAACACCTTTGACAGGGAGCAGACGGAGCTGAGCAAGCTGGAAATTGTGGAGGAAAGGCGCAGGGAGGTATTCGGCCAGGAGTATGATGCCTTTGCGGACACACTGGTGCGCCAGTTGAACACACAGCTTTGGGAGGAGATTGCGCTGATTCATGACGAGGCGGTGAAAACCATGGATTTTTTTGAGGTATATGCAAAATACTTTCCGGAATAAATTATCAGGGAGCTGCGTGCCGAGTACCCGGCGCGACAGCTTCCTTTTCGCAAGGGTTTGTTTTAGAAAAAATTTATAATTGGAAAAAGCCTGATTTTACAAGCTTTCCAAGCATGTTATTAGCACTCTGCTTAAATGAGTGCTAATTTCTTGTTGACTTTTGAAATGGACAGTCTTAAACTGTTTTTTAACGGGTGATAAACGTTTGTCACCGAAAGATCAAAACAAACAGAAAGGGATGTTGTGAAATGGCAGTGAAAAGCGGAAGCTTATCAATCAACAGTGAAAACATTTTTCCGATCATTAAAAAGTGGTTGTATTCCGACCATGACATTTTCTACCGGGAGCTGATCTCCAACGGCTGCGATGCCGTGACGAAGCTGAAGAAGCTGGATATGCTGGGAGAATATACCCTGCCGGACAGCTATAAGGCCAGAATTGATGTGGTGGTAAATCCCGAGAAGAAGACTCTGACCTTTCAAGACAACGGTCTGGGAATGACTGCGGAAGAGGTAGAGGAGTATATTAATCAGATCGCATTTTCGGGCGCGACAGATTTTATTGAAAAGTATAAGGATAAGAGCAGCGCTGACCAGATTATCGGCCACTTCGGCCTGGGCTTCTATTCTGCGTTTATGGTGGCGGATGAAGTGCATATTGACACGCTGTCCTATAAAACGGACGCAAAACCGGTGCACTGGGAGTGCGACGGCGGCACGGAATTTTCCATGGATGAAGGGGACAGGACGGAGGTCGGTACGACGATTACCCTGTTTCTGAATGAAGACTGTCTGGAATTCTGCAACGAGTATAAGGCACGAGAGGTCATTAAAAAGTATTGTTCCTTTATGCCCACCGAGATTTATCTGTCCAAAGCAGATACGAAGGAGACGCAGATCATAAAGGCGGATGAGCTTCAGGAAGGTGATGTGGTCATCGAAGAGATTCATCCCGAGAAAAAGGAAAAGGCCGAGGGCGGGGAAGCCGATGCCGGCGAAACCGAAGCGGAAGGGGAAGAGAAGCTGAAGATCACGAAACGCCCCGAGCTTTTAAACGAGACGGCGCCGCTGTGGACAAGGCATCCCAATGACTGCAGCAAGGAGGAGTATCTGGAATTTTACCGCAAGGTATTTCAGGATTACAAGGAGCCGTTGTTCTGGATTCACCTGAATATGGATTATCCTTTTAATATGAAGGGAATCCTGTACTTCCCGAAGATCAA
>CAJTKW010000104.1 GCA_910577035.1 uncultured Acetatifactor sp.
TTCTGACTGGGCCAGTGCCTCCATGATGGGATCCTCCAGATTGTTGGTCAGAGGAAGCTCATCCCTGTCACGGAACACCCTCTCGATCCTTGTACGGCCCGCCGCCTTACCTGACAGCTTACCCGGCAGACGAAACGCCTCCATCTGACGATGAAGGTTCTCCGCCGCCAGTCTGTCCCGCTCCGTATGCCGGTAACTGATAAAGGCATCGTAGCTCCTTGCGAAAATATCCTTTTCCACCACGTAAATGTCATGATAATCATTGCTGCGGACCGCCAGATAATCTCCCGGCCTGCCCAGCATATACTTGTGCCTGTCCCATGCCGTGAATACCTTCACACCCTTTTCCAAAGGCCGTGCAAATATATGTACCTCTCCTGTAGGGACACATCCCCGGGCATAATCCGTCAGCAGCATATCCTGTCCGTTTACGCGGTTCTTAATTACGGGGACATACTCCGTATCGTGAATATACTCACTTCGGCTGTGTGTTTCGTCCAGCATTCTGTAGGACTTCTCAAATTTCTCCCTGCGGTTGGGATAGACCTCCCCCTTAATACCGATCATGATATACAGATCCTCTTCCACCGTCAGGTCAATATCCCCCTCCAGGGTACGTATGGTAATAGGGGTGCCCACAGGCAGTACCTCATCCGCCTTGACGCAGGCCACGGGAATCCTGCGCTTCACATACTTTTTCATGCCGGCAAGATCTACCTGGTAATTCTCGGCGTATATGAGCTCAAAGCTGTCAAAATACTGGGTCATCCGGTTGTTGAAATACCCTTCCGTGTGCAGGGTGGGATAATGCTCTTCATAAAGCCTGAGGCTGATAAAGCCGCCGGCCTTCTCATAATGTCCGCCGCCGGAACCGATCCCTTCCGCCAGAAAGGCGGCCAGCTCACTGGCATTGACCTCTCTGATGCAGCTCCTGACGGAAAATTTGTACCCGTCGTTCACCTCATTGAACACCACGCAGGATTTGATGGCATCCACCTGCAGCAGGAAGTCACTGATTAGTCCCAGAATATTGGGGTCGCAGGGCTGGGACTTGATGACCGCAAATTCATAATCATCATTGTAGCTGTAGCGGATCATGGCAATCCCGGCGATTTCCAGTTCCTTCAGGGACAGATTGGAATTACGGAACAGCGTAATCAGGCTTTTGTCCACCTTCACGGCCTCCCGCATATCCATATCCAGGGGATTATACAACTCCGAAAACTGGTTCGTATCCGTATACAGCCCATAATAAAGGGCTGTTCCCAGCGTCTCGTCGTTGTTTACATCGTACCCCTCCTCCCGAAGGAGCTTCCACACCAGGGTGGCACAGCTCCCCAGGTTGGGGTTGATAATACTCTGGGGAATGGCCGCTTTTTCCAGCTGGTGGTGATCTATGATCGCCACATTCTCGGAAGAAATGCCGGTCACATTACCGGAGCCAAACTGGCAGTCCACTGTCAGCAGCAGCCCCTCTACCTGCAGAATTTCTCCCTTCCCCACCCCCACATATTCCACCGGCAGCTTCAGCTTTTCCACCATCAGCGTCAGATTGGACTTCTGAATTTTGTTTCTGCCGCTGTATACCAGGCGGACCTCCTTGCCCCTGCTCCGATAATAGCAGTACAGGCCATAGCCGGATGCAAGTGTGTCCGCATCCGGGTTGTCATGGCACTGAATCGTTATTTTGTCATATACCTCTAGATCTGATAGTCTCATTGATACCTGCTTTTCTGTGCTGTGGGAAGAAATCTCCGTGCACGTCCGTAATTGTTGCCGGTTTCCGTGGGCTTAATGGTGAAAAAGCCTGATTCCGGTAAAGGCCATCACCATCCCGTACTTGTCGCAGCACTGAATGACTGCGTCGTCCCGCACGGAGCCCCCGGGCTGGGCAATATATTTCACGCCGCTCTTGTGAGCCCTCTCAATGTTATCGGAGAAGGGGAAAAATGCGTCGGAGCCAAGGGTCACATCCTGCATTCCTTCCAGCCATGCCTGCTTCTCTTCCCGGGTAAACACCGGAGGCTTTACCTGAAAGGTATGCTCCCATACACCGTCCGCCAGTATGTCCATATACTCCTCGCCCATATACACGTCAATGGCATTGTCTCTGTCCGCTCTTCCCAGCCCTTCCACAAACTGCAGTCCCATGACCTGGGGCGACTGGCGCAGATACCAGTTGTCCGCCTTCTGGCCTGCCAGCCTGGTACAATGAATCCGTGACTGCTGCCCGGCACCGATGCCGATTGCCTGGCCTCCCTTCACATAACAGACGGAATTGGACTGGGTATATTTTAAGGTAATCAGCGCAATTTTCATATCGATCAGCGCTTCCTTGGGAATATCCTGATTCTTCGTGACAATATGGGAAAGCAGGTCACCGTTAATATCCAGCTCGTTCCTGCCCTGCTCAAAGGTGATGCCATAGACCTGCTTCTTCTCCAGCGGAGCCGGCTCATAGGCGGAGTCTATCCGGATCACATTGTAATTTCCGTTTTTCTTGGACTTCAAGAGCTCCAGGGCCTTCTCCGTATAGCCGGGGGCAATCACGCCGTCGGAAACTTCCCTCTTAATCAGCCTGGCGGTATCCTCGTCACAAATGTCCGACAGCGCAATGAAATCACCGAAGGACGACATCCTGTCCGCGCCTCTGGCTCTTGCGTATGCACATGCCAGGGAAGACAGCTCCCCCAGATCATCCACCCAGTATATTTTCGCCAGCGTTTCGTCTAAGGGCAGGCCTACCGCCGCCCCGGCAGGCGACACATGTTTAAAGGAGGTTGCCGCAGGCAGGCCTGTGGCATTTTTCAGCTCCTTTACCAGCTGCCAGCCGTTAAAAGCATCCAGGAAGTTAATATAACCGGGCTTGCCGCCCAGCACGGTGACCGGAAGGCTGCTTCCATCCTCCATATAGATTCTGGAAGGCTTCTGGTTAGGGTTACAGCCGTATTTTAATTCAATCTCGTTCATTTTCGGTTCTCCTTGTTCCTTTCATTGTGGTTCGTTTCTTCCGATACAGTTCTTCTGATTCAATTCCGATTCATTTATTCTTGTTCCTGATCCGCGTCTCATATTTCCCTGTGGCAATCTCTATGTACCTCACAAACAAAGACACCTTATTGTCCTCGTTCAGGCTCTCCCAGACCATATCCGTAAAGCCGTCAATATCACCGGAAAGCTCCACCGTCTTCGGCTCCCCGCTGAAGCTGGGCAGAGGGTCACCGTCGTGCATGTAAGTGTGGATAAAGCGTCCCTGCCCCGCTTGCGGATTCTCATAGGTAAAGGTATTGCGGATACAGGAGGCCGGATTTCCCTCCCCGCTCTTTAATATGGACATGGCAAAATGAAAGCTGCCGTTTTCCACCCGCATCAGGCCGGAAATTCTGGGGGTATAATTAGGGCCGTCCGGCTCAAACTCCCTGCTTCTCAATGCCTGCTCAAAGGTGAGCCCTTTCTGCAGGCCTTCAAATACGGTATCGGTCTGGTCTCCGTTGGTGACAATCGTATCACATCCCAGCACCCGCACCGGTGCATAGATAATCAGGCTGGGATCCTCTAATCTGGAGGGATCGAAGGCCTGGGTACGAATCCCCTCCCCCTCTGTCACAAACACACGGTTGCGGCTGTTGGAGCTCCTGCCCATGATAAAGTACGCGGTAACCCCATATTTCCCGTCCCCGGAACGCCCGATGACGATCCCTCTTCCGGGATAATTGTTATTTTTCAGTTCCTTGTCCAGTTGCAGCATGACACTCCTCCTCAATCTTTCCATTCTGCTGTGCCTGTTCGGCTGTGTAAAGCTCCTGACAATACTTGGCTTCAAAATCCTCCTGCTTCATAGGACGGTCAAAATAATAGCCCTGAATATACTTAACCTTCATCTTCTTAACAATCCGGTACTGGGATTCCCGCTCAATCCCCTCCACACAGATATTGGCTCCCAGCGTCTCCGCCAGCTCAGCCACCATCTTCACAAAGGACTGGGAATAAGCATCCTCCGCAACCTCCTTTACAAAGCTCTGATCTACCTTAATCATGTTGAAGGGGATCTCCCGGATATGGTTCAGAGAGGAATACCCGGTGCCGAAATCATCCAGGGCGATCTTGACCCCCAGTGACCGGATCCGGTTCAGGATTTCCTGCATACGCTCCATATCATTGATAGCCAGGCTCTCCGTCACCTCCAGAGTGAGATTTCTGGGCTCGATCTCCGTTTCCTCTATTATCTGTTCCACCACCTCCACCACGTCCGGCTGCAACAGCTGCACCACGGACAGGTTTACGTTTACCTTGTAATCATAGCCTGCCTTATTCCACCTGTGGCACTGGATACAGGCCTCTCTCAGTACGAAATTGCCGATGGGATTAATTAACCCCAGATATTCCGCCAGGGGGATGAATTCCGCCGGAGTAATAAATCCCAGCTTGGAGCTGTTCCAGCGAAGCAATGCCTCCGCCCCCGCACATTTTTCCCCGTCCTGCACATCGATTATGGGCTGATAATAGACTTCAAATTCGCTGCACCCGCCCACGGCAGCGTCGCGCATATTCTTCTCCATATCCAGACGACGCCCCGACGCGGAATTAATCCCGCTGCTGTATTTTGCCACCCGGTTCTTGCCGCTCCTCTTGGCCTCATACATGGCTATATCCGCCTTTTTCGTCAGATCGGCCACAGTATCCCCCAGGTCGGGGAAGGTGACAATCCCCATGCTCATAGTACAGTAATAATCCGCATCCTTTAAAAACCAGGGTCTTGCGAAGATCTCCCTGATGTCTCCCAGAATCCGGTCAAATTCCGGATACTGCTCCGGAGATATAATCACAATGAACTCGTCCCCTCCCACCCGGTAACAGGTATGCCCGATCCCTGCAACCCGCTGCAGAGAATGGGAGATTGCTTTCAGAAGCACATCTCCGTACCGGTGTCCGAGGCCGTCGTTAATATGCTTGAAATCATCCAGATCAAGATAGAGAAGTGCTCCCGTAAGATTTTTCTTTTTGGCCAGATCAATCTGCCTGGCCAGATCCCGCTCACAGCACATCCGGTTATACAGCCCCGTCAGGAAATCCGTATAGGCCTGCTGTTCGATCTTTCGCTGATACCGCTTCTTATCGGTTATATCATACAGGGAGTAAAGCACCGCCGCCGTCTCGTCCACCCAGGAAATCTCTTTAAACATCAAATCATACCAGCGGTCCTTCTCTATGTGGTATATTTCATAAAGCCCGCCCTCGTTCCCGGTGGTAATTCCCTGCTCCAGAAGATCCGCGAAGGTGTCCTCCTGCAGCTCCTTGGCAAAGGTGCTTTGCAGCCTGCGATTGGCAAAGAGCCGTTCTCCCGTTTTCTTCCGGGTGACATAAATGGCACAGCCCACATTATCCAGAACCGCTTCCAGAACCGCATAGGAGCCTGCCAGGGAGTTTTTCTGGATCTGCCTTGTGAGAATACTCTGCAGCACCTTCACCGCGTCTGCCGTAAACTTGATTTCCGCCATGCTCCAGTTGACCCTGCGCTTGCGGTGGTTCAGGGACAGCATCATCCTTCCTGCACTTTCCGGACACAGGATCGGGAAAATCATCACGGCCTGCAGGCCGATGGCTTCCGCCTTTTTACGCAGCCCGTCATCTACGCCCTCAGCCGATATGACCAGGGGCTTTTCCGTCTTTAAAATCTCCGGCACCTCCAGCTCCCGGGTTTTGTCATAGCAGGAAGCATTCCCCTGCCCGTTCCACTCGCAGAGCACATCCATATTGTTCCCGTCATTTTTCAGCTGGTAAATCTGGGCGGTATCCGTCTTAAGCTGCCTTCCCAGGATACTCAGCCACTTCTCCATAACCGCTTCTATTCTGTCGTCGCTGTCCAGAAGCTGCACGATTTCCGTAGTCGCCTCTATGGCATGGAGCGTCCTGCTCATTTCCTGCTCTGAGGACCGGCTCTTACGGATTTCCATTTCCGCACTGAAACGGGAAATTCTGTCTTTTAAAAACGCATTGCCTGCGTCCCGCAGCAAATCAAGAATGGAATGGAATTTTTCCTCATCCGTGCCGCTCTCCGCAAAGTCAAAAACCACCCAGCAAAGGGCTGTCCTGCCTTCCGCCCTCACCGCTGCGGCTGCCACCCGGTCCCCGGTTCCGTGGAGCTCTTCGACAGCCAGATCCTCCAGGGAGCCGTCTTCCACCCGCTCGATCACCGCTTTCAACTGCCCGGATGCCAGACAGGCCGCGGCTTTCTCTACCTGCTCCGGCTGTCCCGAGAAATCACCGATCTGGCGGCCCAGGCCATCCAGGCAGGACACGCAAACGCCCGTCACCCGGCAGATGCCTTCCTGCAGACGCCACAGCTCCTGCGGGTCAATTAATTCTATGTACCCGTTAGATACATTGGACACATTAGTCTGCACGATTACCCTCCATGCTCCGGCGCTTTTTATTCGTCAACGCTGTAGTTAGGCGCCTCCTTCGTAATGTGGATGTCATGAGGATGGCTTTCCTTTAAGGACGCCGCGGATATTTTCACAAATCTGCCGTTTTCTTTCAGCTCCTCAATATTGTGTGCCCCGCAGTAGCCCATGCCCGAACGCAGACCTCCCAGCAGCTGGAACACGGTGTCTTCCACATCTCCCTTGTAGGCCACCCGGCCTTCCACGCCTTCGGGAACCAGCTTCTTCGCATTCTCCTGGAAGTAGCGGTCCTTACTGCCGTTCTCCATGGCAGCGATGGACCCCATGCCCCGGTATACCTTGTATTTCCTTCCCTGGAAGAGCTCATAATCCCCGGGGCTTTCCTCACAGCCTGCAAACATGCTTCCCATCATGCAGACATTGCCCCCTGCCGCCAGGGCTTTGGTAATATCTCCCGAATACTTGATGCCGCCGTCGGCAATGATGGGCACGCCGTATTCCTTTGCCACGCTGTAGCTGTCCATAATGGCCGTAATCTGCGGCACACCGATTCCGGCTACCACCCGGGTGGTACAGATGGAGCCCGGCCCGATGCCCACCTTGACAGCATCCGCACCGGCTTCAATGAGGGCTTTCGTGCCCTCACCGGTAGCCACGTTGCCGGCAATCACCTGCAGCTCCGGATACTTCTCCTTAATCATCTTTAAACAGTTCAGCACATTCTGGGAATGTCCGTGGGCGCTGTCCAGCACCACCACATCCACCTTGGCATCCACCAGGGCCGACACCCGGTCCAGCACGTTGGCGGTAATACCCACGCCTGCGCCGCAGAGCAGCCTTCCCTGCTCGTCCTTCGCCGCCAGGGGATATTTGATGGTCTTCTCAATATCCTTAATGGTAATCAGCCCCTTCAGATTAAAATCCTTGTCTACAATGGGCAGCTTTTCCTTTCTGGCCGCCGCCAGGATCTTTTTTGCCTCCTCCAGGGTAATGCCTTCCTGCGCGGTAATCAGTCCCTCGCTGGTCATGGATTCCTTGATCTTTTTGGTAAAATCCGTCTCGAACTTCAGATCCCGGTTGGTGATGATCCCCACCAGCCTGCGCCCCTCTGTAACGGGAACGCCGGAAATTCTGAACTTCGCCATCAGCGCATCCGCATCGCCCAGCGTATGCTCGGGAGTCAGAGAAAAAGGATCCGTTATCACACCGTTTTCAGACCGTTTGACCTTGTCTACCTCCTCGGCCTGCGCCTCGATAGACATATTCTTGTGAATAATACCGATACCGCCCTGCCTTGCCATGGCAATGGCCATACGGTGTTCCGTCACGGTATCCATACCCGCACTCATCATGGGGATATTCAACCTGACCTTCTTTGTCAGCCAGGTGGAAATATCCACCTGATTGGGTACTACCTGTGAATAGGCCGGTACAAGCAGCACGTCGTCAAAGGTAATGCCTTCTCCGATAATCTGTCCCATTTTTGATCCTCCTCATCCTCTTTTTGCTTTTCCATATGTATGTATAACTCATAACCCCGGACATGGATAATGCCGGGGTTATTTTCCCAATTTTTAATCGCTGAACACCTTTCTGGGCGCAGCATTTTTCATAATTTTGACCATCTCAGGGCTGGGGCTTAAAATCAGCCTTTCTCCACCCTCGTAATACATGGCATAGCGCAGGTCGGGCTGCTCCTCATACCCGATGCTGTAATCCTTATCCTTGGTCTGCCGGTTCCTGAAATTATCCAGATGGTAGCTTTTGATCGGCGCGAAAACCTCCATCCTCTCCAGCTGATATACGGCCACTCTCTTCCGCTTTGACTTCCCCATTACCTTGTCAATGGTAAGCTCCTTGTCCAGATACAGGTACTCATACTCCAGATCCGTGTACAGCCCCACGAAATACGCACCCACGCCTGCCACTATCCCAAGAATGAACAGAATCACGTTCAGAGTCAGAAACATCAGGATTACCAGCGCGGCCGCCAGAAAATACAACAAGTATTTAAAAAACTTTCCCAGCATGGAAGGCTTCGCCTTTACCAGGCATTCAATATAAGCATCACTCATTTTCTCCTCCGTTCCCCTTCGTTCGGAAATTGAATATTATATCTAATGATAGCTCAACTTGTCCCAAGTTGCAAGCAAACTTTCCGAAACCGGGAGGTTTTTATCTTTTTTTTAGATTCTTCTAAGATTCGCTTCCTTGACAAGCCCTCCAAACCCTCGTATCATAAGGATACAGTAAAAAATCAGACAGCTGCACGGCAAAGGATCCGGCGGCCGTACAGCAAAAGACATCGGGAAAGGCGGAACACATTATGCCCGTAATGGACGAATTTCAGGAAGAGCGTGCTGCCGTTAAAAACGGCACGCCCAGGCAAAAACTGGCTTACTTTTTTGACTACTACAAATGGTATGTGGCAGGGGCCGTCATCGCCGTTGTCTTCATCGTTTCCATAATACACAATATCGTCACCCACAAGGATACCGCACTTTATGCCATGCTGGTCAATACCGTCCCCCTCAGTTTATCGGAAGATACCGGCGGCACAGAAGCCTTCGCCGCCTATGCCGGCATTG
>CAJTKW010000105.1 GCA_910577035.1 uncultured Acetatifactor sp.
CTAAGTCATTCCTCGAAGAATCTCAAGGCGAACAAGTTCGCCTAGCGATTCTTCCAAGCGCGACTTATGCGCTTTGCGCGACTTATGCGCTTTGGTTTCACGGATTGTTTGTGCTGCTAATAGCGGCATGTCGGGAAGTGTAAAGAGAATTTCTAAGTCATTCCGAGAAAGGCAGGAGGCGTAATATGAAGCTGGCGGATTTGCTGAAAAATCTGGAGTATGAGTGCGTACAGGGGAGTTTGGAACGGGAGATTACCGGGGTAGTCAATGATTCCCGCAGAGATAACGTAACACCGGGGAGTCTGTTTATCTGCATCAGGGGGGCTAATTTTGACGGACACAGATATGCGGCCGATATGGTGAGGAAGGGGGCAGGAGCCCTCCTGATTTCGGAGGAGGCAGATGAGGGGATCAGGGGAATGGATGTCACTGTCATCAGGGTAAAGGATACCCGATACGCCATGGCCTTTGTGTCTGCCGCTTGGTTCGGA
This sequence comes from uncultured Acetatifactor sp., assembly GCA_910577035.1. Taxonomy (GTDB): domain Bacteria; phylum Bacillota; class Clostridia; order Lachnospirales; family Lachnospiraceae; genus Acetatifactor. The sequence continues at coordinate 492 of CAJTKW010000105.1, forward strand.
CACCCTGCGGAGAAGCTGAAGACCATCGGGATCACCGGCACCAAGGGTAAGACTACCACCACCTATCTGGTGAGGTCGATTCTGGAAAATGCCGGGATCCGGTGCGGGCTGATCGGAACCATCGAGACCATAATCGGCGATGAGGTAATTCCTGCGGACAATACGACGCCGGAGTCCTTTGTCCTGCAGGAGACCTTTGCCAGAATGGCAGAGGCGGGGATGGAAGCCGTGGTGATGGAGGTATCCTCCCAGGCGCTGATGCTGCACAGAACGGAGGGCTTTACCTTTGACTACGGCATCTTTACCAATCTGGAGGCGGATCACATCGGCCCCAATGAACATGCCAGCTTTGAGGAGTATATGGCGTGCAAGGGGATGTTGTTTCGGCAGTGCAGAGTGGGGATCGTCAACGGAGACGACGCCCATGTGGATTCTGTGGCGGCAGGGCATACCTGTGAGCTGGAGACCTACGGCCTGGGTGAGGGCAACATGCTGCGGGCAGCCAATATCAGGCGGGTTTATATGCCTGGGGCCCTGGGGGTGGATTTCCGCACGGAAGGGCTGACGGAGCTGGACATAAAGATTCCCATGCCCGGCAGGTTCAGCGTTTATAATGCACTGTGCGCCATTTCCATCTGCCGCCACTTTCAGGTAAATGAGGCCGTGATCTGCAGGGCGCTTCTGGGGGCCAGGGTGAGGGGCCGCATCGAGAAGGTGGAGGTCTCCGATAAGTTTATTGTGCTCATAGATTATGCGCATAATGCCATGGCGCTGGAAAGTCTTCTGACCACCCTGCGGGAATATCATCCCCACCGGCTGGTCTGTCTGTTCGGCTGTGGGGGCAACCGTGCGAAAATGCGCCGGTTTGAGATGGGGGAGGTCAGCGGGAGGCTGGCGGATCTGACCGTTATCACCTCCGACAATCCCAGATTTGAGGAGCCGCAAAGCATTATTGAGGATATTAAGGCGGGTATCGGCAGAACGGACGGAGCCTATGTGGAGATCTGTGACAGGCGGGAGGCCGTGGCCTTCTGTATTTCCCATGCCGAGGAAGGGGACATTATCGTCCTGGCGGGCAAGGGTCATGAGGATTATCAGGAGATTGCGGGAAAGAAATATCCCATGGATGAGCGGGTGATGATCCGGGAGCTGCTGGAAGGCGGCCTGGAGCATATCTGAGCCGTCCATGGCAGTGCCCTCCGTGGCAGTGCCGACCGTGGCAGCGCCGACCGTGGCAGTGCCGCCCATGGCAATGCCGCCCGTGGCAGTGCCGTCCATGGCAATGCCGTCCATGGCAGTGCCATTCATGGCGCGGGCAGGCGCCGGATATTGGAAATCGGGGAGATCAAATTGGGGGAAATTTACGCTGACATCATCGTGGATGTCTCACATGAAAAACTGGATAAGCCGTTTCAGTACCGGGTGCCGGAGCGTCTGCGGGAAACCCTGGAGGTGGGAATGTGCGTGACGGTGCCCTTTGGCAGCGGCAACCGGCAGTTAAAGGGGTATGTCCTTGCCCTGGGGGAAACGTGCAAGTTTGATCCGGCCCGGACCAAAGATATTCTGGGGATCGCGCCAAAGGGCGTGGGGGTGGAGGACAGGATGATTGCCCTGGCCGGGTGGATCCGAAAGAATTACGGTTCCACCATGATCCAGGCACTGAAGACGGTGCTGCCGGCCAGGCAGTCCGTGAAAAAGCTGGAACACAGGTCCCTGCAGCGGATGATGGGCAGGGAGGAGATCCTGTCCCTGCTGGGGGAGAGCATACGGAAAAAGCAGACTGCCAGAGAAAGGCTGCTCCGGGAGCTGGCAGAGCAGGAGACGATTCCTTATGAGTGGGTGACGGGAAAGCTGGGGGTATCCGCCCAGACGGTCAAAAGCCTGGAGAAAGCGGGAGCAGTGCGGGTGGTAAGCAGACAGAGCCTGCGGAATCCTGTAAATCCCGAAGCCGCGGGCTTTGAACCTGCTTTCGCGGCAGAAGGGGGTGGGGCAGGCGCCGCTTTGAGACCGGCCTTAAGCCCTGCCCAGCAGCAGATTGCAGACCGGGTCATAGAAGATTTTGATGCCGGGAGGCCGGGGATATATCTGATTCACGGCATTACGGGAAGCGGTAAGACAGAGGTATATTTAAAGATCATAGAAGAAACGGTAAGGCGGGGCAGGCAGGCTATTATGCTGATCCCGGAAATCGCGCTGACCTATCAGACCCTGCTGCGTTTTTACAGAAGGTTTGGGGACCGGGTCAGCGTCATGAATTCCACCCTGTCTCCCGGAGAAAAGTACGATCAGTGCCAGCGGGCGAAAAACGGGGAAATTGATGTGATTATCGGTCCCAGATCCGCATTGTTCACGCCCTTTCCCAGCCTGGGCGTCATCGTGATGGATGAGGAGCATGAAAGCAGCTATAAGAGCGAATCGGCGCCTAAGTATCATGCCCGGGAGACGGCGGCGGAGGTGGCCAGGCTGCACGGTGCCGGGCTGGTGCTGGGTTCTGCAACCCCTTCCATGGAAGCGTATTACCGGGCTCAGACCGGGGAGTACAGGCTGTTTCGGCTGGAGGAGAGGCTGACGGGCGGGCAGCTGCCGGCTGTTTATACCGTGGATCTGCGCCGGGAGCTCCAGGAGGGCAACCGCTCCATTTTCAGCAGAAAGCTGCAGGAGCTTTTGGCCGACAGGCTGCAAAAGGGGGAGCAGAGCATCCTTTTTTTAAACAGACGGGGGTATGCGGGGTTTATTTCCTGCCGGTCCTGCGGCCACGTGATGAAATGTCCCCATTGTGACGTATCCCTCTCGGAACACAAAAACGGGATGCTGATCTGCCATTACTGCGGTTACAGTGAGCCCAGGGTCAGCCTGTGCCCCAAATGCGGTTCCAGATACATCAGCGGCTTCCGGGCGGGAACCCAGCAGATAGAAGAGAAGTTGAAGGAAATGTTTCCCGGTGTGCGCACTCTGAGGATGGACGGGGATACCACCAGGACCAAGGGCAGCTATGAAAAGATTCTTTCGGCGTTTTCCAACAGGGAGGCGGATGTGCTGATCGGCACCCAGATGATTGTGAAGGGACATGATTTCCCCTGTGTGACCCTGGTGGGGGTGCTGGCGGCAGACCTTTCCCTGAGCGCGGGTGACTACCGGGCAGGGGAGCGGACCTTCCAGCTCCTGACCCAGGCGGCAGGCAGGGCGGGAAGAGGAAACCTTCCCGGAGAGGCGGTGATCCAGACTTACCAGCCGGACCACTATGCGATCACCTATGCGGCCAGGCAGGATTACGAGGGGTTCTACCGGGAAGAAATCCTCTACCGGGAACTGGGAGAGTATCCTCCTGCGGCAAATATGCTGGCGGTGCAGATATTCGATAAAGAGGAAGAGAAAGCCGGTATGCTGGCGGCATCTCTGGCGGAGGCGGTGAGAGAGCAGCATGGCGCTTCCCGGAACGGCCGGCCGGCGGCCGGGGACAGAGCGGCGGCCGGCGGAGAAGCGGCAGCGGCCGGAGACAGGGCGGACGGAATGCAGGGCAGGGAGAGGGAAGGCCCCATCCGGGTTATCGGGCCTGCGCCTGCGGCTATCGGACGAATTAATGATATTTTCAGATTTGTATTCTATGTGAAATCATCAGAATATGGTAAACTGGTAGAGGTAAAGGATCTGCTGGAGAAGGACATAGAGAAGCGGCAGCTTCGGACGGAAACGGTGCAGTTTGACTTTGCAGTATAAAAGAAAGGTGTGGAATCAAGGTGGCAATCAGGAATATACGTGAAATCGGAGAAGAGGTACTGACAAAAAAGTGCAGGGAAGTGACGGAGATAACGCCCCGGGTCAGGGAGCTGATCGAGGATATGCTGGAGACCATGTATGAGGCGAACGGTGTGGGGCTGGCTGCGCCCCAGGTGGGCGTGTTAAAGAGGATTGTGGTCATTGACACCACCGGGGACGATCCCCACATTCTGATTAACCCCAGGATCGTGGAAACCTCCGGGGAGCAGACCGGGCAGGAAGGGTGCCTGAGCGTGCCCGGGAAGTCGGGACAGGTTACCAGGCCTAATTATGTAAAGGCGGTGGCAATGGATGTCAATATGAAGCCCTTTGAGCTGGAGGGAACGGAGCTTCTGGCCCGGGCAATCTGCCATGAGCTGGACCACCTGGACGGGCATCTCTACGTGGAGAAAGTGGAGGGCGAACTTCAGGACACGAAAAATGTGGAAGAGGAAGACGAAGTATGAAGATAGTATTTATGGGTACCCCTGATTTCGCGGCAGGTGCCCTGAGGGCGCTGATTCAGGCGGAATACGAGATTACTGCCGTGGTGACCCAACCGGACAAGGCAAAGGGGCGGAGCAGGGAGCCGGTGCCCTCTCCCGTGAAGGTCTGTGCCCTGGAGCATGGAATTCCCGTGCTGCAGCCAGGGCGGATCAAGGCACCGGAGGCGGTGGAGGAATTAAAGGGCTATGAGGCGGATGTCTTTATTGTGGCGGCATACGGGCAGATCTTATCCCGGGAGATCCTGGAGATGCCTCCTTTGGGAAGCCTGAATATTCACGCCTCCCTTTTGCCCAGGTACCGGGGCGCTTCTCCCATCCAGCATGCCATCATTGGGGGGGAGGAGAAGACAGGCATCACCATCATGCAGATGGATGCGGGCATTGACACGGGAGATATGCTCTATCAAAAGGAAACAGCCATCGGGCCGGAGGACGATTATGAGACCCTGCACGACAGGCTGACCGTGCTGGGCGGAGAAGCCGTGGTGGAGGCGCTGGGGCTTTTGGAGCAGGGAAAGCTGAAGCCAGAGAAGCAGGAGGACAGCTTAAGCTGCTATGCGCCGCTGATAAAGAAGGAGGACGGAAAGATCGATTTCTCCCGGACGGCGGAGGAGATTGACCGGCTGATCCGGGGGATGACGCCCTGGCCCAGCGCATATACGGGATACCGGGGAAAACAGCTTAAGATATGGAAGGCGGCGCCCGATCCGGAACAGGATGTAACCGGCCATGAGCCGGGAGAGGTTCTGGGTGTGGACAGAGATTCCGTGACTGTGGCGGCTGGCAGGGGAGCTTTAAGGCTGCTGGAGCTTCAGCTGGAGGGAAAAAGGAGAATGAGCACCCATGATTTCCTGCTGGGAGTGAAAGTGCAGCCGGGAGAGGTTCTGGCGGTTTCGGGATAAGCTGCAGGAAGCGCAGGACCGAGAAAGGAGACAAATATGCCATATTTTTATTATGATTTTACGTATATTCTTGTAATTATCGGCATGGTGCTGTGTCTGGGGGCCAGCTTCCGGGTAAACAGCGTGATGAAGAAGTACGGCAAGGTGGGAAATTCCACGGGGATCACCGGTGCGGAGGCGGCACGGCGCATCCTCAACAACGAGGGGCTTTATCATGTACAGATCGAATGCCTGCAGGCGGACGAGGGAGATCATTATGATCCCAGAACCGATACCGTGCGCCTGTCCCGCAGGAATTTCAGCGAGGCCACCGTCACTGCCGTGGGAGTGGCGGCCCATGAATGCGGCCATGCCATCCAGCACGCCAAAGGCTATTCTCCGCTGAATTTCAGGTCGGCACTGGTTCCGGTGGTGAATATCGGCAGCAGGCTGGGGATGCCCATTATCATTCTGGGAATGCTCTTAAGCTGGAATCATGTGCTGATCCAGATCGGCATCTGGGCATTCTCCCTGTCCGTCCTTTTCCAGCTGGTAACGCTTCCCGTGGAGTTCAACGCTTCTGCCAGGGCCATTGCAAAGATCGATCAGTACGGCCTGGTGAGCGTGGAGGAGAACCAGGGCTGTAAGAAGGTACTGAGTGCGGCGGCAATGACTTATGTGGCGGCAGCCGCTTCCTCCATCCTCCAGCTGCTGCGTTTGATCCTGCTGTTTGGCGGAAACCGGAGGAGGGATTGACCGTGGCCGGAGAAATAAGGGAGATTCCCCTGGAGATACTGCTTGCCCTGGAGAGGGAGAAGCGGTATTCCAGCCGCCTGATGAAGGATGTGCTGGACAAATACGATTACTTTGACACCCGGGACAAGGCCTTTATCAAGCGGTTGACGGAAGGAACCCTGGAAAGGCAGCAGGAACTGGATTATTATCTGGATCATTTTTCGTCCTTACCGGTGAAAAAGATGAAGCCGTTCATCAGATGCCTTCTGCGCATGAGCGTTTATCAGCTTCTGTATATGGATGCCGTGCCGGACAGTGCGGTCTGCAACGAGGCCTGTAAGCTGGCGGCCCGGCGGGGATTTGGAGCTTTGCGGGGCTTTGTCAACGGGGTCCTGCGGAATATTTCCAGAAAGAAGGACAATCTGCCGCTGCCGGATGAGGAGGGGGAGCCCCTGAGGTATCTGGCGGTCAGGTACTCCCTGCCGGAATGGCTGGCAGAGTATTGGCTGGAGGAGTACGGCCGGGAGATCACCACAGCCATGGCCGAGGGGCTGATGGAGATTCATCCGGTCTCTTTGCGTTTCTGCCTGGGGCTTTCTCCGGAGGAAATCGGGAAGCTTGTAAATAAAATGGAGAAGACAGGGGCAGTACTAAGGGAGAGTCCGTATCTGTCCCGGGTCAGGCTGCTGGAGCACGGGGACAATATCAGCGGGCTGCCGGGTTTCCCAGAGGGAAAGTGGACGGTGCAGGATGTCAGCTCTGCCCTTGCCGTAGAGCTGGCCGGGATCCGGGAGACGGATTTCGTAATGGATGTCTGTGGGGCGCCCGGCGGGAAGAGTATTCTTGCGGCGGAAAAGGCGGACAGGGTACTCTGCCGGGATGTGTCCGGGGAGAAGACGGCCCTGATCCGGGAGAACATAGCCCGCATGGGGGCAGAAAACACGGAGATCCAGGTCTGGGATGCGCGCTGCTTTGACGAGACGTATGCCGGTAAGGCGGATGTGGTCCTGCTGGATGTGCCCTGCTCCGGGCTGGGGGTTATGGGCAGAAAGCGGGATATAAAGCACCGCATCACCAGGGAGGATATGAGAAGCCTGAGTGCCCTGCAGAGAGAGATTGCCGGGGTGTGCAGCAGGTACGTGAAGCCCGGGGGAACTCTCCTTTACAGTACCTGTACCATAAACCCGGAGGAAAACGAAGAGATGGTGCGCTTTATCACCGGAGAGCTGGGAATGCTTCCGGTTTCCCTGGAAACAATGCTTCCCCCATTGCTTCTGGAGCAGAAGAAAGCGACGGAAGCCCTGCGGTACAGCCAGGGAAAGGATCACGGGCTGACGGAGGAAGAACGCAGAGCCTGTATCCAGCTTCTGCCGGGATATATGGAGGCGGACGGCTTTTTTATTGCAAAATTTACGAGGCCGCCGGAAATGCGGGCGGATGGCACGGAAGGAACAAATGGAGAAAAAGAAGGATATTAAGTCCATGACGCTGCCTCAATTGACGGAGGAGCTTGCGGCGCTGGGGGAAAAGCCCTTCAGGGCAAAACAAATGTATCAATGGATCCACGTAAAGCTTGCGGACGGCTTCGGGGCCATGACGAATCTCCCCGGCCGGCTGCGGGAGGAGTGTGCGCGGAGATATAGTTATACGGCGCTGAAGCCGGTGGGGGTCAGAGAGTCCGCAATCGACGGCACGAAGAAGTTCCTGTTTGAACTGGCGGACGGAAATGTGGTGGAGAGCGTGTGGATGCGGTACAGGCATGGGAACAGTGTCTGTATTTCCTCCCAGGTGGGCTGCCGGATGGGCTGCCGCTTCTGTGCGTCTACCCTGGGCGGGCTGGTGCGCAGCCTGCAGCCCTCGGAGATGCTGGATCAGGTTTATGCCGTGCAGAAGATAACGGGGGAGCGGATTTCCAACGTGGTGGTCATGGGGATCGGTGAGCCCCTGGACAACTATGGGAATCTGCTGACCTTCCTCGGAATCCTGACGGATGAAAACGGCCTTCATATCAGCCAGCGGAGCGTGACGGTATCCACCTGCGGCATCGTGCCTAAGATGAAGCGGCTGGCGGAGGAAAAGCTTCAGATCACATTGGCGTTATCCCTGCACGGAACCACGGACGAAAAGCGGCGCAGGCTGATGCCCATTGCGAACCAATACAGCATAGAGGAGCTGATGAAGGCCTGTGGGTACTATTTTAAGCTGACCGGCAGGAGGATCACCTTTGAGTACAGCCTGGTGGGGGGAGTGAACGACACCGACGAGGATGCAGAACAGCTGGCGGCGCTGGCCAGGCCCCTTTCCTGCCATGTCAACCTGATTCCCGTGAATCCTGTCAGGGAGCGAGAGTATGTCAGCCCGCCGGGAGAGAGGGTGCGGGCGTTCCGGGCCATGCTGGAAAAGCACAAGGTGAATGCCACTGTCAGGAGGGAAATGGGCAGGGATATTGAAGGAGCCTGCGGGCAGCTCCGGCGGGAGCTGCTGGGCAGATACTGCTCCGCTATGGAGATCGGCAACTGTTTCTGGGAGTACGAGGACAACTGCACACTGCAAAACGGCGTGGATATTGATATCCTGTACCGGGATC
>CAJTKW010000106.1 GCA_910577035.1 uncultured Acetatifactor sp.
CAGATCATGAAACTGAGCAGGCCCATAGAATACGGAGGTGACGGCACATGACAATCCTTGCTTTTACCGCAATCGTCCTGTTCGGCATTGCAGTGTACAACCTATCCTGCGCCTTTGCGGACATCCCCACCGGCAGAACCTCAAAGATGATGATGCTGGCACGGAAACAGCGGGGCGTAAAAAACGAAAAGCTGCTGGACGTATACCTTACCAGGATTGCATCCTTTTTTGCGCCTTATCTTCGCCTGGACCGGCTGAAACGGAACAAACTGCAGGCTGCCCTGCACATCGCCGGGCTGGAGATGACCCCGGAAGTCTATACGGCCAGGGCATGGGCGGCAGCCGGGGCTGTCGTCCTGTGCGCCCTCCCCCTGATGTTCGTCCTGCCGCTCTCCGTCCCCATCCTTGTGGGGCTGGCGGTGGCGCTGTGGTTTTCCACCTACTACGCAGCGTTCGATTTTGTTAAGAAACGCCGCAGGCTCATAGAGGCGGAGATTCCCCGCTTTGCCCTTACCATCGGGCAGAACCTGGAAAACGACAGGGACGTGCTGAAGATCCTGACCTCCTACCGCCGAGTGGCCGGCAGGGATTTCGGGGCGGAGCTGGACCAGACCATAGCGGACATGAAGACCGGCAACTATGAAAATGCCCTGATCCACTTTGAGACCCGCATCGGGAGCCCCATGCTCTCCGACGTGGTAAGGGGGCTTGTGGGCGTCCTGCGGGGGGACGACCAGCGGATGTACTTCAAGATGATCTGCTTTGACATGCGGCAGATTGAGCAGAACAACTTAAAAAAAGAGGCAGCCAAGCGCCCCAAAAAGATGCAGCGCTATTCCATGATGATGCTGATCTGCATCATGATCATCTACCTGGTGGTGCTGTGTACGGAAGTCCTGGGATCCCTGGGGGCTTTCTTCGGATAGTCTGCATCAGGACTGCCCCAGGGCTTTTCCAGCCAAACACCCCCGCCGCAGACTGACGGGAAATATACCATGCAAAGGAGGCGGTAATATGTACCCCAGCGGCTTTTTGTAGCTGTCTGACGGAATGCACCATTGATACTGACAACCAATCTTTTCAAAACCATTGAAGGAGGTTTCCCATGAAAAAAGTAAAAGAACTTATCAAAGGCGGCAACTGCCATTTCCTGTCCCGTGCCCGCAGGGCGCTCTCCAACCAGCGCGGCGACTTCTACATCTCGGATGCGGTAAAGATCATTATCGCCGTTGTGCTGGGCGCATTGCTGCTGGCTGCCCTGACCGCCATTTTTAACGGCACAGTCATTCCCAGGATCACACAGGAGATCAACAAACTTTTCAGTTGAGAGCGACCGCATACAGGAAAATTTGGGACCAGGCGTAAAAAAATTTGCGTCTGATCCCTTTTTTAGTTGAAAAACGTACTGTAATGGAGGTAAAGGACGTGAAAGAAAATCAAAAAAGTAATGAACTCTACCCTTTTATGAAAGCTGTCCGTGGCAACTGGCATAATGCCTTGTACCTTTCCTGCAGGCAGAGTACCTGCACACAGCATGAAAGCTGCCGGGATTTCCTGATGGCGGTGGATGCAGAGGGACACCCCATCCTGATGCCGGTGGACGCCATGCGTTCCCTGTCCGGGGAGGACATAGAACCGGGAGACTGCCTGGGCACCCTGGAAAAGCGGAAATTTGAAACCCTCTACTCCCTGTATATCGAGTGGCACACGGTTTCACAGACAGACTGCCCGCTGCGGCAATTACTTGAAACACAGACCTGAAAACAAAAAACAGCCGCCAGACGGCAAAGAAAAGAGGTGAAATCCAAATGAAGAAGAAATACCAGATCAACTGCCCTTACTGCGGCTCCCCTGCCCTCTGCCGCCCTGCAGCCATGGTACACGGCAGCTCCACCCTGGAAAAGGGGCGCTATCTCTATGTCTGTTCCCGATTTCCAGAATGTGATTCCTATGTGGCCGCCCACAAAAAAGACAAAAGCCCCATGGGCACCCTTGCAGACAGGGAACTGCGCCACAAAAGGATCCTTGCCCACAATGCCCTTGCAGAACTCCAGAAAGCACGGCACATGGAAAAATGGGCTGCCTACCTCTGGCTCCAGGGGAAACTGGGGCTTGGCAAAGACCAGACGCATATCGGCCTGTTCTCCGGGCAGATGTGCGACCGGGTAATCTCCCTCTGCCGTCAGGCACTGGAAACCTGCCCGCAGATGACAGCCTGAAAGGAGGCGGATGCTGATGAAAAAAACGATCCCTTTGACAATGGAACAGCAGGAAATGGTGGCGGCAAACCTCTCCGTGGTTCGCTGGGCCATCCGGGAAAGCTTCCATGTCAACGAGACCATCTACGGCTTTGGATATGATGACCTGTACCAGGAGGGCTGCATCTGGCTCTGCCATGCCGCCGCCTCCTATGACCCTGCTTTGTCCAAGTTCTCCACCTATGCCGGGAAAGTCGTGCGAAACGGCCTGACCTCCTACTGCCGCAGTCAGTGCAGCAAGGAGCGCCGTTTCACCCGTCTGGGCATAGGGGAACACGGGGAGCTGACTGCCGGGGGTTTAACCCTGCAACAGGCAGATGATTTTGAGGCGCAGATTTCCATGCTGGAAACCACGCAGCTTTTGGAATCCCGTGCCCAGGATTACCAGGGCGTTGCAAGGCTGGGGATCAAAGCCCTGGAACTGAAGATCAGGGGCATGAGCATCACGGAGATTGCGGAGCTGTACCATGTGCCCCCTTCCCATGTGGGCGCATGGATCACCCGCTCCAAGCAGAAACTCCGCAAAGACCCTCTGTTCCTGTCAGGCATTACATAGCCTGCCCCATAATGACCTTCCATCCCATAAACCCTAAGAACACAGGAGGTAAAATTCTATGATGATTCAGACAAAGACCCTCTACACCGCCATCGGCCGCTTTGAGCGGAGGCACAATGGCTGCGGCCGTTCCTGCCCCGTGATCGTGCTCGGCGGGAAAGAATACATGGCAGACCTGCAGGAAATGGCCGTATGGACCATCCTGAACTGGCGGATCGTCCGGAAAGAGGAAATCGGCGCACTTTATGAGGAAATGACAGGGAAAGCCGGCGTGCCCACAGACCGGTCCTGGGATGCCTGCGTGGAACGGCTCCTGGTCCGGGGCCTGCTAATCTCAGGCAGCGGGGATACCGAATATGACGCACTGTATGACCTTATATCCTCCCTGTACATCATCCCCACGGACAGCAGCCTTCCCCTCCGGCTCGCCGCTTTCTTAAAACTGCTCTTTTTTAACCGCGTGCCTTTTCCTACGGCTGCAAAGCTGTTCCGGAAAGACCGCCGCACCCCTGGAGAAAGAGAGGTGATGCACCTTGCCAGGCAGGCGCTCCTGTCCACGGCGGAGATCATCAAATGCGCAGAGAAAGGCATCCGCCGCCTGCCGGATGAAAACAGCATCATGGACGGGCTGTATGACGACTGCGATACCACCAGCGACAACATCGGCAGCCTCATGAAATCCTCCCCCGGCACAAAGGACATCACGCTGGCCGTGGCTAACCTCTACCTGCGCCAGCAGATCATTTTTGAAAGGATATGACATTTATGGAAAAACAGAATGAAATCCCCCCGGTACTGCGGGCCAAGACAGCGCTCACCTTCCTTACGGGCGCCGGGATTGGCACGGCTGCCTTCATCGTCTCTGCCGTTTCAAAAGACCGCACCCTGCTTGTCTTAGGCGGCATCCTGTTCCTCTGGTGCCTCTTAAAAGGCTGGATGCTCTACCGGAGCATCCATGCCGGACATTATGAATGTGTAACCGGGATTTGTAACTCGGTCTCCCAGCCGCCCTTCCGCCGGTACAAAAAAGTATGCCTGACACTGGCGGAAGGGAAAGAGACCACCCTGCTTTTAGGGCTACAGACGAAGATAACGCCGGACACCTGGTATCGGTTTTACTTTCAAAGCGGCCCTGCCTCCCGGCTGGGCAATGAGTACCTGGATGCGGCGCTCTCCACCAATGTATTCTTAGGCTGTGAAGAATGCGCCGCCGAACCGGATACCCCGCAATAATCCCATGCCCCTGCCGTTCCGCCTCACATAAAAACATGGGGCTCAATTTTGCAACAGCAGAGCATTTTGAAGAAAAAACAGGCAGCACTCCCTATTTATTTAGTAATAGGGAAAACAATAGCAACCGCCACAGCTCATTTCTATATATGGCATACATTTGCTTGACACCCACAATATATAGTGTTATACTTTCCTTGTGATTGATTTTTGTGCATTTCCCGTTTTGGGAGCCGGCGGTTTTTACCGCATTGCACACGCTGTTAAGTTTGTATGCAAGTGTCAGTGGTATTGCCATGCCCTTTCGGCTGGTATCCCTGGCACTTTTTTTATAGATACTAAAGCCGATGGCAGAAAGGAGTGTAATGGCACAGATTTTTGTTTTGGGCCGCGTGGAGGATGACCTGTCAGCAAAGACAAGCCAGTCCGGGTCCGCTTATGTGTGCTTCCGCCTGACCGAACAGGCCGGAAAAGGGAGGACACAGGCCTATCAGGTATGGGCGTGGAACGAGGACGTCACCCGTCTTTTAAGGCTGGGCGTCAAAAAAGGTACGCTGCTCTGGCTGACAGGCACGCAGGAGCTTGTGGACTGCACCGCAAAACAGGGCACGGCAAAGACCATGCTGCTGAAGGTGTACCTCACCAACTTTGGCTTTGTCCCTGGCCGCCGCTTGGACGGCAGCCACACAGATGCCCCCAATGGCCCTGAAACTGCGGCGCCCCCGCCTCCCCCGGAGATCCTGGACGGCAGCCGCGAACCCCTGCCGGAGTAGCCTGCTGCCCCGGCCCATGAAAGAGGAACCGCACCGGTTTTTCAGAAAGACTCTGAAATCCGGCTGCGGTTCCTTTTTTGTTGCAGAAAACCAAACAAGAAAGGAACGGTGTGAAATGAAGAACGACAAAACCATCTGGAACAGCATCGGGCTCCTGGCCGGAGCCGTCATCGCCATCCTGGCCCTGGCACGGGGCAGGTTACAGACAGGGCTGCTGCTCGCCGCCCTTGCCCTCTGGACAGTATGGGCGGCGGCGCTCCTGCTCTCCCCCTGCATCCGGCGCCACAGACGCAGCCGGGCCCGCAGACAGCAGACAAAGAAACGACAGGACGAGGGGATTTCCCCTCCCGGGCTGTTCCAGCTGACAGGCACGGACAGCGCCCACACGGAGCAGCTCCTGCTGCGCCATGTGAACCACCGCATTTCCGCTTACCTGCGCTCGGCTTACCCTGACATGACCTGGGAATGGTGTGAGAAAACGCCCGAAAAGGTCATCCTCCAGGGCGGCACGGGACGTATCCGGGTATTCGGGGTGCCTGATTTCGACCATGCAGACATCAAGATCGACAGACAGGCAAACATCAGCTGCGACATGATAAGGATCGTCCCCCTGGCTGCAGCCGGAGTACAGACACCCACAGCGGATAATGTGCCGCTCAACAAACAGCCTGTTGACCCGCAGATCTGGTATGAAGTGCAGGGCCGCAAGGTGCTGGAATCCCTGGTGGCGGACTTAAATTCCCGCGGACACTGCCGTATGATCCTCCATGAGGACGGGGACGTCTGTGTCACAGAGGACACGGCGGAGGTTGCCAAGGAACACCTTGCCAACTTTCCGGAAAAGATCTACTGGGACCGGCTGGTACAGGTCTTTGAGCGGAACGGCCTGGCGGCGGAGGTCACGCCTGCAGGCATCCAGGTCTCATGGTAAACGCACAGAAAAAGAAAGGAGCGAACGCGAATGAAAGAAGGTCTAACCCTGCAGGAAATGGCCGCCGAGATTACGCGGCAAAGTGAATTGAAGGCAGATTACCTGGTGGACAACCGAAACCTGAGAATGGAAACCTGCGGCAGCCAGGTCTATCTCCATATGTATGATAACGGCACGGAGCCCGTGGAGACGCTGAAGGTCGGCGCCATCGCCCACCGCCAGCTTGGCACACACCTGAATATCCCGGCATCCTACTATGACAGGATGCTCACGGAACACCCTGACCTGCTGACACAGAATGTCAACGCATGGCTGGACCGCACGCCGTCCAAACGGATGCTGCGCACCATGGGCGGCACGGCCCGGGCTTTCTTAAGCAGCCGCTATAAACGTATCGACAACATGGAGGTGGCAACGACCGTCCTCCCGATCCTGTCGGGAATAAAGGGCGCCCGTTTTGAGAGCTGCCAGATCACGGAGAGCCGGATGTACATGAAGGTCGTCAACGAACGCCTGACCGCCGAAGTCTCCCCCGGGGACATCGTGCAGTCGGGGATCATCATTTCCAACAGCGAGACCGGCATGGGCGCCGTCAATGTCCAGCCCCTGGTATACCGCCTTGTCTGCAAAAACGGCATGATCGTCAACGATGCACAGACCAGGCGCAACCATGTGGGACGTGTCAACGAGGCCGACGAGAACTTCCTGCTCTATTCGGAGCAGACGCTGGCCGCCGACGATAAAGCCTTTCTGATGAAGATTCAGGACACCGTAAAAGCCGTTGTGGACGAGGCACGCTTTTCACAGGTAGTCGGGCTGATGCAGCAGGCAAAGGGCGCCGCCATGGATACCCATGACATTCCCGGCATCGTCCGTCTGACAAGCAAAGATTTCAAGATCACGGAAAGCGAAAGCGCCGGCGTCCTCCAGCATCTGATCGAGGGGAAGGACCTGACGCTGTACGGGCTTTCCAATGCGATCACACGCTACAGCCAGGATGTGGAGAGCTATGACCGGGCCACCGAGCTGGAGGGCATCGGCTACAATGTCCTCTCCATGCCCGCGTCACAATGGAAACGGATCAACCAGGCGGCTGCCTAAACAGCCGCACCACAGAAACGGAGGAAAAAGAATATGACAACCCAGAACACCAGCACCACAATGGAACCCGTAAATTTCCAGCTGCCCGCGGTGATGGACAGCAGTTTCACATCGGAGGACCTGGCCGATGACATGGAAGGCCTGCAGATGAGTTTCCAGCGAATCAAGATTCCTGCCGGCGGCAACCTCGTGTTTGAGATCCCCACGGATGACCCGGACAACCCCAACTACGAAAAGACCATAGAGGGCGTCCTGATCTTCCACCATGACGCCAACGCCTACTGGCCCGAGGGCAGCGAGTATGACGAGAACACCGCCCCCCTGTGCTCATCCGTAAACGGCAAACAGGGCATCGGGGAACCCGGCGGCTCCTGCGTGATGTGCGCCATGAACCAGTACGGGACATCTGCTGAAGGACGGGGCAAGGCATGCAAGAACATGCGTATGCTCTACCTGCTCCAGAGCGGCGAGTGCGTACCCATCCAGATCTCCCTTCCGCCCACCAGCTTAAAGCCTTTCAAGAACTTTATCAACCAGGCTTTCCTGCTGCGCCGCCGCCCTTCCTATGGCAGCGTGATACAGATCGGGCTGAGAAAGGAAAACAACGGCGGAAACGATTACAGCGTGGCTACCTTCCGCCTTCTGGAAAACTTTGAGGGGGAAGACCTTGCACAGATACGCTCTTATGCCGAAGGCTTCCGGGAGCAGATCAAGCTGACCCTGAAACAGCGTGCGGAAATGGCAAAGGAACAGCTTGACGACGGCTGCGATTACATCAATGCGGACTCCCAGCCCACCAGCGCCGCAGGACCGGTCTACATGACCCCGGCCATTGACGGCGACAGGGAAGCTCTGCCCGCATAAATGCGTAAAAAGAAACCATTATGGCAAATGCCATGAACCAAACAGACAAGGGATATTCCGGTTACTCCGGAGTATCCCTTCTTTCGTTTATAAGGAGGATTTTACAATGAGTGATATACCTTTGACACCTGAACAGAGATTATTTGCCGCTGAGAACCATGATCTGGTCTATGCGTTCCTCAACGACAAACATTTATCGGAAAATGATTTCTACGATGTAATTATTTTCGGATACCTCGATGCTGTTCGCCGTTATTTTGCCAACCCACATCTGCAGCAGTATTCTTTTGGAACTGTTGCATGGGGCGGCATGCAGGGATCTTTAGCCAATTACAAGCGTTCCATGCATCGCCAGAAACGCGCCGCAACCGTTATCAGCATCCATGTTCCCAGGTATGATGATGGTCTTCCCCTGGAGGAAACCATCGAATCTCCGGATGAACTGATGCGTCAACTGGAAACCAGACTTCTCCTGCACGATTTGGCACGTCATGTGTCCAGACAACAGATGGATATGGTCCGCTTACGGGGCAGCGGTTACAGCGACCGGGATATTGCCAGAAAGCACAATGTTTCCATGGATCAGGTCAGGAAACTTCTGAATGAGGTCCGCCTGACGCTGAAAGCGCTCTGCTATGAGTGATCCTTTCCACACAGCACACTCTCTTTACAAGGATTGGAGGTCAGGCGAATGAGCGAGAAAAAGAAAGAAGTAAAGCTGTGCGGCTGCCTTATCCGCCCTATCACAGTGGGCAAGGCTGCCATTTATGCCGCCGGAGGGCATATCCATCGCACCTCCCGCGTGGTGGCGGTCCATGAACAGAACGAGGATATGGTGCATTTTGAGACAAATGCAGCCCATTACCATCTGTCCATGAGCCCCTTCCCGCAGGCTGCGGCAAGTCCGGTTCCGGTAACACTGGCCGCCTGCGCATAAAAAGCGAACACGTTCGCTTTAATCACAACAAATTTTTACATAATGACAAATCCATCCTGGGCAGACACGATCTGCCCAGGCATTTCAGGAGGAACACATATGATGAACATTCAGGAATTTACACAGAAAGCCTGCACAGAGATTGCAAAGATCCTGGGCTGCGAGGTGCAGTACAAAGAAGTGGAAAAGCTCAACGGCGCCAAACATTATGGTCTCATAATCCTTGAGCCCGGCTGCAA
>CAJTKW010000107.1 GCA_910577035.1 uncultured Acetatifactor sp.
CCCCGGCATCACACCCCCCGCCTGTTCTATAGCTTCCTTCTGCTCTTGGCCGGCACCACAGGCAGTCAACATCGTTATCACGGAAACCACCATCGTTAAATACATTTTTGCTTTCATCGTTATGCTTCCCTCTCATCATTTTGTCCGGCCATATTTCTTCCTGCACATTGTATCATATCTCCCTTCCTTTTAAAAGCTTGTTCCGGAAATACGGCCTTCTGCCGCCTCCGGTAAATCAAACACTCCGCTGAAAGCACGGCACTTGGCTCATTGCTCGCGGGAATAAATCCCCTGTCAAAAGAAAGGGTGGCAATTCTCTCCGTTTTGCGGTAAACTGAAAACAGAAAAAATACCGGCATACAACGCCTGAGCGGCAAGGTATCCTGTTAATACATGGAGGATATAATGAAGGAACAATTGTACACCATTCCCTTAAATGACGCGGTAGACGCAAACGACGAATGCCCTTTCTGCTTTATCGAACGAAGCATAGAACAGGATCTGCTGGATTTCGTGCTGGGCAGCAGCGCATCCTATATGGAAGCAGATATACGTGAGCTGACGGACAGGGCCGGCTTCTGCCGCCCTCACTTCCAGAAAATGTTCGACTACGGCAACACCCTGGGCAACGCCTGGATCCTGAAGACGCATTACCGACGGATGATCGGTGAAATGAAAAAGGAATTTGCCGGTTTTAAGCCCGGAAAAAGCTCCCTGATGGGCAAACTCAAAAAAGGCGCCGAGAACGGCAATGCCATCGGCATGTGGGTACAGGAAAAGGAAAAGTCCTGCTATATCTGCAATCAATATCAGGATACCTACCGGCGCTATCTGGACACCTTTTTCTACCTCTGGAAACAGGACTCCGATTTTCGGGAAAAGGTAACTAAAGGTAAAGGCTTCTGTCTGTCCCATTTCGGCGACCTCTGCGAGGCAGCCGACGGGAAACTGAACGACCGGGAAAAAGAAGACTTTTACGGCTGCATGTTTCCTCTCATGGAGCGAAACATGGAACGCCTTGCCGAAGATGTGGCCTGGATGGTGGAAAAATTCGATTACCGCAATAAGGATGCAGACTGGAAGAATTCCAAAGACGCTATCCAACGGGGCATGCAGAAATTAAAGGGCGGCTACCCTGCCGACGGACCTTACCACCCCTCCAAATAGCCCTCAGGCATATACCGGCTTCCTTTCCGTCCGGACTGCCCTCAGGCATATACCAGCTTCCTCACCATATCCAGGTAACCGCAGATTTCCTGATACAGCATTTCCGGTTGGAAGGAAGCGTCCTGAAGCCTTTCCGTCATCAGCCCTTTCATGGTAAAATCCAGCATTTTACGGAGTTTCTCCCCGTCCACATTCCCGGGAAGGCTGGTGTAGTCAATCTGAGCATTGATGGATCGGTAGAGCTCCGCCAGGGCTTCCCGTTTCCCTTCGATGGCCAGCAGCGCCTCGCTGACATCCTCGGAGGTGCAGCGGTTAATAAACTGCTGCATATAGGGATAGCCCCGCATGGCGTGCATACGGGCACACTCTGTCTGCTTCATGACCTCAAACAGGTCCTTCTCGCCGGAATCCACTGTGTTGCGGAGCTCCAGCCGCATATATTTCACACTGTAATCATAGATAAAATCATATACGCCAATTTTATTTACAAAATAATGGAACAGGAGACCTTTGCTGATAGCGGCTTCCCTGACTATATCATCCGTGCTGGCATGACGATACCCCTGAAGGGCAAACACCTTCAGGGCAGCATTGATCATTCTGTCCTGCTTTTCTTTCTTTAAATCAAAAAACTTGGCATTCATAAAATAACTCCCATTCCAATGAATATAATCATATCATAAATTGACCTCAATAGAAACCGTAAACCATAAAATTTTCCTAAATTTGTATATACTCCCTTTTCATTTCTGCAAAATAGTATTAATATGGTAATATCTTAATTGAAACCGAAAGGAGCACCCTATGGCAAAAAAATTTGGAAAATTTCTTCTTGTTACCGCTGCGGTATGCACAGCTGCTGCTGCAATCCACCATTATATGCAGAAAAAGGACGCTGCATCTACGGAACCCGAGGATGAGGATTACGATGACTTCAGCGTGGATTCCCCCAACTATGTATCCCTGACTCCCGAAGCCGGGACCGACCAGAAGGAAACCTCCGGTGATGAGAACGCATCGAAAGAGGAGGGCTTTACTCCGCTGAAGGATGCGGTGGAAAATGCCACGGAAAAAGCTGATGATGCCATTGAAAATGTAGAAGAATTTTTTGATGAAGAAGACGGCTCTGACGAAGAGCCTGCCATCAGCGATAATTAATCCACCGCCATGCGGCCAACATGCGGCGCAGAAGCACCTCCTGGAGGATTTCTTCCAGGGGGTGCTTTTTTGCCCAGGGATGTGTATTGCCCAGGGATACGTATTGCCCAGGGATGCGCATTGCCCAGGGATGCGCAGGGAAATAAGCAGCTTTGCTGCACGCACCCCGGGGGGCGGGGAGGGAAGACGGCTCTTCCCTCCCCGCTTAAATATTTTTTTAGGCGCCCCATGGCTTTTATCCGCTCTTTACAGCCAGACCTCCTTAAGGCGTCTGATTCCCTCCCGGATCTGCTCATGACTTAAAGCGCCAAAACCCATGAGGACAGTGGCCGGCTCCGGCGGTGCAGTCCGGGCATCCGGCTCCATGTTTTCAGAAAGCCCGTACACCTTCACCCCTGCCTTCCCGGCATTCCTGACCAGCTCTTCCTCGGAAATACCCGTCTTTGCCTTCAAAAGAAGGTGCAGCCCCGCATTTTCTCCCGTTACGGCAAATTTTTTTCTGAAAGGGCGCAGCTCATCCAAGAGAAGTTCGTGTTTCCCCCGGTATATTTTTCTCATGCGGTTTAAATGCCGCTCGAAATAGCCGTCCCGGATAAATTCATTCAGAATGCTTTGATCAATTCTGGAGACCGTACAGGAATAGAAAAACAACTCCCGCTGATACTTTTCCAGCAGAATTTCCGGCAGCACCATAAAGCTGACCCGGATGGCAGGGGCAATGGCTTTTGAAAAGCTGCCGATATAAATCACTCTTCCATGCCCGTCCGTAGCCTGCAGCGCCGGAATGGGCTTCCCGTGATAACGGAACTCACTATCGTAATCATCTTCAATGATGTACCTGCCAGGGGCCTTATCCGCCCATCTCAGCAGTTCGATGCGTCTGCCGATGGGCATAATGGTTCCCGACGGGAACTGGTGGGAGGGCATACAATAGACTGCGTCTGCGTCTGCCTTCTCCAGCTGCCCCACTTTCATACCGTTTTCATCCGCGTCCACCGTCACGATCTGGTAGGAAAAGGACTTTAAAATGCGGCAGGAACGCAGATACGTGGGATTTTCCATGGCAATGCGCACCTGCCTGCCCAGCAGCTTTTCCAGCAGCAGCAGCAGGTAATCGTTTCCCGCTCCCACAACAATCTGCTCCGGCCTGCAATTCACGCCCCGGGAAGAATGGATATAACGGCTGATGGTCAGCCGAAGCTCATAATCCCCCTGGGGCTCTCCCCGGGAAAATAAATCACTGTTGGCATCCGTGAGAATATTACGGGTAATCCGCTTCCAGATACCAAAGGGAAATCCCGACATATCAATGTCATGGGGAGAGAAATCACAGATCCGTTCAGCTCCGCCGCTGTCCCGATCAGATGCCCTTATATCTTCCCCCCTTTGCATTTCCGGGAATCCGCTGTCCTCTTCCATCTGTGCCAGCACCTCCATGGGACACACAAAATATCCCTTACAGGGCTTCGACTCAATGTATCCTTCTGCCAGGAGCTGGCCGTAAGCATACTCTACCGTACTCCTTGCCACCTGAAGATATTCCGCCAGAGAACGCGTGGAGGGAAGCCTCTCTCCCGCAAGAAGCTTCCCGTCCCTGATCTCTTTCTTTATATGTTCATATATCTGCTCATACAGACGGCTTGCGCCGGCCTGCAGACGAATCGTCATATCGTACATAGTTCAACGTCCGGTCTCTATTTTCCGGCCTTTTTCATTTCCTCGATAATCTGTTCCTTCAGATCCCTGGCCTTTTCCTTGGTACGGGCATTCGCCATACCTGACGCCAGAATGGAAGACACCAGACGGCTGGCCACATCAAACTTTTTCAGCTTTGTGGCAAGCACTGCCACCAGGTAATCTATGGTCACCTCATCCATGCCGCACATAGGGAAACCCTCTGACTGCCTGGCTTCAATAAAGCCCTTATAGGCATTCTGGAGGTATTCCTCCTCCTGATTCTGCAGCTCCTCGATCTTCTTCGCGTCGCCGCCGTTCTCCTGCAGATTCTCCCTCCAGCCCCGCATCAGCCATCCGCTCTTTAAGCAGATAAACGCCTTTTCACTGGCTTTGGCCTTCTTTACCACGGCACAGACAAGGGACAGCTTATAACGCTCAAACGCCTGCTCATAGCCGTATACCTCGTCCTCATATTTCGTCATGTGCACGCTGTTGCTGATCTTCTCTTTGATCAGCTTGGCCTGAGCACTGCCGATGGTGGTAAAATATCTGCTTATGGCCGCATATCCGCAGGAAGGGCAGAGGAGCACATCGTATTTCACGGAATCGATGCCTTCATACTTTGCGCGCAGGTCGGAATCCGTCCCCAGAAGCTTTGCCTTTCCCGTCTTCATGATCTTCGACGTGAACTCTTCCCCACAGACAGGGCAGGAAAAGCTTTTATCATAGATCAAATCCTTTTCCATTACCTTGGGAGGCGCGGCAGGCGCCGCCTTCTTTTCCTCTTTCTCCTCCTCGTAAATATCCAGGCCCTCCAGTCCCCCGAGGCCAAAATCACCAAGTCCCGATAAAATACCCATGACAAATCTCCTCACCTTTCATTTTATTTACTGACTCTTACTTTAATTCTCATCCTTCTTTGGCAGTACAAACGAGCTTTTCAGCGAAACGATCCTGTTAAACACAAGATCCGACGGTTTGGAATCCTTCCTGTCCACACAGAAAAATCCCTGCCTGACAAACTGATATCTGTCTTCGGCGCAGGCTCCGGCAAACGCAGGCTCCAGGAAACAGTTTCTCACCGTCAGCGAATGAGGATTCAGGTACAGCTCGCCCTCCTCATTATAAATGGACCCCTTCTCGTTGGCAGCCTCTTCGTCAATCAGGTTCTCATACAGACGGGCCCTGGCAGGAATTGCCGTCTCGGCGGCTACCCAGTGGATGGTTCCCTTCACTTTCCTGCCGTCCGGACTGTTGCCTCCCCTGGAAGCCGGATCATAGGTACAGTGAATCTCCGTAATATTGCCGTCCTCATCCTTTACACAGCCGGTGCAGGTGACGAAATAAGCGTTCATCAGGCGGACCTCATTGCCGGGGAACATGCGGAAGTACTTCTTCGGCGGCTCCTCCATGAAGTCCTCCCTCTCGATATAAAGCTCCCTGCCAAAGGGTATTTCCCTGCTGCCCAGAGACTCGTTCTCCGGATTATTCACCCCGGACAGCAGCTCCGTCTGTCCCTCCGGGTAATTGTCAATCACCAGCTTCACAGGATCCAGAACCGCCATATAGCGGGGTGCCTTCGCCTTTAAGTCCTCCCGGATACAGTATTCCAGTGCCGCATAATCCGCAACGGAATTCGCCTTGGACACACCGCACATTTCCACAAACATTCTGATGGACTCCGGCGTAAATCCCCTGCGTCTGAGCGCCGCAATGGACACCAGCCTGGGATCGTCCCAGCCGTCCACAATTCCGGTCTGTACCAGCTTCTTAATATATCTCTTTCCTGTAACCACATTTTTCAGATACAGCTTTGCAAATTCAATCTGCTTCGGAGGATGGGGATATTCCAGCTCCCGCACCACCCAGTCGTACAAAGGCCTGTGATCCTCAAACTCCATAGTACAAATGGAGTGGGTAATCCCTTCGATGGCATCCTCTATGGGATGGGCAAAATCATACATGGGGTAAATGCACCAGGTATCTCCCGTATTATGATGCCGCATATGGGCCACCCGGTAGATCACCGGATCCCGCATATTAATATTGGGAGATGCCATATCGATACGGGCCCTTAAGACCAGCTCGCCGTCGGCATACTTTCCCTCCTTCATCTCCTGAAACAGCCGCAGGTTCTCCTCCGGGGAGCGCTCCCTGCCGGGATCCTCTCTGCCGGGTTCCGTGAAGCTTCCTCTGTACTCCCGGATCTGCTCTGGGGACAGCTCCGACACATAGGCCTTTCCCTTCCGGATCAGTTTCAGTGCCGCCTCGTACATCTGCCCGAAATAATCCGAAGCAAAGAAAAGCCTTTCCTCCCAGTCTGCCCCCAGCCACTGAATATCCGCCTTGATGGATTCTACGAACTCAATGTCCTCCTTGGTGGGATTGGTATCATCGAAACGCATGTTGAATTTCCCGCCGTATTGCTGCGCCAGGCCATAATTCAAAAGAATGCTCTTGGCATGCCCGATATGAAGATACCCGTTGGGCTCCGGAGGAAACCGGGTATGCACGGATGTACAGACGCCCTCCGCCAGATCCTTGTCAATAATGGTCTCAATAAAATTTTTGGATTCCGTCTCACTCATATGGTCTTTCCTGTCTTTCCTTATCCGGGATTATTCGAAGTCCGCCTGATCCGGCTCCGAATAGTTACATGATAGCACATATCCGCGGGCATTATCAAGTAGTTCTTCCACAGTATAAATGGGAATTTCATATTGGTCTCCGCCGCTGTCCCCCACAATCAGCCGGTTTCGCCCGGGATCCACCGCCTTCAGGTCCTCGATCACCGCCAGCAGCTCCAAACCGGGACTCAGCATATAGCCATATCCGCCTCCGCCTACAAAACGGTTGCCCCGCTCATCTACTCCAAGCTCATTCCTGGCAAAAGGAGATTTCAATGCCAGCTCCGTCTTCAGCTCAAGGCTTTCGGCATCATATATTTTCAGCTGCTCGTTATTGTAACAGACATAAAGAAACGTCCCGTCCCCGCTGTAGAAAACATAATTCACCAGCGCCGGCATATCCAGTCCCTTCTCCCCGGCAAATTCTACCGCCAGGCTGTAATCAAGGCCTTCTCCCTGCGCCGGCTCCACCGGCTCCGGCAGCTTCTCGTAAGCCGGATTCTCCGAATAGGTGTACAGGGTCACCCGGTTATCCTGATAGGGCAGAACAAGATACCCGCCCCGGCAGACCTGAAATTCCTTCACGTTCTGGGAATGACTCTGGAAACGGTTCTCCACCACATAATCCATCAGCTTCTCCGTCAGAATCGAATGGAACTCCCCGCTTCTGGTATATAAGGTATAGAGGTCCCCGTCCGTAAAAACCGCCCCTCCGGCAACACTGCTGCCCATGGAAAACCGGGCATACTCTCTTCCGTCCTCCCTGCCGATCAGCCGCGCATCGTAGGAGGTAACCGCCAGAAATTTATCGGCCCCCTCAGCCGACGGCAGGAACAGGGTGCTTCCGCCGCAGTCGGCATACACGTTTTTCCAGAGGGTCGCCCCCGTGTCCATATCACAGGCCATAAGGCCTGCTTCCATGCTGAAATAATCGTCCCCGGTATAGCTGCACAGCACATAGGCCGTATTGCCCCCAAAGGCGACGGTATCTATCCAGCAGTCATCTGCTTCCGTCTTACTGATCCTGCCGGACTCTATATCCCAGAACACCAGCCTTCTGGGATCATCCGGATCCGCCTCCTCTGTGGCAGTCTCCTGAAACACCACGATTTTCCTTTCCCCGTCAATATAAACCTTCCCAGGAATCCCGTAGAACCCCTCCTTCACATAGTTTCCCAGATATTCCAGGGTATCTGTCCGATATATCCGTATTTCCCCGGTGTACTGCACCGCCAGCAGCCCGCCGGCAGCCTCCATCCCCCGGGGGAAGCTTCCCTCCAGAAAGCTTTCCGCCTCCTCCCTCTGCCAGTCATAGACGGTGACCCCGCCCGCATCATCAATGTAGGCAATCCTGTCATTATCCAGAAAGCAATAATCCTCCTTTTCAGAGAGAAAGGCTTCGCAGTTCCTCCTGACGCAGATCCTGCTGCCTTCAGCAATATTCCACAGAGTCAGCGTACGGGTGGCATCACAGGTAAGCAGCCTCTCCCTGTCAGGGGACAGCCGCATACTCCAGATCACTCCCTCTGTCTCCATCTGATGTCTGGGCTTAATATATGTCCCGCTGTCATAGATATGCAGGCTCTCCGTCAGGGCATACTCTCCCCGGGCGGTATAAGGCATCTGTATTCCGTCGTATTCCGTCAGGGACTGCACCGCCCTCCGGATGGCTCCCGTCCGGTCCCCTGCCTCCAACAGGCGCAGGGAGTCCTCCGCCAGGTTCAATGCCTGTCCCTCAAGCAGCGATTCATTCTGCTGCAGGATCTCATCGGACTGCTTCTTGAGAAGCGTCGCCTGTTCTTCCAGCAGTTCCTTCTGCGCCTGCAGCCTGTCCTTCTGCTCCTCCAGCTGCCTGTTCTGATTCCGGATCCGAAGCGCCATGGCGGTGCTGAAGGTACCAAAGCACAAAAATAAGGCGGCTGCCCCCAGAGAAGCTCCCAGAATCCGCTTCATCCTCCGCTCTCTGTGCCTCTGCTTCAGGTCATCATAATCCAGAGAAAACATAGGCGCCAACAGCCTGAGCTTCTCCGTTTTCAATGCCTTCAGCATCTCCCGCCTGTTTTTACCCCGAATATCTGCCGCCAGGGGTTCCATCGCCCTGCGGACCGTGCTCACGCTGCCGTCCTCTGCGGTGACAGTCTCTTCCTTGTACAGCAGCTCCTCCGGAAAGGATTCCGCCGGCTCCCCCTCAATCAGCACGGCCAGCACCTTCTCCCTGCCGTGC
>CAJTKW010000108.1 GCA_910577035.1 uncultured Acetatifactor sp.
GGGAGACAGCCGGGGAAACCAGGGAGACAGCCGGGGGAACCAGGGAGATAACCGGGGGAACCAGGGAGATAACCGGTTCAACCAGGGAGACGGCCGGGGAAACCAGGGAGACAGCCGGGGAAACCAGGGAGACAGCCGGGGGAACCAGGGAGATAACCGGGGGAACCAGGGAGATAACCGGTTCAACCAGGGAGACGGCCGGGGAAACCAGGGAGACAGCCGGGGAAACCAGGGAGACAGCCGGGGGAACCAGGGAGATAACCGGTTCAACCAGGGAGACGGCCGGGGGAACCAGGGAGATAACCGAGGCAGTCAGGGAGATCGTGGCCGCAGCCCGGGTGACAATCGAAGCAGTCAGGGAGAATACGGACGGGGACAGTCTGAACGGAGAAACAGCCAGGGAGAGCGCCGCAGTCCTCAGAGGGACGGCCGGAATAACCCGGCGGAGCAGGGAAGCGGGGAAGAGCAGCGCCAATGGAATAAGAACCGACGCAGGAACCGCCATAACGGGCAGCAGGAAGAGCAGGGAAAGCGCAATGACGATCGATCTGAAGGATAATGAGAGATTGGACGACCTGCAGCGGAACGGTTACCGGATCATCCAGAGTCCGTCCCGGTTTTGTTTCGGAATGGATGCGGTACTGCTGACAGGGTTTGCCCATGGGGATAAAGGTGACAGGCTGTTGGATCTGGGAACCGGGACCGGCATCATTCCGATCCTGATGGAGGCCAAATATGGCTGTGCCCATCTGACAGGTCTGGAGATTCAGGCGGAGAGCGCTGACATGGCGGCAAGGAGCGTGGCTCTGAACGGTCTGTCGGATAAGATAGATATTGTAATCGGAGACATCAAAGAAGCAGACTCTTATTTTCCGTCTGCTTCTTTTGATTGTATAACCTGTAATCCGCCCTATATGATTGGGAATCACGGGATTACCAATCCGGACGGGCCCAAAGCCATAGCCCGTCATGAAATATTATGTACCTTTGAGGATGTCGCCAGGCAGACGGCAAAGCTGCTGAAGCCCCAGGGGCATTTCTTTCTGGTGCACCGTCCTTTCCGGCTGGCGGAGATCATGACAACGCTGGCAAAGTACAGGCTGGAGCCGAAAAGGATGCAGTTTGTCCATCCCTATGTGGACAAAGAACCGAACATGGTGCTGATTGAGGCAGTGCGGGGCGGAAAATCCCGCATGAAGGTAGAGAAGCCCCTGATTGTCTTTCGCTCTCCCGGCGAATATATGCCGGAGATTCGCGATACCTACGGCTATTAAGGGGCAGTTAAGAATTTGTAAGAAACATGTAAGAACTTTCCCTGTATTTTTGTTAAAAATGGGGGATATTCTGGTTACAGCCTTTGGGATAAGTGCGAAAGTTTAAGCTTCGCCTCGAAGAACCGCAAGAGCGGCGGTTCTTCCAAGCGCAATTTTGCGCTTTGGTTTTACGGATTGTTAGTGCCGCCATCAGCGGCACTGCCGCCTGCGGCGGCATGTCGGGAAGTGCGAGAAGAAGCCGGCAGGGCTGACTGGGGCATTCCTGATCCGGATTTGCCCCGCAGCTTAGCTGCGACATGGAGGGTAGTATGAGTGACTGTATCTTAGTGGTGGATGATGACAGGGAGATCGTAAAGGCCATCAGCATTCTTCTGGAGGGAGAAGGCTATGAGGTGCTGAAAGCCTATGACGGCCTGGAGGCGCTGGATATACTGGCATGCCGGCAGGTGAGGCTGGTGCTTATCGATGTGATGATGCCTAAGCTGGACGGCTTGTCGGCTCTGATGCGCATCCGGGAGCGGCAGAATATTCCGGTCATTGTCTTAAGCGCCAAGAGCGAGGATACCGACAAGGTACTGGGATTATCCATGGGGGCAGATGATTATGTGTCCAAACCCTATAATCCCCAGGAGCTGGCAGCCCGGGTGAAGAGCCAGCTTCGAAGGTACACCTGCCTGGGAGACATCCATGCCGGCAGCCGGATTGGTGAGATCAGAAACGGCAGGCTGCTCTATCGCATGGATGAAAAGATACTCTATGCGGACGGGGAGCCTGTGAGACTGACAGCCAAGGAGACCGGTATCATTGAACTTCTCATACGCAATCCGGGCCGGGTGTTTCCGGCGGAGGAAATCTACCGCCGGGTATGGGACGAGGAGGCATATGCCTCGGAAAATACGGTGATGGTACATATCCGGCGTATTCGCGAGAAACTGGAGCTGAATCCCAAAGAGCCAGAATATTTAAAGGTGGTGTGGGGAATTGGATACAAAATGGAAAAGCATTAAAAAGATTTTAAGTTTTGCAGTTTTCTTTCTGGGAGTCACTCTGACGCTGTGGAATCTGCCGGGAATGCTTCGGCGTATGCCTGCTAAGCTGTTTTCCAGGGATTCGGCCGAAGGGTGGGAGACGGACTATCAGCAAAGCCGGAGGTTCAGGCAGCATATTTCCAATCGCCTGGAGGATTTCCTGTCCATAGCGATCAATGGCTGTCCGACATATGGGGACTATTACAATGGCTATTCGGCCGGTGAGGCGGCATATTATGAGGAACTGGCACAATTGCAGGAAGAGATTGGCGAGGCTCTGGTGACGGAAGGAACAGCTGCAGGTATCCCATTGGAATACGAAGACCCTGAGGAAAGATGGTACAGGGAGTATGGGTGGTATGGCTGGGAAGAGGGGGAAGAGGATCCGGAGGGAAATCTGACGGAGGAAGAGAAAGAACGGCTGCAAAAGAGAAAGGAAAAGCTGACCAGGAACTATTTTTCCGGTATGGAGGAGGATAAAAATCTGCTTTACAGTATTTCCTATGACGGTAAGCTGCTGTATTCCAACGCGGACCTGATTCAGGGGGACGGTACTGTGCAGGTTCCGGAGGGCTATAATTTTCTCCTGTATTTTGACGGGGCGTGTGTTCGGATTACAAAGGATGGGAGGGATGTGGACATCTATGGTGACGGCTATTACCGGGTGAATAGCGATTGGTACGTTCCCGGATACCGTAATTTCCCGGTGAACGATGAGATGAAAAAGGCCGTAATCTGTATGGCTGCCGCAAAGGAACCGGTTCTTTATACCGTAGGTCTGGCGAAAAGCGGCGGATACCGACAACAGAATAATGTACTGTATTGGATGCAGTATAATATTCTGTCCGGCAGACGGCTGCTGCGCTGGAACCTGGTCGGCTTTGCCGCAGGGATAGGGCTGCTGGTCTGTTCCCTCTTCTGCAGAAAGGGAAGGCGGGAGGCATCGGAAAAGATTGCTGCTATTCAGGGAAGGATATGGATAGAAGGCAAGGTGCTGCTCGGGGTGTTGGTTCTGGGGGTAGTGTTTGCCGGAATCGGGAGGCAGCTCAGGGAAAACGGCAGTTATGACATATGGTGGGAGCTTACCCAGGCCTACGCCGATGGCGGCCTGGGGGCGTCCGGCAGCTATATAGAGTGGATGCTGTCAGAATTGCTCTATGTGTCGGCCATGTGCTGGGTCACTCTGTTCTGGATGATCTATTTGTTCTGGAATGATCTGCGGCATAATAAAAGGATGTGGAGCCGGGGACTGATTGCCCGGTGCTGCAGAGCATTTTCCGCCAGGGAGATGAAGCTGCCCCTGGCCCGCAGGATGGCACGGCGGAGCGCAATTGTGTGCGTTGTGATTGCTTTTCTCGGTATTATAATATTGGCCGCTGCAGCGGGCGGTGACCGGGACATGATTTTTGTGCCGTGCGGTTTTGGGGTAGCTGGCATTCTGCTGGCAGTTTCTCTGGCGGAGAGGAAGAACGTAAAAGCCGCCAGGGAGGTGGACGCGCTGTCAAAACGTATCGGAGAGATCTGCAGCGGAGACTACACCGCTAAAGCAGGCGGCATTGACAACAGTGGCAGTGGAAATGACGCAGGCAAAGAAAAGAATCACCTGTGCCGGCAGAAGGAATCGGAAGTGACAGTGGGAAACGAGCTGGAGACGGTTGCGGCGCAGCTGGAAAATATCCGCCAGGGTATGGCCGGAGCCGTGGACGAGCAGATGAGAAGCGAGCGTATGAAGGTGGAGCTGATTGCCAATGTATCCCATGACCTGAAGACGCCTCTGACTTCCATCATCAGTTATGTGCAGTTCCTGAAGGAAGAGGAAGGGCTGCCGGAACATGTGAAGGATTATATAAAGATTCTGGATGAAAAGTCCCAACGGCTGAAAAATATGGTGCAGGATGTGTTTGCAGTGAGCAAGGCTGCTTCCGGAGAGCTTCCAGTGAATATGGAACAACTGGATTTCGGTAAGCTGCTGCGTCAGACCCTGGCGGATATGGACGAGGAAATCCAGGGCAGCAGCGTGTCCTTCCGCACGGAGATACCGGAGGCGCCGGTGTTGATCCTGGCCGACGGACAGAGAATGTACAGGGTATTTCAGAACCTGTTCCAGAACGCCCTGAAATATTCGCTGGAGGGCTCCAGGGTGTATGTGGCGCTTCAGGTGGACGGAAGGATGGCAGTGGCAAGCGTCAAAAATACCTCCCATATGGAGCTGGATGAGGATAAAAACTTTACGGAGCGCTTTTTCAGAGGGGACAAGAGCCGTACCGACGGCGGGAGCGGTTTGGGACTTTCCATTGCCCAGAGCTTTACGGAAGCCTGTGGAGGACAGTTTGAGCTGGAATTTAATGCGGATCTGTTTATCGTGAGAGTTTCTTTCCAGACAGATTGCGTTTAAAGGGAATTTGATCTATAATGTGTAACAGTTCTGCATTGGCAGGGCTGTTACACTTTTTTGGAATTGAGAGTTTACCGGAAAGGAAATAATATGCCAGGAACCCTATACTTATGTGCAACACCGATTGGCAATCTGCAGGACATAACGTCCCGGGTGGTGGAAACCTTGCGGATGGTGGATGTGATTGCCGCAGAGGATACCCGGAACAGCATTAAGCTTCTGAATCATTTTGACATTCATACGCCCATGACCAGCTACCATGAATATAATAAGGTGGAGAAGGCCAGGCAGCTGGCGGGACAGATGCAGGCGGGGAAAAATATAGCGCTGATTACCGACGCGGGAACGCCAGGAATCTCTGACCCGGGGGAGGTGCTGGTAAAGCTGTGCCAGGAAAACGGTATACCGGTCACGTCGCTGCCGGGCCCGTCGGCATGTATTACCGCCCTTACTCTTTCCGGGCTGTCTACCAGACGTTTCTGCTTTGAGGGTTTCCTGCCGGCGGAAAAAAAGGAGCGGCGGGAGATTCTGGAAGAGCTGGCAGAAGAAAGCCGCACCATTATTTTGTATGAGGCGCCCCATCATCTGCTGG
The DNA here is from genome assembly GCA_910577035.1 of uncultured Acetatifactor sp. GTDB lineage: Bacteria > Bacillota > Clostridia > Lachnospirales > Lachnospiraceae > Acetatifactor. The sequence goes on from CAJTKW010000108.1 coordinate 5,290, forward strand.
AAACTCTGGGAGAATTGCGGGGAGCCATGGGTGACAGGCGTGTCACCATATGCAGAGAGCTGACGAAAAAGTTTGAAACAGTGATGCCAACAACGCTGGAGGGGGCACTTGCCTATTATGAAGGGGAAATGCCCAGAGGTGAGTTTGTCCTGGTACTGGAAGGGAAAAGCCGTGAGGAGAAACGCAAAGAAGAAATCGCTTCCTGGGAGGAAGTGAGTATTGAGGAGCATATGAGCCGCTATGAGAGCCAGGGAATGGACCGCAAGACGGCTATGAAGCAGGTGGCGAAGGACCGGGGGCTGCCCCGGAGGGAGATATATGCCTGTCTGCATAAAAAGGAAGAAAAGAATGAAGATTTTCCGAAGCCGGAAGGTGTGGGCTGAGACTGAACGAAAACAGGAGGGTCATATGGCGGTTTCAAATTGTGACATGTGCGTCAATTATGTGTATGATGAAGAGTATGAGAGCTACAGCTGCATGGTAAATCTGGACGAAGACGAGATGTACCGTTTCCTGTCCGGCACCCAGCGGGAGTGTCCCTATTTCCGGCCGGATGATGAATACGGCGTGGTAAGGCATCAGATGTAGTTGGTTAAAAAATGGCAAAAATTAATAATGAAAGCAGATCTGTATATCTTCTGGCTGAAATGCACAGAATAACCTCGCAAATAAATTATATAAGGAGGCCAGACTATGACTAATATTTCAGAACTGGATTTACAGAATCTTCGCCATTTGATCGGCGGTTTTGACACCACTCACTGCAAGATGCAGGAGTATTCCAAGGCGGCATCCGACACCCAGATCAAGCAGTTTTTTGAGAAAGGTGCAAAATCAGCCATGGAGAATAAGCAGCAGCTTATGAAATTTCTGAACTGATAAAAATCTTAAAGTTGAGTGAGAGGAGAACAGATATGGAATTACAGGAAAAGACCATGGTAGCGGATACGCTGGCAGGGATTAACGGCGAGCTGATCCGTTATGCGGAAATGATTGCCCAGTCGGAGAACAAGGAGCTGAAGCAGACCCTGAAGCAGTTCCGCAATGCCTGCGAACAGTCCCAGGAGGAGCTTTACAATCTGGCAAGGGAGAAGTCTTACTATGTCCCTGCAAGTAAGGCTACGGCTGAAGAGGTTCAGCATGTGAAGAGCCTGTTTACCCAGGGGACTCTGTAAGAAGATACCCGGGTGCGTCATAACACAGAGATAATATGGAAGGAGGACTCCGGACACCGGAGTCCTTTTTTAACGGTGAGCCAGTACCGTGCGTCAGGACAAGGACAGCTTTGGCATACATAGACAGAAGGGTTCATAGCCCTCCGGAAAAGATGATGAAAAAAGTCTGGCGCGAAAGGGAAACGGAGTGGTATAATAGTTCTGTTTTGCAGACAGCGTTGCTTATGCTGATCCGGGTGAGGGGCAGAAGGATGAAAAAGGGAAAAGAACAAAATAAAAAGGAACAAAAGCTGACATTCAGGGAGACCATAAAAAATGACTGCTATGCGTTGGAGCTTGGATTTTCTATCGAGAAGAGCATGGTGATACACTCTTTTTTTATGCAGGCGTCAGGGTATTTTGAATGGGTATTCTTTGATGCAGTTTTTATACGCCACATTGTCGGCGCATTGGATCAGAATCAGGATTTCCGGCTGGTTCTCAGGTTTATTCTGATGTGCGGGGGGCTGTTCTTTCTGCTGAGCGTGTACAGGAATTATGTGGAGAACGTAGTATATCCCCTGTCAGCGGCAAAACTGTATTACGGAGTTTATTCGAGACTGTATGAGAAGGCAAAAAATGTGGAGCTTCGATGCTATGAGGATTCGGATTTTTATAACCGGTATACGATGTCAATGGACGGCGCGGACACGAAAATCCTGGAAATTGTCCAGAATGTGTGGGGCGTGCTTGGCGGAACGGCAGCGACAATCGCGGTGTTCTGGTTTATGTACGAGATTGACCATTATGCCGTACTGTTTATACTGTCCCCGCTGATTGGCAATTTTGTATTTGGCCACTACAAAAACAAATATGAGTTTAAGCGGTATACGGAACAGGCTCCCGATGATAAGGTGCTCAACTACGTGAACCGGGTCATGTATCTTCCCGATTATGCCAAGGAAATCAGGCTTTCCAACGTGTTCTCGCTTCTAAAGCAGCAGTACCGCAATGCGACGCAGCACAAAGTCCGCACGGCTGTGAAGTATGCTTTCAGCAACGCAGGCTTAAATTTCCTGAAAATCACCTTTACCTTTACGGTGATTTTTGAGGGTGTGCTGTTGTATGCGGTCTACCGCAACCGTGTCACGGGTTCGATCTCCCTGGCGCAGCTTACGGTCATGTCCAGCCTGATGGTAGCCATGACATGGATTCTGATCGGCCTGTTTGAGAACATCATGAATATCATGAAAAACGGCATGTTCATCAGTAATCTAAAGGGATTTATGGATTACGAGATAAAAATTCCCGAGGATCAGGACGGCGTGATACCGGAAGGAAAATTTGAAACGCTGGAATTTGACCATGTAAGCTTTTCCTATAAGGAGGAAGAGACTATCAAGGACTTGTCTTTTACGATCAGAGAGGGTGAGATTGCAGCGTTAGTCGGCCACAACGGAGCCGGAAAAACCACGATCATTAAGCTGCTTCTGCGCCTGTATGACCCTGTTTCCGGCGTAATCCGGCTAAACGGGAGGGACATCAGGGAATATAATCTTCATGCGTACAGGGAGCTGTTTGCCGTCACGTTTCAGGATTTTTGCATATTCGGCATAAGCGTCATGGAGAATGTGCTGATGGGAAGACATTATGAAAATGATGAGCAGACAGCCGTGGATGCGTTGAAAAAGGCGGGGGTTTATGAGAAAGTCATGTCCCTGCCAGACGGCATGCACACGGTGATGACCAAAGAATTTGACGAAAACGGCGCGGTATTTTCGGGCGGGGAGAGCCAGAAGCTTGCCGTGGCGAGGACGTTTGCAAAGGATTCCTACATTAAGATTTTTGACGAGCCGTCAAGCGCGCTTGATCCCATCGCGGAGTATGAGCTTTTTCAAAATATTATGAAAGAAGGCAGCGACCACACCATGCTTTTTATTTCGCACAGACTGTCTTCGGTCAAAAAATGC
>CAJTKW010000109.1:0-3315 GCA_910577035.1 uncultured Acetatifactor sp.
AAGTAACTTCCACAGTATCTGTATTGAGGGGTGGATTTTATTTTGGCAAATAAGAGAAGGTTCTCGCTATGGTGAAAATCTGAAATCGGCTATTGACAAAGAGGGAAGGATGTGATATTCTGTATATGCGTGTGAAAAACATGCCAGCAAGCAGAGTATCCACTCTCACCTTACGGCAATCGGGCCAGTAAGAGTTCATATGATTCCGGCGGTTTTTCTGTCTGTGAGACAGGAGAAGAGTTGTGATGAAGTGAGTTTAAGTGGATAGTTATGCTGTCCACTTTTATTTTTTCTTTATGGAGGGTACGACCATTAGCGATTTAATGATTAACGAGCAGATTAGGGACAAAGAGGTACGCCTGATCGGTGAGAACGGGGAGCAGCTGGGCATTATGTCCGTGAGGGATGCCATGAAGCTGGCGGAGGATGCGGAGCTTGATCTTGTGAAGATAGCGCCTGCGGCAAAGCCCCCTGTGTGTAAGATTGTGGATTACGGCAAGTACAAGTACGAGCAGGTCAGGAGGGAAAAGGAGGCAAAGAAGAAACAGAAGGTTATCGAGATTAAGGAAATCAGACTGTCTCCCAATATCGACACGAATGATCTCAATACCAAGATTAATGCTGCCAGGAAATTCCTGACCAAGGGGGATCGTGTTAAGGTGACCCTGCGGTTTCGCGGCCGTGAGATGGCACATATGAACAGCAGTAAGCATATTTTGGATGATTTTGCCGAGAGCCTGTCCGACATTTCGGTGGTGGAAAAAGCGCCCAAGGTGGAAGGCAGGAGTATGACAATGTTTTTAACTGAAAAGCGCTAGTGTATTGCACGCTGGTTCGCAAAAGTTAAAATAGATTAATTTAAGTTTAGGAGGAATATGTTATGCCCAAGATGAAGACAAGCAGATCGGCTGCAAAGCGTTTTAAACTGACAGGAACGGGTAAGTTGAAGAGAAATAAGGCTTACAGACGCCACATCTTAACTAAGAAGACGGCAAAAACTAAGCGTAATCTGAGAAAGCCGGCTATGACAGACGAAACAAACGTAAAGAACATGAAGAAGATTTTACCTTATTTATAAGCTTAGTTAAGGAGGAAAAAGGATATGGCAAGAATAAAAGGCGGCATGAATGCCAGAAAAAAGCATAATAGAGTATTGAAGCTTGCGAAAGGCTACAGAGGAGCCAGAAGCAAGCAGTACAGAGTAGCAAAGCAGGCTGTTATGAGAGCACTGACCAGCTCATATGCCGGCAGAAAAGAGAGGAAGCGCCAGTTCAGACAGCTGTGGATTGCGCGTATTAACGCGGCGGCCAGGATTAACGGCCTTTCTTACAGCAAGTTTATGTACGGACTGAAGCTTGCCGGAATTGATATGAACAGAAAGATGCTGGCAGAGATGGCAGTCAACGACGCAGAGGGCTTTAAGACCCTGGCGGAGCTGGCGAAATCTAAGGTGGCATAAGATCGGATACATGAGCCCGGCGGAGCTTTCTGCCGGGCATTATTATGCCAGGAAGCAGTTCCTGTTATAAATTCAGGCCGGAGGATAGTGTGAGAAGAATTTCTAAGACGCCAAAAAACGTCGTCTAAGAAATTCTACGGTTCGCGGAGCGAACCTTTCTCACACTGAAAAACGCAAGCGAGCAAGCTCGCTTTGGACAGAGTTTTTCTCACGGATTGTTTGTGCCGCCATCAGCGGCACTGCCGGTGCGGCAGAATGGGAGGAAATATGCTGATATTCTTTGACATAGACGGAACACTGGTGGGCGAGGACGGGCGTGTGATACCGGAAAGCGCCAGAAATGCAATCCAGCGGGCCAGAGCCGGCGGACATATCTGTATGATTAATACGGGCAGAACGCTGAAACTGGTGGGAAGTGAGCTGCTGGGCCAGACGGAATTCGACGGCCTGATCTTAGGCTGCGGAACCATGGTGGTTTACCGGGGGAAGACTTTGCTGCACAAGACCTTTGACCGGCAGGAAGCCAGGGATATTATAGACGGGCTGCACCGATATGAAATTGATGCCTGTCTGGAAGGAAGCGGGAATAACTTCTGCAACAGCGACGAGAGAATCTTTACGGAGGGCTTCCGAAGCTTTATCCGCCGTTTTAGTTTCCTGGAATACGGCAGTTTCGAAGAGGCCCCCGGCCATTTTGACAAGTTTTACGCTTATGTGGACAGGGTAGAGAAAATGGATGCCTTTCGCAGGGAGTTCGCAGGGAAGCTGGACTTTGTGGACAGAAAGGAAGGCTTTTTTGAGATCATGCCTCGGGGCTTTTCCAAGGCCAGCGCCATGAATTTTGTAGCGGATACGCTGGGGATCCCCATGGAGGAGACGGTCGCCATCGGCGACAGCAGTAATGATATTCCCATGATAGAGCGGGCCCATATCGGCATCGCCATGGGGAATGCTACAGAGGATGTGAAAGCGATTGCGGATTATGTGAGTACCGACCTTACGGAGAACGGCATTGAAAATGCACTTCGCTGGGTAGTGTGAAAGGAATGAAGATTTTCTGAGGTTATAAGAGGGTGTGTAAACACCCCTCTTTAAGACCTGGCCTGAGGAAATCTAAGTCATTCCTCGAAGAATCGCAAGAACGGCGATTCTTCCTGTACGGTTTCACGAATTGTTTGTGCCGGCTGCACAGGCATGTCTGGAAGTATGAAGAGAATTTTTAGGTTAGGGCAGAATGAAAAATTATGTTGTGGATTCCTATGAAAATTACCGGGAAGAGGATCGTCTGACCACTAATCAGGCGCGAAGGATAGAATTTATAGAAAACCGTGTTAAAAAGCCGGGGTAAAAAATTTAAAATTTTACTGGATATATTTTGAAATGTGTGTTATAATAAATTTCGTTGAAGCGGATACCCTGCTATTAGGCAGATGTAGTATATCGGTAGTACATCAGCTTCCCAAGCTGAGGAGGCGGGTTCGACTCCCGTCATCTGCTCTGACGTGAAAGTACGGGAAACGGCGGCTAACCACTGGAAAATCAGTGAGTAGCCGCCGTATTTCTGTTAGTGCCTGCCGGACAGAGGTAATTGTAGATAATCAATCAGGGCAGTTTCTACCATCCATCCTTATAAAGTATCTTTAGTATCTCCCGTGCTGTCATGTATGAATTTCCTTACATTATGTATTATGCGCATGTCAATGCGGATGCTTATAAGACGTGCGTATAAAAAAGGAGCATTGATCCGGCATGATGTGAAAAAGTCCGGAATCTACATGTTTAGGTCAAGAATCTCCATTTTATTTCCGGAGGCATTCGGTTAGTATGTTAGAAAAAGGGAAGGAGAACTTACAAAG
>CAJTKW010000109.1:3368-8180 GCA_910577035.1 uncultured Acetatifactor sp.
TCTCCGACGTGAGAAGGATAATCGTGATTACCTGATGAAGCTTAAGACGGAACACTTGCTGCGCAACTTTATGCTGGAGGCGGGGAGGGCTTCGGGACGCGGGATGGATTCGCAGGCCATGGGAGGATGGGAAGATCCAAGCTGTCAGCTGCGCGGCCATTTTCTGGGACACTGGCTGTCGGCTGCCGCGCTTCATTACGAAAAATCCGGGAATGTGGAATTAAAGGCAAAAGCGGAAGTGATTGTGAACGAGCTGGCTCTGTGCCAGGAAGACAATGGCGGAGAATGGGCCTGTTCGATTCCGGAAAAATATCTGTACTGGATTGGGAAAGGAAAGGCGGTGTGGGCGCCCCAATACACGGTACATAAGCTGTTTATGGGGCTGATCGATGTGTATCAGTACATGGGAAATGACCAGGCCCTCCGTGTTGCCGACAGGCTCGCAGACTGGTTTTACCGTTGGAGCGGAGAGTACACACAGGAACAGTTCGACAATATTCTTGATGTGGAGACCGGCGGTATGCTCGAGGTCTGGGGGCAGTTATACCAGATTACAGGCAGCGAAAAATACCGGACCCTGATGAACCGTTATTACCGCCGCAGATTGTTTGAGCCATTGCTTGAGGGGAAGGATGTTCTCACCAATATGCACGCCAACACCACGATACCGGAAGTGCTTGGCTGTGCCAGGGCGTATGAGGTGACCGGCGAGGAAAAGTGGCTGACCATCGTCAAAATGTATTGGAAATGTGCCGTGACGGATCGGGGAGCTTATGTGACGGGAGGCCAGACACAGGGTGAGATATGGACCCCCATGCGTAAATTGAAAGCCAGACTTGGAGATAAGAATCAGGAGCACTGCACGGTATATAATATGATTCGACTGGCTGAGTTTTTATTCCGTCAGACTAAGGATCCGGCCTACATGAATTATATTGAATACAATATTTACAACGGAATTATGGCACAAACCTACTGGAGAGGGGACTGGAAAGAAGGAAAACCGGGCTATGGACTTTTGACCTATTTCCTGCCCATGAAGGCAGGGAGCAAAAAAGACTGGGCCGGTGAGATGGATAGCTTTTTCTGCTGTCATGGAACAATGGTTCAGGCGAATGCGGCCTGGAACCGTATGATGTTTTATCAGGATGGAAATGAGCTTTATGTGACGCAGTATGCAAATGCGGCCGCAGATTTTATGATCGGAGAGAATAAGGTTTCCCTGCGCCTTCGCCAGGATTATATGAACGGCAGCCTGCAGAATTCTTCCGAAAATAATGCTAAGCAGACGATCAGCGCCACAACAAGCGTATTTGCCAACAAGCCGGACTTTAAGAAATACGAGATTACCGTTGAGACGGAGCAGACGGAGGAATTTAGTATTTGCCTGCGTATTCCGGACTGGATTATGTCGGCGGCCAGGGTATACGTCAATGAGGAGCTGGCTGTACAAACGGAGAAGACAGATGAATTTGTCACCATAGCCCGTGCCTGGAGCAGGGGAGATAAGATTGTACTGATCTTTCCAATCGGTGTCCGCTTTGTGCCGCTGCCGGACGATGAGACCATGGGAGCTTTCCGTTATGGAGGGGAAGCACTTGCCGGTATCACGGCGCAGGAGCGAATTCTCTACATCGAGAGTGACAACCCGGCAGATGAATTATCCGTGGATACCGAGCGCCAATGGGGCGATTTCCGTACCTTTTACCGCACGGAAAACCAGGATCCGGGTATCAGCTTTTGCAGGGTAAATGACATCGGTTACGAGCCGTATCAGATTTATTTTAAAATAAAGAAGAGGAATGCTGCCATTGGAGGAACAGATCCGGTCTGAGGTGAAGAAGCAATGCACTGCAGGCAGGGCAGCCAAAGGTCTGGAGGTACCTGCCATACCTGGCCTGTCTTCCGCATTCGGCGGTAAGGCAGGCCAGGTATGCGGCTTTTGCGGTGCGGACGGTGGGGGATGTGGCAAACGGAAAAAATCGGCGGCTAAAAACCGGAGCTTCGTTCCCGTATCCGTTTATCAACATCGGCGGCATGGGAATCCAACCGATAGTCCAGTATCTGCACTGTGTCGCTTTGGTTTGCAGCGTATATATTCATGATAATTGTCCCGATATTGGTATTACTGTCATAAATGTCAGACAGTTGTTCCCAGGCAGTCATTAATTCACTGAAATCTAAATTCACGATAATCTGCCGGCATAGCCCAATGTTCTTTAAAGCGCTTATATCCATGCCGGCATTTTTTTCAATCCGAAATTCATCGAGAATCGTTCCGTCCCCGCCAAATAAATATTCCAGTCCCTCCAGGCTGGTAATGGCCTCATTATTCTCCTGCCGGCTGCCAATCCACAGGCATTTTACGCTATCCTGTTCTTTCAGGCTTTGAAACCCTTTCAGTATCCTGAGATTCGTAATGTTTTTATTATTCCGAAAGTCCAGATTGCTGTCTGAAAGATTTATATGGGGCAGCCATTCTGCATCTTCATCTCTCAGCAGGCTGAAATCAACGGTATGTATTTTCGACAAATGCTCTCCGGTGAAACTGTCAGTCTCTTTTAGTCCAAGCTCCTCGCAGATGATATGGCAGATCTCCGGGTTTGTAATCGTTATGGCATCCTGCATTTTTTCCCCTGTGGATGCTGCGGAATCCCCTGAAAAAATGTCTGTATCCCTGCGCAACAAATCAATATTAGCATTCTCAATATCGACGGGTTCTTCCGAAGACACAGAAGCCTCCCCCTGAGCCACAGAAGAAGCGTCTTTCGTCGGGAGATCATTCTTTCCACATGCGGTCAGTGAAAATGAAGTTGTAAATAAAGTTATAAATATTGCACAGATCGGCGTAGTTAAACTCTTTTTCAACTGGTTTCCTCCATTACGCTTTGTATTCGACAGTTTGACACTCTGCCGCTGTTTACTGCCGGGAGCAATAGTTTGGTGCCGTGTTTGCACAAGCAATTGACTTTGTTATATACTGATAATTTTCCGTTCCTTTTCTGGTAAAATACCGTCTAACTTTTATTATAGTATAACATATTACTCACAGTCTGTAAATAAATTTCTTCAGTATTTCTTTGCCTTTTTTGCTCTTTGTTTACAAATGCCGGGAGGTGTCATATAATTGTATGCGATGGGACGTAAGACGTTTGCTGTACCTTTTTGTATACAGGTCTGTATAGAGGGGAAGCAAATTGTTGAAAAACAATTGAAGGGGGAGGAAACGGCATGAAAGAATTACTGGATTTTGTAAAGGAACTGAGCTTTGTCCGCACAGCCGGAAGCGAACAGGAGAGAAAAGCCGGGGAGCTGATTATGGGGGAAATCCAGGGTATTTTGGAGGAAACGGGGAAGAAGGATATTCAGGCGGAATATATGCCCTTCCGAATTCCCCACGCGAAGGTACATCAGTGCTGCGTACAGGCGGCGGGCAGGGAGCTTCCATGCGTGCCCTATCTGCGCTCGGGTAATATTGACAGGGAGTGCGGCCTGGTCTATCTGGACGGGGCGTCAGAGATTGATCTGGCGGGAGCCGGAAGTCTGGAGGGTAAGGCGGTGCTGTTAAACGGCATCACCGACGAGAAGCTCTATAAGCGTCTGGTTGAGCATAAGGCAGCGGCGTTTTTGACTATGCAGGGAATGTATTATTTTTCGGAGGAGGAGGCGTCCCTGTATCCCAGGAGGCTGGGGGAGTATTTGAGCAGGAACGGGGTGATCCCGGGATTTGCCATTACGGCGGCGGACGCCCTTCGGCTTATTCAGGAGGAGACAGACCGGATACGGCTTACATTGGAGCAGGAGGACACGGAACCGGAAAGCCGGAACGTGTCGGCGGTGATTCGTGGGACGGATCTGGGAGAGGAGAGCATCGTGCTTACGGCGCACTACGATTCCGTGCCGGTGGGGGCCGGCGCCTGGGACAATGCCACCGGCGCGGCGGCGCTTCTGGGGATATTCCGGCATTTTGCGGCCAATCCGGCCAGGAGGACCCTGCGGTTTCTCTGGTGCGGCAGCGAGGAGCCGGGACTTCTTGGTTCAAAGGCATATGTGGAGCAGCAAAAGGACTTGCTTGAGAAAATCGGCTTTTGTTTTAATTTTGACATGTGCGGTACGGCGCTGGGGTCAAACAGGATCGTGGTAACGGGAGAGAAGGAGCTACAGACCTTTGTGGAACAGTATTGTAAAATAGCGTGTTATGCTGCAAATATCAGGGCCGGCATCCACTCCAGCGATTCGGCACCCTTCTGTGACAACGGGATTCCGGCAGTAGGGCTTGGCAGGGGAACAAACACCGCGGAGGTACATACCATACATGACCTGCCTTCCATCCTCAGCGGGAAAGCAATGGACAGGAACGTGGCTTTTGCGGTGCGAATGATCGGGGACGTGGCAAACGCGGCGGTGCTGCCGGTAAAGAAGGGCATGCCGGAGGACAGGAAGAAAGAGCTGGATCAGTATTTCCACAGAGAGGAAAGCGGCGCCAGGGGGTAAGCGGCAATCTCTAAAGGAAATCCCGCAAACATATATGTTTGCGGGATTTCGGCTGTCCTGCTCCGGCAGGGGTACCTCCCCGGGCAGGGTCTCGAACCTACAACGACTCGGGATAATTTCATTTCAGACACCTCTCAATCTTTTTTGTTATCCGCTTAGGCAGTCCTTTCTTATTCTTTGCATTTGCACACACCACTTTTCCCAACCGTTTCATGCCTGCGATTTTGAAAAATTCGTCCATACTGCGGATTGCCCCTCTGCTCTGTCCGAATATCCACGAAAAAGGCGCGGGAGTATTGCAGGAAGTCAAAATCATAT
>CAJTKW010000110.1 GCA_910577035.1 uncultured Acetatifactor sp.
AATAGCGCAAAGCGTATAAATACGCTTGGAAGAATCGCCGCTCTTGCGATTCTTCGAGGAATGATTTAGATTTTCTTAGGTCAGGTTTTTTCTGACCTTAGAAAATCTTCATTCCTTTCACACTTTATATGGCATCCAGATCCGCATCTCTCCCTGCCCCCGGTTATCCCAGGCAAAATAGGGAATCATGCGCACCGGCACCTTCCTGCGCATAGGCTTTCGGTAGGTCTGGTACAGCGCCTCCGGGTCATACTGCTCTCTGACTGCCTGACAGGCTTCTCCTTTCAGTGCCACGATCTTCCTGCCGTCCACCTCCAGCTCCTGCAGGCTGTATTCCGCCTCCGGGTCCAGGTAAATATCATCCAGGGTATCCGCGTCACAATCCTGGCTCTCCATGCAATAGACCATGGGGCCTCTCTCTACTGCCAGCTGGTTCCCGTCTTCCTCCACCTTGGGATGAGCCATGGTATAACGCACAGGCATGTCCAGCTTCAGCTCAGCCTCCGTTCCGGCAAGGCTGTCCAGACGAAGCTCAAGGTAGCTGCCCCGATCCTCCCTGCCTAAGGAAACTACCTGCTCCCCACTCCCCCTCCGCACCACCGTTTTGCCCATTTCCGCCCAGCCGGGGATGCGGACCTTCAGCGAAATCGGGACATCCCTTTCCACCTCCGTAAACCGGAACAGAATTTTCCCGTCATAAGGGTAGCCGGTCTCTTCCTCCAGGGTGAAAGCTGCCCCGTTTTCCAGGACAAAGCGTCCCCTGCAATTTCCGTACAGGCCGGTATAAACGCTGTCTTTCGTCTGCACGAAGGCATATTCCCCGGATTCCATAATCGTCCTGGCCAGGTTCGGGGGGCAGCAGTAGCTCAAAATATACTCCGACCTGGTAAGGGGCCACACCAGCTCGTAATCCAGCTTTTTCGTCCTGCGGAGCATATTTTCATAGAAATACTTCTTTCCGTCCAGGGAAACCGCCGCCAGATTCACATTCAGCATGGCCCGTTCCAGCACGTCCATGTACTCCGCCTTCTGCTCGATCAAAAACATCCTGTAAGCCCACAGCACCAGCCCCACGGAAGCACAGGTCTCGTTGTAGGCGGTCACATTGGGCAGCTGATACTCATAACCGAAGGCCTGGTGGATCTTCTGATCCTTAAAAAAATTACCATACGGTGAGGTCCCGTTGTAGAGGGCTCCGATGCCGCCGGTAAGATACAGCTTGGTATCCGCCATATTCCGCCATACCCGGTGAAGCATCTCCAGATACTCCTCATCTCCCTGCTCTGCGTACAGGTCTGCCACCCCTGCGTAGAGATAGCCGGCCCGCACCGCATGACCGATAATTTTCTCATGCTGCTTTAAAGGAATACGGTCCTGGTTGTCATCCATGCCGTCCTTCACTGCGTCCCGCAGCTCCACTGCCTGTCTGGCCAGCTTCAGATACTGTTCCTTCCCGGTAGTCCGGTAGAGCTCTGTCAGCCCCATATAATGGGAGGGACATACCGCTGTCTGCACATCCCCTGTCTTCCCGGCCTCATCATACATCCCCTGGAGGTATCCTGCCGCTTTCTCCGCAATCCTTAAGAAGCTGTCCTTCCCAGTGACCCGGAAATAAATGCAGGCTGAGGTAAAAAGGTGTCCCATGTTGTAAACCTCAAACTCGTTTATATCCCGCATACGTCCGCCCGCGCCCTGCCTGCTCTCAATGATCTGCTTGGTGGAAATATAGCCGTCCTCCTGCTGGGCCTTCCCGATCAGCTCCACATACTTCTCCAGTCGTACAAAGCGATCCTCGTCCCCCAGGAAATATGCGGCATAGCACTCGGCCTCCATCCATTTGTAAAAGTCCCCGTCCCCAAATACGGTGCCGTCAAAGTCCCCCTGAGCTTCCCCCGCACAGATGCGGAAGTTTTCCACCACATGGCTGATATTTTTATCCTCAAACATTTTCCGCAGCTGGGGCACCATGCTCCCTGCACAGGAGTCCAGGACCTCCTTCCAGAAGCCCCCTGTCCACCGCACTGCGCCGCAGGGAGGCGCGGACGCCTGCGCATATTTTGATTTTCCGGTGTCTGTCAACATACCCTTGCTCCTCTCTTTTCCCGATCTTCTTTCCCGATCCTTTTTCCCCGTTTCTCAGCCCACTATTTGCTTTCTGTTTCCCTGCTTTCCTTTCTCCCGCCTCTCAGCCCTTTATTTCTTCCGAACCCTGCTCCAGCCTTTTTTCTTCCGGGCACTGCTCCAGCCCTTTTTCTTCCGGATCCTGCTCCAGCCCTTTTTCTTCCGGACCCTGCTCCAGCCCTTTTTCTTCCGGATCCTGCTCCAGCCCTTTTTCTTCCGGACCCTGCTCCAGCCCTTTTTCTTCCGGACCCTGCTCCAGCCCTGACCCTCTGCAGATCACCGCCACACCGTATTTCCCCAGCGTCAGCTCTCCGTCCACATACCGGTCCCCCACCAGCTCCAGGCCATGCACATCCTTTACCGCTGCCGCCTCTTCCGAATGATTCAGATAGAATTCATACCGTGCGCCTCCGCCCTCCCGGACATGGTATTCCACAGAGGCAGGCAGCGGGCGCAGGGGAATCCCGGCCCTTTTCAGAAGCTCCTCAAACAGCTCCCTCATGGAAGCCGCTGCGCACCTGGCCGCCACATAATAGGCTCTGCCCTTTCCTGCCTCCCTGCAGGTAACGGCGGGCTCCCCCTGGTAAAAATCTGCCGTGTAACGGGCCAGAACCCTGGCGTCGCTTACCCGCAGGCGCTCCGCATACTCACGAACCTCCCATTCCCTGCCGTCCTCAAAGCGCACACTGTTCCTGTCCGAAGGGTAGAGGGTATCAATCTCCTCGCTCACCACGCCGAAAAGCTCCTTCAGGCCCTCCCCCGGGAACCCTCCCAGGAAGCACAGCAGGTTCTCGTCTACATAACCGGTAAAATAGGTTGCCAGAAGCTGTCCGCCCCGTTCCGTAAATTCCGTCAGGCTTTTCCCCACCCCGGGCTTTAAAAGATACAGCATGGGCGCTGCTACCACGTCATAATCCTCCAGGGGACTGTCGGAACCCACTATGTCCATTTCCACACCCAGCCCGGCAAATTCCCGCCAGATGTCCATGCACACCCTCTCATATTTCTTGCTCTGCTCTCCCAGGGCTTTTGAGTCCGCAATGGCCCAGCGGTTGTCCCAATCGAACAGAAGCGCGGTTCTGGCCCGGACCACCGTACCGGATACGGGCGCCAGCTTTTTCAGCAGACTTCCCAATCCGGCAGCCTCCTGAAAAATCCTGGTGTCATCCGTACCCAGATGGTCTACCACCGCCCCGTGATATTGCTCAAAGGAGCCTCTGGACTTGCGCCACTGGAAATACTGGACACTGTCCGACCCGGAAGCTACCGCCTGCATGCCGGCCAGCCTGTGAACCCCCGGCCTCTGCAGCTTGTTATAGGGATGCCAGTTCACCAGCCCCGGAGCGCTTTCCATCATAAGGTAGGGCTGCCCTTTTTTCAGGGAACGCATGACCCCGTGCTGGAAAGCGTTGTCCAGCATAGTATCCCGAAAGGTCTCGCCGTCGTTGTGAAACCTGGGGTAGCAGTCCCAGGATACCAGGTCCAGCCTGGGGGCAAATTCCCGGTAATCCAGGCCGTTATACAGCATCATGAAATTGGTGGTGGCCGGAATCCCCGGCGCCGCCTCCTTCAGCACCGCCAGCTCCCCCTCCATGAAATCCAGGGTGTTCCGGGTGGTAAACCGCTTCCACTCCAGGTTCAGCCCCATAATGCTGCCCTCCCCGTTTGCAAAGGGAGGCTCCACCTGCTCAAAGCCGTTATACCGATGACTCCAGAAGGTAGTCCACCAGGCATGGTTCAGCTTCTCGATGTCATGGTCAAATTTTTCCCACAGGTATTCCTGAAATTTCTTTACGCACAGGGGGCAATAGCACTCCCCTCCCATCTCGTTGGAGAGATGCCACAGCACCAGTCCCGGATGCTTCCCGAACCGTTTCGCCAGAGCATGGTCTATGGCCGCCGCCTTCTCCCGGTAGATGGGAGAAGACATGCAGTGGTTGTGCCTCACCCCATGGCGGGCCCGCAGCCCCTGTTTGTTCACCCGCATAGCCTCCGGGTATTTCTCGTCCAGCCAGGCAGGCCGGGCCCCGGAGGGCGTGGAAAGCACCGTGTAAATCCCCGCCTCATACAGATCGTCCATCACCTTTTCCAGCCAGTCGAAATGATATTCCCCCTCCACGGGCTCACAGACCGACCAGGAAAAGACTCCCAGCGTGACACAGTTGATCCCCGCCTTTTTCATCATGGGGATGTCCTCCTCCAGGATGTCCGGGCGGTCCAGCCATTGCTCGGGGTTATAATCCCCGCCGTGCAAAAGGCCTTTTATCTTCGGAAACAATATCTTTTTCTCCCCCATCATTCTCCTTCCCGGCCGCAGACCAGCACGTCGCCCGCCGCCAGGGCCGTCCGCCCCCTGAGCCTTCTTCCGTCTGTCAGGCATCGAAGCTCTTCCCCGCCGAAATCCACCCAGCTCTCTCCCTGCCCGTGGTTTATCACAAATACCGTGCGCCCCCGGGAAGACACCCGGACAGTGACCTCCGTATCCGGCCCCGCGGCATAAGGGGCCTTCAGGCCGCAGTCCCGGCAGATCCCTTCCGCCAGCTCCTGTAAAAAATCCTGCTCCGGCTGGGTACCGATATAATACGCCCTGCCCTTTCCGTATTCATTTACCGTGACGGCAGCCATCCCCGCATAAAAATCCTCCCCGTAGGAGGCCAGCACCCGGGCACCCCCCTCGGGATGGATCAGGTCGCAGAGGAAACCGCAGGAATAAGAAGCCTTGTTCCAGGAACCGGCATCTGTCATCCGCAGCACATTGCTCTCATAAGGGCGCAGGGCATCCGTCTCTTCCACCCAGATTCCCAGCACCTTTTTCAGTTTACCCGGATAAGGGCCGAAGACACAGCGGTCGTTCTCATCCGCCAGACCGGACATCACGGTTGCCGCCAGGGTGCCGCCCCGCTCCACATACTCCGTCAGCCGCTCTGCCAAATCTCCCTTTATCATATAGAGCATGGGGGCCAGGATCAGGTCATAGGAGGAAAAATCCGCCTCATAAGGCAGGAAATCCACTGCAATGTTCTGCCTGTAGAGCGTCTCATAATAAAGCGAGACCGTCTTTAAATAATCCATATCCCTGCTGGGCCCGCTGGCAAGCTCCAACGCCCACCAGTTATTCCAGTCGAACAGGATACCTGCCCTGGCCGGGGTTCTCCCCTCCAGAAAGGCAGGCCCGATTTCCTTAAGCTCCCGGCCCAGGGCCGCAGCCTCCCGGAACACTCTTGTGTCCTTTCTGCCGGAGTGGCTGATAATGGCGCCGTGAAACTTTTCCTGCCCCGCCACGGACTGCCGCATCTGGAAAAACAAACAGGTATCCGCCCCGTGGGCCATGGCCTGATAAGACAGCCTTCTCACCTCTCCCGGCCTCTTTAACAGATTATAGGGCTGCCAGTTCTGCTGGTTGGGGGACTGCTCCGTCAGGATGTAGGATTGTCCTCCCTTTAAGCCCCGCATAATGTCATGCTTCATGGCTACGAAATAAGGGGGATCCTCCGGCCAGGGATAATTGTCCCAGCCCACAAGATCCAGCTCCTTCGTCATGGTAAACTGATCCAGCTTCTTGATATAGCCGGACATGTTGGTCTGCACCGGAATCTCCGGGTTGTATTTCTTCAGCACCCGGTACTCGTTTCGGAAGCATTCCGCCGTGGAATCCGTCACAAACCGCAGATAATCCAGCTGGATGGCAGGGTTAAAGCGATAGTCGTCATTCAGCTCCGTAGGCAGCGTGACCTCCTCAAAGCTGTAGACAGTCCTGCCCCAGAAGGCAGTATGCCATCTGGCATTTAATTCCTCCACCGTCCCGTAACGCCTGCGGAGCCACAGCCTGAACCTGGCCTGGCAGTTGGGACAATAGCAATAGGTGCCGTATTCGTTGGACACATGCCACATGGCCAGGGCAGGATGCCGGGCATAGCGCTTTGCCATTTCCTCCGCAATGGCTGCCGCCCGCTCCCGGTATTTCAGGCTGTTGACACAGAAGAACACCCGCATTCCGTGAGTTCTCCTGCGGCCCGCCATATCCACCGGCAATACCTCCGGATAGCGGGTGGAAAGCCAGGCCGGCTGGGCCGTGGTAGGCGTGGCAAGGCACACATAAATGCCATGCTCCCATATCTTGTCAAGAATCCGGTCCAGCCAGCCGAAATCATAAACCCCTTCGTCAGGCTCCAGCTTTGCCCAGGAAAATACCGGAAGCGTCAGCAGGTTAATTCCCGCCTCCTGAAAAAGGCGCATATCCTCGTCTATAGTGGCGTCGTCCCACTGGTCGGGGTTGTAATCTCCCCCGTAATAAATTCTGTCTGCGTGCTTCATATTACCCCCTCAATCATTTTGTCTAATAACGCTGCAAAACCGGTCCCGCCGGAACTGCCCGTGCAGACGCGGCTGCCCGGCCCATTCCTCGGGCAGGTCATGTTTGCCCGCCGGAATAAGCTTCCCACCGGCGGCTCAATTATCATCAAAGCAGTAAGCCTCCACCACCGGCGGTCTCGTGATCCCGGTAGCCTGCAGCGCAAGATGGGTGGAAGCCCCGTCCCTAAGCTGCCAGACCGGGGTGTTGGCCACCTCCAGCATCAACAGATTCTCTCCCTCCGACAGCGCCTCCGTAATATCCACTCTGGCAGGGAAGCCTGCCTGCCAGCCCAGGTCCTTTTGATTCAGCACCACCCTCACACTGTCGGAAGCCTCGGGAATAGAAAGCAGGTACTTCCTGCCGTCCCCAGGCTTATGGACAAAGGTTCCCTGATAACGGAATACCCCTGTAAAGGCGGGAAAATACTCCGGCCCGTTTAAGTTGGGCAGCGGTTCCCCGCCCTTCAGAATCAGCTCTTCCTCCCCGGCCTGCACATGCCAGGAAATCGCCAGCGGACTGCTCGTCTCCAATCGGGGAACCGGGCGGGGCGAAACGGGCCCTCCGGCTCCCTCCCGCCAAAATCGCAGGAAAACAGCCTCCCCGGGCTCCATCCGCAAGGGAAACCCTTCCTCCGGCAGTTCATAGCTTACCGCGTCCAAATTCCACAGATCATACCCGGTGACCACCCCCCGGAAGCTTCCCCGGGGCGTATCTCTCACGGAAACCTCTCCGGGGTGCAATTCTTCGGAAGCCTCCACGGAGTGCAATCCTTCGGAAACCTCCCCGGGGTGCAATTCTCCGGAAGCTAACCCGGTATGCAAATCTCCGGAAGCTTCCCGCGGCCTAAGCCTTACGGAGACGGCTCCGGATACATTTTCCAGGAAAAACATGACTGCCAGGGCATCCTCCTGCTCCAGGACAAGGCTGCGCAGGCCCGCAATATCCTTTGCCTTTACTCCGGCTTCCGCCCTGATCTCCAGCCTGGGTACACGCAGCGCCTCCTCCAGGGAGCGCACCCTGTTCCCCAGACCTGCAAGCTCCACCCGCTCCACTTTCTCTGAAAACTCCTCCGGCAGCGCCTCGCCCAAGGTGTCCAGCCCCGGCTTCTCTCCCAGGACGAATACCTTCAGGCCCTGCTCTGCCCCCCAGGCCAGGAATTCCGCCGCCTTCCGCTCCAGATACACCGACCGGGGAAGGACCACGCAGGGATAAACGGCACTGCCGATTTTCAGAAGGCCTTTCTCCACAGACGCTTTCTCCCGGCGCAGTACATCGCAGGGGATCACGTCATAGTCCATCTGACATTCCATCAGCACCCGGCCCGGCTTCTGGAACAATCCTGCCTCGCCGGCACACCACTCGGCCTCCGCATGATAGAGAACCGCCGCGTCTACCACCCGCTCCCCCCGGCTGATAAATTCGGCCCCCCGTTCCATATACCCCATCAGCTTGCGGAAACAGTCAAACCCCGGATGATTCCCCCGGGCATAAAAATGAGGCGGACAGTCAGGATCGGGATAGCTCATGGAAAAGGCATGGGG
>CAJTKW010000111.1 GCA_910577035.1 uncultured Acetatifactor sp.
GCTGCTGGCGGACCGGGCGGGAGTGAAGGTTCCGGAGATGGAATACACGGAGGAGCAGAAGGCAAGGGCAGGCAGGCGGGCAAGGCTTCTGGAGTTGAATAAGGAAGCGGCGAAATTCTTTTATTACCAGCTCCGCTCCCCCCGCGGCGAAACCGGCCTCAAGTACCTGCGGGGAAGGGAGCTCACTGAGGAGACCATGCACCGCTTTGGCCTGGGTTACGCGGGAAAGAACGGGGAAGAGCCGGTGCAGTACCTTCGCGGAAAGGGGTTTGAGGACGAGCTGATTAAGGAAGCGGGGCTGGCGAATTTTTCCGAGCGGAGCGGGCTCAGGTGCCAGTTCTGGAACCGGGTCATGTATCCTATCCAGGATGTGAATAACAGGGTGATCGGCTTCGGCGGCCGTGTCATGGGGGACGGGGAGCCGAAATATCTGAATTCACCGGAAACTCCGGTATTTGATAAACGGCGGAACCTGTACGGACTGAACTTTGCCCGCACGGCCCGCAGCGGCAACATCATTATCTGCGAAGGGTACATGGACGTCATATCCATGCACCAGGCGGGCTTTACCCAGGCGGTGGCGTCTTTGGGGACGGCGTTTACACCGGAGCAGGCCAATCTGCTGCGGCGGTATACGGATACCGTACTGCTGGCCTATGACAGCGACGGTGCGGGAGTGAAGGCGGCCCTGCGGGGGATCGGGATTCTGCGGGAGGCGGGATTGACGGCCAGGGTTATCGATATGCGGCCCTATAAGGATCCGGATGAATTTATGAAGGCCCTGGGAAGGGAAGCCTTTCAGGAGCGCATAGACCAGGCGGAGAACAGCTTTTTCTATGAAATCCGCATGATGGGGGCGCAGTATGATATGAATGATCCGGAATCCAAGACCAAATTCCACCGGGAGATTGCAAAGAGGCTGTGTGACTTCCCGGAGGATGTGGAGAGGGATAATTATCTGCAGGCAGTGGCGGAGAAATACTTTATCGGCATTGAGAACCTGCGGAAGCTGGTTGCTTCCTATGCGGCACAGACAGGGCTGGCAAAGCCTGTGGAGCGCCCGAGGAGCGGAGCCCGGAAGAACAGTCCGGAGGAGAGCGGGAAAAAGGCCCAGCGCCTGCTGCTTACCTGGATCACGGACGAGCCTGCAGTTTATGAAAAGGTCCGGAAATATGTGGCACCGGAGGATTTTACCGAGGAATTGTACCGCAAGGTAGCGGAACGTCTGTTCGCGGGCATGGACGAGGGAGCCTTTCAGCCAGCCGGCATTATCAGTACCTTTGAGGATGAGGAAGAGCAGCGTGCGGCGGCGGAGCTTTTTAACACCAATCTTCCTGAGCTGGCAACAAAGCAGGACAGGGAGAAAGCCTTTCACGACATTCTTTTTTCCGTGAAAAAGAACAGTTACGAATATTTTTCCGCAAGACTGGGCAGTGATGTGAATGCGCTGAATCAGGTGATCGCAGGCAAGAAAGCCCTTGAGGAGCTGGCAAAGGCGCATATTTCGCTGGATTAGGGCAATGATTATAGAATAAGGGAGCCGTTATCCCGAAGGAAGGATGGAATTACTACGATGGATGAAAACATACAGGCGAGGTTTGACGAGAAGGTCAGAGAGCTTTTAGCGGCCGCTAAGAAAAAGAAAAACGTGCTGGAATATCAGGAAATCAGTGATTTTTTCGGGGACATGCCGTTGGAGGAGGAACAGTTCGAAAAGATTCTGGAGGTGCTGGAGCAGAATAATGTGGATGTGCTCCGCATTACCGAGACCGACGATGTGGACGACGAGGAGATTATCCTCACGGACGAGGATGAGGTGGATGTGGAGAACATTGACCTCACCGTGCCTGACGGCATCAGCATCGAGGATCCGGTCCGCATGTATTTAAAGGAGATCGGCAAGGTTCCCCTGCTTTCTGCGGAAGAGGAGATTGAGCTGGCCAAGAAAATGGAGCTGGGTGATCAGAGTGCAAAGAAGCGGCTGGCCGAGGCCAATCTGCGCCTGGTGGTCAGTATAGCCAAGCGCTATGTGGGGCGGGGAATGCTGTTCCTTGACCTGATCCAGGAGGGCAACCTGGGTCTGATTAAAGCCGTGGAGAAATTTGATTACCGCAAAGGCTACAAATTTTCCACTTATGCTACCTGGTGGATTCGCCAGGCTATTACCAGGGCCATTGCGGACCAGGCCAGAACCATCCGCATTCCGGTGCATATGGTGGAAACCATCAATAAGCTGATCCGCGTGAGCCGCCAGCTGCTGCAGGAGCTGGGGCGGGAACCGACCCCGGAGGAGATCGCGGAGGAGATGAATATGCCCGTGGACCGGGTGCGGGAGATCCTGAAGATCAGCCAGGAGCCGGTGTCTCTGGAGACACCCATCGGCGAGGAGGAAGACAGCCACCTTGGCGATTTTATTCAGGATGACAATGTGCCGGTGCCTGCGGATGCAGCCGCCTTTACCCTCTTAAAGGAGCAGCTGGTGGAGGTGCTTGGGACTTTAACGGAAAGGGAGCAGAAGGTGCTCCGGTTGAGGTTTGGCCTGGACGACGGCCGGGCCCGTACGCTGGAGGAGGTGGGAAAGGAATTTAACGTCACCCGTGAGCGTATCCGCCAGATTGAAGCCAAGGCCTTAAGAAAGCTGCGCCATCCCAGCCGCAGCAGGAAGCTGAAGGATTATCTGGATTGAAGAAGGACGGGCAGGTCGTATTGTCAAAGCGGCTGCAGATGCTGGCGGAGATGGTGACACCGGGAAATTCCGTGGCGGATGTGGGCTGTGACCACGCGTTTCTGTCTATTTATCTGGTGCAGAAAGGGATCAGTCCCCATGTGCTGGCCATGGATGTGCGGGAAGGCCCCCTTGCGGCGGCGCGGGAGCATGTGAAGGACTGCGGGCTGGATACATATATCGGCGTGAGGCTGTCTGACGGAATGGAAGAGATGGAAAGCGGGGAGGCCGAGACCTTAATCTGTGCGGGTATGGGCGGCAGGTTGATGGAAAGGATTCTGCGGGCCCAGCCGGAGAAGGCCGGGGGCATGAAGGAGCTGATCCTGCAGCCCCAGTCAGAGCTGAGGGAATTCCGGGCATTTCTGCGCCGGACGGGTTTTCGGATTCTGGCGGAAAATGCGGTATATGAGGACGGCAAGTATTACTTTGCCATGAAGGCAGCATGTGCCGGGGGCGGAGCCGGACCGGCAGCCGGTGGAGGCGCCCTGCCTGTAAATCCGGCGGATCTGCCGTGGCAGGATATTTTCGATGAATACGGGGAATTGCTGTTAAAGACCGGGCATCCGGTGGTACGGCAGTATCTGCTGTATAAGAGGGAGACGGCAGAGGGGATTCTGGAAAGGCTGGAGGCAGGGCAGAGTCCCCGAAGCATGGAAAGAATTGCGGAAATCAGGCAGGAGCTTGCGGAAATTGACAGGGCGCTTGGCTGGTTCCGGGGATTGCAGGACGGCATGTTTGGGAGGCCGTGAATAAGCGGAATAATATGCCTGGAAAGAGGGGAGATACTCTCCCGCAGGCGGAATGAGAGGAAGGATGTCAATGGTCACGGTTACAATTAACGGCGAAAAACGGGAATATGCCCAGGGGACGGCATTTGAAACCATTGCGGCGGAGTATCAGAAGGAATATGAAGGGCTGATTGCCCTGGTGGCGGCCAACGGAAAGATCAGGGAGCTGTTCAAGAAGGTGACAAAGGACTGCACGGTGAGATTTTTTACCCTCAGGGATGACGTGGGCTATAAGACTTATGTGAGAACGGCCACCATGCTGCTTTTAAAGGGCATATGTGACGTGTTCGGCGCCGAGGCGGCAGAGGAAAGCTGTGTGGAATTTGCCATCGGGCAGGGACTCTATGTGAATGTGGCGGGGAAAGTGCCGGTGACGGCGGAAAGTGCGGAAAAGATCAAAGCCCGTATGCTGGAGCTGGTGGAGAAGAAAATGCCCTTTATGAAGCGTTCTTATCCGTTGGACGATGCCATGGAGCTGTTTCGGAGCAGGGGAATGAAGGACAAGGAAAGGCTGTTCCGTTACCGCATGAGTTCTCTTGTGAACATTTATGAGATAGACGGCTATTGTGACTATTATTATGGGTATATGCTGCCCAACGCAGGATATGTGAAATGGTTTGACGTGATGCCCTATGAGGACGGCTTCATGCTGCTGCTTCCGTCCCGGAAAAATCCCACTGTGGTGGAGCCCTTTGATGAGAGAAGGAAGCTGTTTGAGACCATGGAAAGCTCTCAGGACTGGGGAAGGAAAGCAGGGATTGAGACGGTGGGAGACTTAAACGACCAGATCTGCAGCGGTTCCATGAGCGATCTGATTCTGATACAGGAAGCGGAGCAGGAGCGGAAGATCGGTGAGATTGCCAAGGATATTCTGATTAGGGGCAACGTAAAGTTTATCATGATAGCAGGCCCGTCTTCTTCCGGTAAGACCAGCTTTTCCCACAGGCTTTCCATTCAGCTGCGGACCATGGGCAAGACGCCCCATCCCATTGCGCTGGATGATTATTTTGTGAACAGGGAGCAGACACCCAGGGACGAAAACGGGGATTATAATTTCGAATGTCTTGGCGCCATTGACGTGAAGCAGTTTAACGATGATATGGTCAGGCTTCTGAAGGGGGAGCGGGTGGAGCTGCCCACCTTTAATTTCAAGACCGGACAGCGGGAATACCGGGGAAATTACAAGCAGCTTGCGGCGGAAGACATTCTGGTTATTGAAGGAATCCACGGCCTGAATCCCGAAATGTCCTATGCCCTTCCGGAGGAGAGCAAGTTTAAAATCTATATCAGCGCCCTGACGGCTTTGAATATAGACAATCATAACAGGATACCCACCACGGACGGGCGGCTGCTGCGCAGGATGGTGCGGGACGCCAGGACCAGGGGATCCAGTGCCCAGAGGACCATACGCATGTGGCCTTCCGTGAGACGGGGGGAGGAAGAAAATATTTTCCCCTTCCAGGAAGAAGCGGATGCCATGTTTAACTCGGCCCAGATCTTTGAACTGGCGGTGCTGAAGACCTTTGCGGAGCCGCTGCTGTTCCAGATACCCAAGGATGAACCGGAGTATTATGAAGCAAAGAGGCTGCTGAAATTTCTGGATTACTTCTTAAGCGTGCCCAGTGAGAGCCTGCCCAATAATTCCATCTGCAGGGAATTCGTGGGCGGAAGCTGCTTTAATGTGTAGGGAAACGGGAAGATATTGCAGAGGCGCAATGGCATCACAGTCATAGCGCCTTTTTGGCAGAGGAAAAGGAGTGCTGAAATGCCGGAATATATCGCAACGTTTACAACCGGTTTTGGAGAATATATACAGAAACAGATGGCTGAGGATATGCCAGGAATAAAAACGGTAGGGTTATACGACGGATTGATTCACTTTCAATATCATGGTGATTATTCCAAGCTGGTCAAGCTGATATATTTCAATAATATTTTTTACGTGTTAAAAGCCTTCCGCGGGAAAAGTATATCTTTTGAACAAATGACAAATGCTGTGTGCAAAAAGAAAGAATCCCTGCCTGTCACAAAAGGGTCTTTTCGCATTAGGTTTTCCCGGGAAAACCAGTTCGCAAAAGTAGATCAAAGCATAACTATAAAAGCCGAAAACCATATTGTGAAAGAATCTGATTTGAAAATTAACAGAGTAAACCCTTCCACAGAAATTTGGTATATTATTCGAACAGAAGGGGTCGGCTTTTACGGTCAATTACTATTCAAACGTAAGATGACAGAAAAAAACTTAAAGAAAGGGGAATTGCGGCCGGAATTTGCCTATTTAATGTGTTTATGCGGTAATATTGCAAAGATGGATGTTGTGTGTGACCCCTTTTGCGGGTATGGTTCGATTCCACAACAATTGGTTAAGCGGTTTTCGCCTGAAAAAGTCATTGCAACAGATATTGACGAGAAAAAGATAATGGCTGTAAAGAAAAAAATGTATAGCAGAAAAACGGAGATTACGTGTTTTTGCTCAAACATTTTCAATCTCAGCTGCGTGGAAAACGAATCTGTTGACAAGATCGTAACGGACCCTCCGTGGGGGTATTATGAGGAAATAGAAGACATCGAACGGTTTTATTATCATATGGCAGTGGAATTTCGACGAATTACAAAAGAAAATGCAACAATGGTAATCTTATCTGCAAGAAAACAAGAATTAATGGCAGCATGTTCCAAGGCGGGATTCATCATAGAAAAGCAGATTAATACACTGGTAAATGGGAAAAAGGCGGCTGTGTTTATCGTACGAAAGGATTGCTGATTTGTTGTAAAGATTCAAAAATATTGTGTTTCAGGAAACATTGTGTATCAGGAAACATGGAATGGTATCTGAGACAGCGTATACACGGAAGTAGGAATAGTATGAGTAAATTATTGGAAATGGCCAGAAACTATGAAAGGGAAGCGGCGGGGAAAACAGGGGATCAAAAAAGGCCGGTATTTCACTTTTCCAATTCCGTGGGATGGATGAATGATCCCAACGGATTCTCCGAGTACAAGGGAGAGCATCATTTGTTTTTTCAATATTATCCCTATGCCACACAATGGAATTCCATGCACTGGGGGCATGCCAGAAGCAGGGACTTTATTCGGTGGGAGTATCTTCCCGCGGCGCTGGCGCCGGATTGTGCCTATGATAATTTTGGTGTTTTTTCCGGCAGTGCTATTGAGGATGGGGATCGGCAGGTGCTGATTTATACCGGTGTGGAAGAGAAAATTCTGGAGAACGGGGAAAAAAGTATCCGGCAGAATCAGTGCATTGCCATAGGGGATGGCATAGATTATCAAAAGCTGGAACAAAATCCGGTGGTTTCCGCTGACATGCTCCCGGAGGGCAGCAGCAGGGAGGATTTTCGGGATCCGAAAATGTGGAAGGAGGACGGCAGATATTATATGGTTGCCGGAAGCCGCAGCGGCGACGGGAGCGGCCAGATTGCATTATTTTATGCCGATACGCTGGGAGAATGGAGGTTTGCGGGAATTTTGGACCGCAGTGAGAACAAATGCGGTAAAATGTGGGAGTGCCCGGACTTTTATCCCCTGGCGGACAAACAGATTCTGATGATTTCACCCCAGGAAATGGAGGCGGAGGGCCTGGAATTCCATAGCGGGAATAATACTGCGTTTTTGATCGGAAGCTATGAAAAAAGGGAATTCCGGTTTAAACGGGAGAACATCCAGAGTGTGGATTACGGCCTTGATTTCTATGCGCCCCAGACCATGCTGACAGCGGACGGAAGAAGGGTCATGATTGGCTGGATGCAGTCCTGGGACAACCCCATATATCCTGACGGTCAGCCCTGGTCAGGCATGATGACGATTCCCAGGGAGCTTTCGCTAAGGAACGGCAGAGTTTGTCAGCGCCCGGTGCGGGAGCTGGATGCCTATCGCAAGAATAAGGTTTCCTATCAGGACGTGTGTATGGAAAAGGAAATAAGCCTTGACGGCATTGAAGGCAGGTGCATGGATCTGGAGCTTCGGTTAAAGGGCGGTTCCTGCGGAAAGGACAGAATCAGGCTGGCGTCTGACGGAAGGCTGTACTCAGAGATTGTTTATGACAGGGAAGAGCAGGTGCTTACGTTCGACCGCACCCATTCCGGTTTGAAAAAGGACACAATCAGTACGCGCAGCATGAAGGCCGAGAGTATAAACGGCGTGCTGGACCTGCGGATTCTGCTTGACAGATACTCCGTGGAAATCTTTGTGAACGGCGGGGAGCGGGTGATGACCTCTTTGATTTATACGCCATACACTGCCGCGCAGATTTCCTTCGCGGGCAGCAAAAAGACTTATCTGGACGTAACGAAGTACGAGGTCTATGCGTGACCTTTGTACTTTTCGCTTCATAATTTCTTGTGTTTTGGAGGAAAAAGGCATATAATAAATGATTGTAAGTAAGACAGACGGTCGCGGCTGGAGCTGCCTTACGGGCAGCCCCAGGTGAGGAAAGTCCGGGCTTCACAGGGCAGG
>CAJTKW010000112.1 GCA_910577035.1 uncultured Acetatifactor sp.
TACTGAATATCAGAAAATCAGTCAAATATCGCCATGGATAACAAAGTGTACTTTAGTATCCAACTGGTAACGTTTCAGACAGGGAGCTGAACTGTTACGTTAAAGCACAATTGCAACCGGGCAACTATGGACACGGGAAACGAAAAGCATGGGAAATGAAGGAAGAAAATAAGTCGTGATTTGCAGGGGGGAATGATGCGAATAGAGCGGAAAATCCTGAATGAAATAATTAATTGTATGCCTGCAGTACCGCCGGAGGCAGGGGGAATTATAGGCGGGAGGGCAGGACTGGTTTGTCTGTGGGAATATGATGCAGGCCGTCCGGAAAAGGGATGCGTCTATCGGCCAAATGTTGATGTAATGAATGGGATTATAGCGGAATGGATCGAGCAGGATTATGATTTTATGGGAATTGTGCATGTACATTTTGGCGGTGTCAGTACTCTGTCAGAGGGTGATATAAGATATATCGAGAAAATAATGAAAGCGATGCCGGGTTGCATGGCACAATTATATTTTCCTATTGTTGTGCAGCCAAACAGGCTGATGGCCTCCTATATAGCATGTGTAAATGAAGCAGGTGATTTGACAATTGTGAAAGATAAAATTGAAGTAATCTGATCAACAGGGAAAGGAGAGGGGATTTAAGAAAAAAATCACGATTGTCTGTAACTGTAACATGCTGTTTGCGTGATAAATTGGGGGAAATAAAAGAAAGAGAGGTACGTAATATGAAGGAACAGGAAAAAAGGATTGTTATTCCGCAAGGGCATTTTGAGGGAAACTGTTCGGATTGCATTTATGCAAATCTCCGGGACAGGGATGACCGCGGACGGGTAAAGTGTGAAGGCGGTTATGGCGGGTACAATCGTCCCGAGGACAGAAATGGGTGTATTTATCACGAAAAGAAATGATTAAGCGGATTGGAGCTGTCGTACATGGCAGGGCCGAATGCGGCAGCTCTGGTTGAAAAAAGAGTAAAGCGAGGCGTAGATTGATGATGCAGAGAATAAATCAGGTACAAATTCTTATACCTGAAGGGTATTTTGAAGGTAAATGTGAGGAGTGTGTACATTCATGCCGTACATGGCAGGACAGAGGTAATACGGATAAGAATAATCGTGAAATGTATTGTGCAATGTACAGGAAGACTTTTTACCCCCGGGATGTAGAAGAAACAAACTGTCCTGATTATAAAATGAAATTCTGGTGCAGGGTAAAGCGTATCGCGGCTGTTGCTATAGGGATATATTTAGTGATAACTGTCATTGTGATCATATTGGGAATATGACAACTGACATTTGAAAGAATTTAAGCAGAGGGAATGAAATGGAGCAAAGTGACCTGAACAAAATTGGATACCGACGCCATTACTATGGAACGAATCTTGACAGTGATGTAAAGCAATGTTTTCACTGTAAGTATGGGCAGGTATTGGAAAAGAATCGGGAAAAAGTCCAGTGCAACAGATGGAATATGACAGTTGATGAAGATGATATATGCAGTTATTTTGAGTTTGCAACGTTTTGGGCATTTGATTGTACAGATGAAGACACAGAGCGCAGGAGAATTAAGCTTGAAAATGTGAAAAATAAATCCCAAGAAGGATGTTACATTGCTACGGCAGTATATGGAGGATATGACAAAGCGGAAGTTTTACTGTTGAGAAAATATAGAGATAATGTCCTGAAAAAATCGCCCGCAGGCAGGATGATTATAAAATTATATTATGCTTTAAGCCCACAATTGGCAGAGAAGTTAAAGAGACATCCATGGATAAACGGGTGGGTAAAAAGAGTTCTGGATATGATTGTAGAGAAACTATGATTTGCGGAAAAACTTTGAGATTTATAATATGATTTTGTGGAGAGAGAAAATGAATATGACTAACAGCAAAGGAATAAATGCATATTTTCCATATAAGTGGAAGGCTTTTGATTCTGATCAGGATGTGAGACCTCAAGTAGATCCATTATTGGCTTCCTTGATTCGGAAAGATTTTTCCAGTGCAAAAAATCTTTTAGTGCAGGGGATGAGATTTGAGGATATTGAGCGACAGACATTTAAAAGAGCTTTATATGAATTTCTGGTGGACTATGAAAGAATGCTGTTTTTAGTCAGGAATGGCTTTGATATATTCCATTTTAAAAATATTGATTGTACTGATGAACGGGGGCGCAGGTGGGGGATTGTAGGAAGAGCATACTGTTATAAGGATAAAAAAATTGTAGAGTTGTTATTCAGTGTGGGATTCGGATTATCAGGAAATGGGATGTATTGGGGCAAGGATACAGATTACCAGTTAGGTCGCTATTTGCAATATCATTTTGACAAAGAATTCATTGACTTAATGCTCGGTTATGGAAGGAAGGCGTGGGATGCTTTTTTGGATATGTCATATGACGACACGCTGGAAACTTATGCGACTGAAAGGTATTTAAAAAGTAATCCGGAGGTTACCTGGAAGGGGTATGCATTAAGCGATCAATGGTATGAGGAAATTCCGGAGCCTCCCAAGCCTCGTTTGGGAATCCTTATTTCAAGAAAGAAAAAGGATTATGATCGTAAAATGCAGGCTTATAGGGAACAAAAAAGAGTTCAAAAGGAATTCCTGGACAGCATTACATTAGAGGATCAAATAATTATGCAGGAAGCAAAAAGATATGCTGCAAAGGGTTTGTATGCGCTAAATACGGTGGATCAGCTTATTGAAGAGGGGAAGCAAAACGTATATAGAAAAGGTGAATATGGGAAAGAAAACCCGTAAAGTGCAGTCGGAGTGTTTTTTGATTTTCTTTATACCAAAGGTTTTCAAGCAGAAACCATTGCCTGACATTTATCTGGGGTAAGGCTTTTTCTGATTGGTCAATCCCAGAATATAGTCAACGCTTGTTTCGTGATAAAGGGCCAATTTGATCAAAATAGAGGATGGCACATCATTTTCACCGGTCTCATATTTGGAGTAACCGGTCTGTGACATGCCGAGAATGTGGGCTAATTTTGTTTGGGAAATGTCTTTATCTTCTCGTAAATCCCGAATCCTTGGGTACATGATACCACCTCTATAAACAGTATAATCTAACCTGTTTTAGATTATTGACTTTTAACCTGATTCAGGTTAAAATAAATTAAGTTTACTTGGGGAGGAGCATTATGGACTACTTTCACTTAACCACGCCGCAACAGAATATCTGGAATCTTCAGAAATATTATAGCGGCACTGCAATCGCCAATCTCTGCGGCGCTGTCTTTTTTCAGGAAAAGCGGGAGGATGTGCTGCTGTGCAGGGCAGTCAGCCGATTCATCCACAGCCAGAACGGCATTCGTCTGCGGTTTAGCGAAGAGGGGGAGGCGCCCCGGCAGTATGTCTCGGAGGAAACGGACGAGGATATACCTGTGAGGACATTCCGGTCCATGGGAGAATTTGATACCTATGCGGAAGACTGTGCGAAGACGCCTATCGGGCTGACGGAAGGAAAGATGTATCGCTTTGTGGTGTTCCACCTTGAGCAGGAAGGCAGGAGCGGCATCCTGGCAGTGCTGAGCCATCTAATATCGGATGCCTGGACTTTTGGATTGATGGCAAATCAGATGGATGCGGAATATCGTCGCCTGGCTGGGGAGAAAATCCTGTGTGCCGGCAATACCTGTCAGGCATCGTCCGAAGCGGAATGCGGATCATCAGTTCCTGTGGAAGGGGATTACAGGGATTTTATTCGGTCGGAGGACGCATATTTTGCGTCAGAGCGTTATGAGAAGGATAAAAGCTACTGGAATGAGAAATACCCTGTGCGTCCGGAGGAAAGCCCGGTCAAGCTGCGCTCCGCGTCAGCAGATTCTGCGGAAGCCGGACGAATTGTGAGGACACTGCCGCCCGCACTGGAGCAGGGCATTGCAGCATACTGCGGGAATCATCCGGTGACGGAGGCAGTGTTGTTCGAGACGGCACTGGTGGTTTATTTATTCCGCATCAACCCTGAGATTCAGGCGGTGACAGTGGGGGTTCCCGTGCTGAATCGGGCAAACGCCAGGGAGAGGGAGATCGCCGGGATGTTTGTCTCTACCATGCCCCTTACGGTATCTGTGGCAGAGGATCTGGAGATTGCAGAGCTGGCAAGGCAGATTACAAAGGGACACATGGATTTGTTCCGGCATCAGAAATATCCTTACGGGAGTATCCTGCGGCAGCTTCGTGAGAAACAGGATTTCTCCGGAAATCTGTATGATGTCATGGTCAGCTATCAGAATGCAAAGACCAAAACCGGTGCGGACACGAAATGGTATTCCAACGGCTGCAGCGAAGTGCCGCTGGCGGTACATATCGATAACCGCGATGGGAAGGAGTGCCATACCCTTAACGTGGATTACCAGAAAGCGGTGTTTCGGGACAGGGAGGAGGTTGAACTGCTCATAAATCGGCTGGAGTATATTCTGGAGCAGATTGTGGCAGGGGGCGTGGAGCGTGTCGGGGAGATTGGGATTGTACCGCCGGAGGAATATGACAGGGTGGTATATGAGTTTAATGATACCTATGTGGAATATCCGAGAGAGAAGTGCATTCATGAGCTGTTTATGGAGCAGGCGGAAAGAACGCCCGATAGGACGGCGCTGGTGTTTGAGAATCAAAAATTTACTTACAGGGAGTTGGATGAAATGTCTAATTCGCTGGCTTATTTTTTGCGTGGGAAAGGAGTGGAGCGGGGGGATAGGGTTGCTGTTCTGTTAAAAAGGGACGAGCGGGTGATTATGGCCCAGCTTGCTGTACTTAAGCTTGGGGCAGTTTTCATCCCTATTGATAGCCGTTATCCGAAAGACCGGGTGGAGTATATAATAGAGGAAAGCAGTGCAAGGATTCTGTTGAAAAATCGGGATAACGGTATGAATTTTTCTGTTGAGTGTTGTATTGAGGAATGGAACTTGCAGTCTGTGGAAAATATTGACTTCGCTAAAGCTGTTTCTGATGAACCGTGTTATGCAATTTTTACATCAGGAAGCACAGGAAAGCCAAAAGGGTGTTTGCTTACACATAAAGGAATTGTTAATTTTTGTCTTAATGTGAATACATTGAAATTTTGTAATCAGCTAAAAAATAAGATTTGTATCAGCGTGAACACAATATCTTTTGATATGTTTATTCTGGAATCATTGCTACCTTTGATTAATGGATATACGGTTGTTTTGGCGAATGAAGAGCAGTGTGTAAACAGAGATGCGTTTAAAGCATTGTTGCGTAGCAGTCATGCTAATATTATTCAAACAACGCCTACCAGATATAAAATTTTTTTTGATCCATCAGAGGATAATTCGTATGCAAAACAGCTTGATGTTATTGTCTCCTCAGGGGAAGCATTACCACTGGAATTATTGCGTAGTTTTCTTAAAAATACTAATGCTACGGTACTTAATCCAATGGGCCCGAGTGAATGTACTATATATATTGTGGATGGCGAAATGTCATCACTAAAAAAGAACGTACAGCAGGAGAATATCACTCTTGGAAAACCTATAGCAAATACGCAGGTTTATGTATTGGGTACCAGTGGCTATCCGCTTCCCATCGGAGTGGCTGGAGAGTTATGCACTGCCGGAGAGGGTGTGGGTCTCGGCTATCTGAAACGTCCGGAGCTGACGGCGGAGCGTTTTGTGCCAAACCCCTTTGCAACGGCGGAGAATCACCATGGCAAGACTATGTACCGCACAGGTGACCTTGCCCGGTTCCGCAGTGACGGGGAGATCGAATATCTTGGGCGTATAGATACGCAAGTAAAGATCCGGGGCCTGCGGATTGAGTTGGGAGAGATTGAGAGCGTCATGAGCAGCTTCCCGGGCATCGGCCTGTGCGCCGTGGCGGATAAGCGGGACGAAACGGGCAGGCAGTATTTGGTGGGATATTATACTGTGGTTGCAGGGCAGGACAGGGTAGAGGATAACGTAGCGCAGTGTCAGGGTGACAGGGGATCTGATGCTGAAACAGGCATTGAAACCTTGCAGAAGGTATCTGTCGGCTTGGATGAAAAGGCTCTGCGGGCACATCTGTCCGCAAAGCTGCCCAAGTACATGGTGCCCAACTACTTCCTGTGCCTGGATGCCATGCCCATGACCGCCAGCGGCAAGACGGACAGGAAAAACCTGCCTGCGCCGAACTTCACACAGCAGGCAGCACAGTATGTGCCCCCGGAGACGGATGCGGAGAAGCGGCTGGCAGAGGTCTGGCAGGAGCTGCTGCACAGGGAGAAGGTTGGCAGGACAGACGACTTTTTTGAGCTGGGCGGAGACAGTCTGTTAGCAATCGCCATGCTAAGTGAGGTAGAGAAAAGATTTCATATGGAAATCTCCGTTCGTGAGATTATGGAGCATTCTGAATTGGCAGCATTGGCACGGTGTCTGGAAGAGGCCTGCCGGGCAGGGGGGATTGCAGGAACAGGCAGCGATTCGGCGGAAAACCCTGCTGTCAGGCGGATTATCGCCCATCATTTCGATCACTATCCTTTGCTCCCCCAGCAGAAAGCCGTTTATGCCGCTTGTATGAAAGAACCGGACACGCTGGTTTACAACATGCCTGCAAAGATTGTCCTGCCGGAGACCGTTGACAGGGACAGGCTGAAGAAAAGCATTGCTCAGGTGCTGGATCAGCATAAGCTTTTGAAAAGCTGTGTCCGTATGGAAGAGATGGGGCTTTATGGCATTTATGAGCGGGATGCAGTGATTGTGTTTGAGGAATACGAGGAGGGGCAGGAGGAGGCTTTTGTCCGGCCCTTTGACCTGGGGAAAGCACCACTTGTGCGGGTGGGCTTTACATCGAATGCCCTGCTGTTTGACATGCACCATATCATTACCGACGGGACTTCCCTGAACATTCTTCTGAGAGAAATTGCCGCAGTGTATGAAGGCGGCAGACTGCCGGAGCAGAAAGCGGAATACCCGGACTATGCGGAATATTTTTACGGTCTGGACATGGGTGAACATAAGGCATATTTCCGGGAAGCACTGAAATGCGACTGGGAGCCTGTGGCGCTTCCTGAGACAAAGAAGCCGGGAACAGGCGGAGGATCCCGGATGTACCGGATACCGGGGGAGGTGTTTGCCGGGGCAAGGGATTATGCCAGGAGAAATGGCCTGACGGACACTATGGTATTCCTGGGGGCATACGGGATCCTGCTGGCCAAGTATACGGGACGGAAGGAGGTTCTTAGCAGCATCATTCTGCAGAACCGTATCCATGGAGACATAAGGGGCATGGCAGGGATGTTTGTGAACACGCTGCCGATCTGCTTTGTGCTGGGCAAAGGCAATGCGCCGGTGGATAATAATGAACCGATAGACAGCAATGCGTTGATGGAAAGGGATAGGCCAAAGAGCAATTATACGGAAGCCTGCGACAAAACCGATGGCAGTGTTGCCGCATATATGCAGAAGGTAAAAGAGAAGCTGCTGGGCCTGTTCCGCTATCAGGAGCTGCCCTTTGAGGACATCGCGGAAGCGGTTGGCATGGAGGATCGGACGGCGGTAAACACGTCCTTTGTGTACCAGGGAGACGGGGAGAAGGTATTGTGCCTGGGGGGACAGAGGCTGGTTCCTGAATTTATGGATACCCATACAGCGAAGTTTGACCTGACCCTGGAGCTTACTCCTGTGGGGGATGGCTGCAGGATGCGGCTGGAATACAATCATGTGAAATATGACGGGGAACTGATGGACGCTCTGGCGGAAGGATATATCCGAATTCTGGGACAGTTGGATAAGAAGAAGCTGGCGGATATTTCCGTGCTGCCGGAACAAGAGTACTGCAGGATAGTGGAAGGGTTCAACGATACCTATGTGGAATACCCGAGGGAAAAATGCGGCCATGAGCTGTTCATGGAGCAGGCGGAGCGAACGCCGGATAAAACGGCTCTGGTGTTTGAAAGTCAGAAGTTTACATTCCGGGAGCTGGATGAGATGTCTAACTCACTGGCCCATTTCCTGCGGGAGAAAGGG
>CAJTKW010000113.1 GCA_910577035.1 uncultured Acetatifactor sp.
GTAACTTATTAACTATATAGCTCTTGTGGCTATATCATTATTATACTAGGAGAGAGAGATATGAGCACATTTATTATGCCAAAGCAGATCATAAGCGGCGCAGGAGCACTGAAGCAGGCGGAGAGCAGTCTGGCGGGCCTGGGGAAAAAGGCGCTGGTGGTGACGGACGAGGTGATGATCCGTCTGGGGAATCTGGCGCATGTGGAGGAAGCTTTAAAGCGCTGCGGTATTTCCTATGTGGTATATTCCGGCATCTCGGGAGAGCCCACGGATGTGATGATCGAAAAGGGATTTGAGCTGTATCGGGAAGAGGGCTGTGACTTCCTGGTGGCTTTGGGGGGCGGCAGTCCCATTGATTCCATGAAGGCTATCGGGGCCCTGGCAGGAAACGGCGGCAGGATCACGGATTATCTGGGAAAGGTGATTGAAAAGCCCGTACCGCCCATGGCGGCGGTGCCCACCACGGCGGGAACCGGTTCCGAGGCCACCCAGTTTACCATTATCACGGATACGGAGCGGGATATTAAGATGCTGTTGAAGGGGGCGGTGCTGATGCCCACGCTGGCAGTGATTGATCCGCAGTTTACCATGACGGCGCCGCCTGCCATCACGGCAGCTACCGGCCTGGATGCCCTGACTCATGCAGTGGAGGCCTATACCTCCAGGAAGGCGCAGCCTTTGTCGGATGTGTTTGCCCTCTCGGCGGTGAAGCGAATCTTTACCTGGCTGCCGGAGGCATTCCGGCAGGGAAGCAATGTGCAGGCCAGGGAAGAAATGTCCCTGGCGGCCCTGGAGGCGGGCATTGCCTTTAACAATGCCTCGGTGACCATCGTTCATGGCATGAGCCGCCCCATAGGCGCTTTGTTCCATGTGCCCCACGGCATCTCCAATGCCATGCTGCTGGAAAAATGTCTCTCCTATGTGCTGGACGGGGCCTATGAGCGCTTTGGCCGGCTGGGCCGGGAGATCGGGGCGGCTGCCGGGGATGCAGGGGATCGGGAGGCCGGCGGTAGCTTTTTAAAAGCCGTGACGGACATCTGCAGGACCTGTGAGATTCCCACTCTGCAGGAATACGGGATTGAGAAAGCAAGCTATACCAAAGTGATTGACAAGATGGCGGAGGATGCCATGGCCAGCGGCAGCCCCTCCAATACCAGGAAGGAAATCGGCCTGGAGGATGTGAAGGCTATTTACAGAGAACTTTATAATACCTGAAATGCGGTTTTTTTTGTAAAAGGAAAGAAAAGCGAGGGAAGGAAAGGAATGCAGTATATTGAATTTGATGGAAACAGGCCCATGGATCTGGTACTGCTGGGGAGAATAGCGGTGGATTTCAACCCGGTGGACTACTTTCATCCGCTGGAGGAGTGCACCACCTTTAAAAAATACCTGGGGGGATCCCCTGCCAATATTGCGGTGGGGGTGCGCAGGCATGGGATGAAGACGGGCTTTTTTGCCCGGGTGTCCGACGATCAGCTGGGAGACTTTGTAATTCACTATTTTGAACGGGAGGGAATCGATACCTCCCGGATCCGCAGGTGTACGGGAGGGGAAAAGATCGGGCTGACCTTTACGGAGATCATTTCGCCGGAGGAAAGCCGCATATTAATGTACCGGAACTGTATTGCGGACCTGCAGCTTTGCGTGGAGGATATTGATGAGGACTACATAAAGAATACGAAGGCCCTGTTGATTTCCGGCACTTCCCTGGCAGAAAGCCCTTCCAGGGAGGCGGCCCTGAAGGCGGTGATGCTGGCGAAGAAGAATCATACCAGGCTGATCTTCGATATTGACTACCGGGAATACAATTGGAAGAACAAGGATGAAATATCCGTTTATTATTCCATGGTGGCCGGGGAAGCGGATATTATTCTGGGATCCAGAGAGGAATTTGACCTCACGGAAAGACTGATCTGCCCCGGCAGGAGTGATCGGGAGACGGCGGACTACTGGATGTCGAAAAATGCAAAGCTTCTGGTCATTAAGCATGGAAAGGAAGGCTCCACGGCTTACACGAAGGACGGAAAGAGCTATTCCGTCAAGCCCTTTCCCGTGGACTGTTTAAAGTCCTTCGGAGGCGGGGACGGCTATGCCGCAGGCTTTCTGTACGGCCTGTACCAGGGCTGGGAAATGACAGACTGCCTGGAATTCGGCAGCGCCGAGGCCTCCATGATGGTGGCCAGCCATTCCTGCTCCGACGACCTGCCCAATCCGGAGCAGGTAAAGCAGTTCATAAAGGAAAGCAAGGAAAGTGTGAAAGGAATGAAGATTTTCTAAGTCATTCCTCGAAGAATCTCAAGGCGAACAAGTTCGCCTAGCGATTCTTCCTGCGTGGTTTCATGGATTGTTTGTGCCGGCTGCAGGCGGCACTGCCGCCGTGGGCGGCGTTCTTCATCAGGCCGGCTTGCTGGCCTTGGGATTGTGAGATTCCGCGGAGCGGAATCATGGAGGTTAGTAATTATAGTATGACAGGAGGCGGAAAATGAAGACGACACATATGACAGTGGCCCAGGCATTGGTAAGGTTTCTGGATAACCAGTATGTGCTGAGGGACGGGGTGGAAACTAAATTTGTGGAAGGCGTGTTCACCATTTTCGGACATGGGATTGTGGTGGGCTTAGGCCAGGCCCTGGACGAAAATCCCGGGGATCTGAAGGTATTTCAGGGGAGAAACGAGCAGGGTA
This sequence comes from uncultured Acetatifactor sp., assembly GCA_910577035.1. Lineage (GTDB taxonomy): Bacteria > Bacillota > Clostridia > Lachnospirales > Lachnospiraceae > Acetatifactor. Next base: position 2,685 of record CAJTKW010000113.1, read on the forward strand.
TGGCTCATGCGGCGGCAGCCTTTGCCAAACAGAATAACAGGAAGAGGATCATTGCCTGCGCATCCTCCATCGGGCCGGGAGCCGCTAATATGGTTACGGCAGCGGCCTGTGCCACGGTGAACAATATTCCCCTTTTACTTCTGCCCGGGGATACCTTTGCCACCAGGCAGCCGGATCCTGTGCTGCAGCAGCTGGAGCAGGGGAGCTGCCCTTCCGTCACCACCAATGATGCGTTCCGGCCGGTCTGCAAATACTGGGACAGGATCATCCGGCCGGAGCAGCTTATGAGTTCCATGATACAGGCTATGCAGGTACTGACGGATCCGGCGGAGACGGGGGCAGTCTGTATTGCCCTAAGCCAGGATGTAGAGGGGGAGGCCTACGATTACCCGGATTCCTTCTTTGCAAAGCGGGTGCATAAGATTACCAGGGCCGTTCCTGCGGAAGAGGAAATCAGGGATGCAGTGGAAATTTTAAAAGGCAGCAGGCATCCCCTGGTGCTCTGCGGCGGCGGAGTCCGGTATTCCGAGGCAGGGAAGGAGCTGGAACAGTTCTGTACCGATTTCCGGATTCCTTTTGCGGAGACCCAGGCGGGCAAGAGCGCCTGCAGGAGTTCTTCGCCCTATAATTTGGGAGGCGTGGGGGTTACGGGTAATTCCGCGGCAAACGGGATTGCGGCCATGGCGGATGTGGTGCTGGCGGTGGGCACCAGGCTGACGGATTTTACCACCGGCTCCAAATCCCAGTACAGCCATCCCGACGTGAAATTTATATCCGTAAACGTATCAAGATTTCATGCCTGTAAGATGGATGCCCTCAGTGTCATCGGAGACGCCAGGGTGACATTGGAGGCTCTTTCCCGTGAGCTTAAGAACGCCGGCTATCAAAGCGCATATGGGGAGGAAATTGAGGAGGCAAAGCAGGGCTGGGAGGCGGAAATGAAACGCCTGGCAGAATATAAGTATGACGAGAGCTTTGAGCCTCTGATCAGTGCCCGCCAGGAAAGCTCCATCCGGGAGTTTGCGGCGCTGACGGGCAGTGCCCTCACCCAGACGGCGGCAGTGGTAAAAATCAGGGATATGATTCCCGGGGATGCCATAGTTACCGGGGCGTCAGGTTCTCTTCCCGGAGACCTCCAGCGTATGTGGACTACGGAAGTAAAGGACTCCTACCATATGGAGTACGGGTATTCCTGTATGGGCTATGAGGCGGCGGCAGCCCTTGGATGCAAGCTGGCGGAGCCTGAGCGGGAGGTCTATGCCATGCTGGGGGACGGCAGTTTCCTGATGCTGCACAGCGAATTCCTTACTTCCCTGCAGGAGGGGAAGAAAATCAACCTGCTGCTTTTTGACAACTGCGGTTTCGGCTGCATCAATAATCTGCAGATGTCCAACGGCATCGGTAATCTGGCCACGGAATTCAGATACCGGGATCAGAGCGGGCAGCTGCTGGGAGGCCTGATTCCCATTGATTTTGCAATGGTGGCGGAAGGATACGGGGCAAAGGGCTATACGGTCTGTACTCTGGAGGAGCTGGAAGCAGCGCTGGAGGACGCCGGGAAACAAAAGGTCTCTACCTTGATCGACATTAAGGTACTGCCCAAAACCATGACTGACGGCTATGGTTCCTGGTGGAACGTAGGTACGGCAGCAGTGTCGGAAAAGCCGGAAGGGCAGGCGGCTTATGCGCGGATTCTGGAGGGCAGGAACAGGGCAAGATTATATTAGCGAGGAGGTTAAAATGAGTGCTAAAATGTTTGAAGAAGGAAAAGTAAAGCTGGGGATTGCGCCTATCGCGTGGACGAACGATGACCTGCCGGACCTGGGGAAGGAGAATACCTTTGAACAGTGTATCAGTGAGATGGCGCTGGCAGGATACAGCGGTTCCGAAATCGGCAACAAATATCCCACGGACGAGGCGGTTCTGAAAAAGGCGCTGGAGCTGCGGGGACTGGAAATCTGCAATTGCTGGTTTTCTACCTTCCTGATCTCCAAGCCCTATGAGGAGACGGAAAAGCCCTTTTTGGAGAAGGTGGACTTTCTGAAAGCCATGGGGGCGAAGGTGATCGGAGTGTCGGAGCAGTCCTACAGCATCCAGGGGATGCAGGATGTGCCGGTGTTTGAGAAGAAGCATGTGATGAACGAGGAAGAATGGGGGCTGCTCTGCACAGGGTTAAACAGGCTGGGAAGGGCGGCAAAGGAGAGAGGAATTGCCCTTACCTTTCATCATCATATGGGGACAGTGGTACAGTCCGGGGCCGAGACGGAGAGAATGCTTGCAGACACGGATCCGGAATATGTGAGCCTGCTTTTTGACAGCGGCCACTTTGCTTACTGCGGGGAGGATCCCACAGAGCTGGTGAAAAAGCATGTGGCCCGGATTAAGCATGTACATTTAAAGGATATTCGCCGGGAGGTGGTTGACCGGGTGAAAGCAGAACATTTAAGCTTTCTGGAAGGCGTGCGGCAGGGGGCTTTCACGGTTCCGGGAGATGGCTGCATAGATTTTGATTCTGTTTTCAAGGTGCTGGCGGAAAATAAGTATCAGGGATATATGCTGGTGGAAGCCGAGCAGGATCCTGCCAAGGCTAATCCCTTTGAGTATGCTTTAAAGGCCAGAAGGTACATAAGGGAGCATACAGGGCTATAGTGTGAGAAGAATTTCTAAGACGCCAAAAAAAGTCGTCTAAGAAATTCTAAATCTCACACTGAAAAACGCAAGCGAGCAAGCTCGCTTTGGACAGCGTTTTTCTCATGGATTGTTTGTGCCGTTTCTGGCGGCATGTCGGGAAGTGTAAAGAAAAGGAGAATATGAATATGGTAACATTTGGGGTAATCGGTGCAGGGCGGATCGGCAAGGTACATACGGAAAGCATCTGCCTGCATATTAAAAACGCAAAAATCAAGACGCTGGCGGATCCCTTTATGACGGAGGAAACCGCCGAATGGGCGAAGTCTCTGGGGGTGGAGGAGACCACGAAGGATTATCATGAGATTTTAAATGATCCGGAAATCGATGCGGTGATGATCTGTTCCTCTACCAATACCCATTCACCTATTTCCATTGAGGCTATTCAGGCGGGGAAGCATGTGTTCTGCGAAAAGCCCATTGACCATGACCTGGGCAAGATCAAGGAAGTGGTGAAGGCCCTGGAAGGGAGTAAGCTGAAATATCAGGTGGGCTTTAACCGGCGATTTGACCACAATTTCGAGGCGGTGAAGAATGCCATTGCCGCAGGAAAGATCGGGGATCCCCATATTATAAAGATCACCTCCAGGGATCCGGAGCCTCCGTCGGCCGAGTATGCCGCGGTTTCCGGCGGCATGTTCCTGGATATGACCATTCACGATTTTGACATGGTCCGCTATCTGGCAGGGTGCGACGCGGAGGAAATCTATGTGCAGTCCGCGGTGCTGGTAGATCCGGCCATCGGCGAGGCAGGAGACGTGGATACGGCGGTCATTACCCTGAAAATGGAGAACGGGGCCATTGCGGTCATTGACAATTCCCGAAAAGCCGTGTACGGTTATGACCAGAGGGCGGAGGTCTTTGGATCAAAGGGCATGGCAGCGACGGCAAATGATACGGCATCTTCCGCAGTCATAAGCAATGCAGAGGGGATTACCGGGGAAAAGCCCCTGTATTTCTTCCTGGAGAGATACATGGAATCCTTTTCCAGAGAGGTCAGGCTGTTTGTGGAAGCCATCGAGAAGGATACGGAAACGCCTTTAGGTGTGATGGACGGCTTAAAGCCGGTGCTTATGGGGATTGCGGCAAAGAAGTCCGTGGAGGAGCACAGGCCTGTGAAGCTGACGGAGATAGAATTCTGAGGAAGGATTTTGAAACAACCGGTATCAGGAAATTTTTTCAGTATAAATGCAGCTGAACAGGAGTCAGACAACGCTTGCAGAATAAGAAAGCGGCGTTGTCCTTCCTGGCAGGATGGAGGAAATATGAGCAGGCAATTTGGTTATCCGCAGTATGACGAGCAAGGGAGGAAGCATCTGACCTGTGCCGGGGATGCGGAAAATGATATGATGATGGATATTGGCGTCTATCGGATGAAAGCCGGGGAAAGCACAGAGTTCTTCTCGGACAGGGAAGAAACGGCAGTGCTGCTGGTGCTGGGGAATGTGGTTTATGGATGGGAAGGCCAAGAGGCCGAAGGACACAGGGCTGATTTTATAAAAGAAGGGCCGTATTGCCTTCATGTGTGCAGGGGAAAGAAGATTACGGTCAAGGCGCTGGAGGACAGCGAGGTGCTGGTGCAGAAGACGGACAATGAGCGGGAGTTCGCTTCGGTCTTTTACACCCCGGATACCTGCAGGGACGAGACCTTCGGTTTCGGCCTCTGTGAGGATCGCATGGTTCGTACCGTACGTACGGTTTTTGATTATGAGAATGCACCCTATTCCAATATGGTAAACGGGGAGGTAATCAACCATCAGGGAAGCTGGTCCAGCTATACCCCTCATTCCCATCCCCAGCCAGAGGTATATTATTACCGTTTCCAGCGGGAAGAGGGCTTCGGCGCCTGTTTTATCGGGGAGAATGCTTATAAGATAACGGACGGCAGCTTTGCGGCCATCACTCCGGGGGAGACCCATCCCCAGGTGACGGCGCCGGGCTATCCCATGTATTACTGCTGGATGATCCGGCATCTGCCGGGCAAGCCCTGGACCACAAGAGACGATGATCCCAGATATGTGTGGATAAAAGTGTGAAGAGAATTTCTAAGCCCGCAAAGTACGCGGACTAAGAAATTCTAAAGCTTCACACCGAAGAACGCAAGAGTAGCGTTCTTCACGGATTGTTTGTGCCGACTGCGTCG
>CAJTKW010000114.1 GCA_910577035.1 uncultured Acetatifactor sp.
GCGCACGGATTTGCAGTGGTTTTTGCTGCTTCGCAACGCAGAACCCCAAAGCCAACAAGTTCGCTTGCGGGAAGAATGCCCGTACAAAGCAAACAAGTCCGCTTTGGCATTCTCTGGCGTGAGCTTTAGAAGTACTTTTCATGCTACTCGCCTACATGCACATTATCCGCGGAATCCCAGCCGTAAATCTTCCAGTGCCTGTCTGCATCCCTGCGCAGCAGGAAAACCCTTCCTTCCGTATGGACCTGTCCGCTGCTTTCCCGAATGGTGTATCCGCAATATATCCTGGCAAAGTCAAAGCCGTCGTCCGAAAAGAAATCCACATTGGTGCTGGACGCCACGGAAATTCCGGTAATGCGGCGTTTAGCGTCCTTAAAACCCTTAATTTCCTCCTTCAGCTTCAAGAGATAGGACGCCATTTCATTATTTGCAAGCAGCTCCTGATCGTACAGCTTCCGCGCCTGTACCCCCAGCGACTCGATTTCCTCATCGGCACAGTCCTCATTATAAAAGCACTTTTCAATTTCCGTATAATACTTGACGACTTCCTTCACCGTGGCAGGATAATCCCTGTCCAGATTCCGGTTGAGCACCACCTGGACGGTGGTCATGGCGGTTTCCGCCACACGGGTCCGGGCTCTGTTCATCAAAAAAGCATACAGCCCCACCAAACCGGCAATCACCAATATCAGAATAACTGTCACTGTTTTTGTGGATTTTTTCATCAGCCACACCTCGCTATCTGCCGTAACGGCGCAGTATCCGGCAGGAGACGGCCTGCAGGGTCATTCCTCCTCCGGGAAGTTAAGCTCCCTGCTCCTCCCGTCCCTGGCGGCTACCGTCGCCGGGAAAATCCTGCGCACCTCTCCCAGATACTCCTCCGGATACGTCAGGGACGGGCTGTAGTGAGTCAGCCAAAGCTCCGGCACCTGCGCCGCCTTTGCGATCCGCGCCGCCTCATACATGGTCATGTGCCTGTTTTCCTTTGCTTTGGCCAGCTTATCCGGCTCGCCATACATTCCCTCCAGGATCAGAAGGTCTGATCCTGCCGCATTGGCGGCAATGGAATCGGTGGGACGGGAATCCGTACAGTAGGTAACCTTCAGTCCCTTCCGTGCAGCCCCCAGCACCATGTCCGGTGTATAGATGCGTCCGGCTTCCTCAATGGTTTCCCCCTTCTGCAGCCTGCTCCACAGCTTCATGGGTATCTGCTGCTCCGTGGCACGTTCCCTGTCAAACCGTCCGGCCCTGTCAATCATCATACTATATCCATAGCATACCACACTATGGTTCACCTTGAAAGCCTTTAAACGAAAACCGTCAAAAAAAAATTCCTGTTCCCCCTCGGTGATCTCCATACAGTTGATTTCAAAGGGCAGCTCCGGGGCAATGGTCCGGAGAGCGCTGACAGTCCTGCTTAAGCCCCTGGGCCCGATTAACAGTAACGGCTCCGTTCTCTCCGCATTTCCCATTGTCAGAAGCATGCCGGGGAGGCCGCTGATGTGATCCGCATGATAATGGGTAAAACAGATAATGTCCACTGGTTTGGGACTCCAGCCCTTTTCCCTGAGCGCAATCTGAGTCCCTTCCCCGCAATCAATCAATATACTTTTTCCGTTATAGCGAAGCATCAGCGCCGTAAGCCATCGATAAGGCAGCGGCATCATTCCTCCTGTTCCCAGCAAGCAAACGTCTAACATTGATCCCCTCCAAACTGACCGCCGAAAAACGGACGTCAGAGCAGTTCCGTCCCCTCCCTTACTTCCACGGGCAGCTGAAACTGCGCAATCATCTCGTCATAGCAGTCCTCACACAGGTCGAAGCTGTGGACGCTTCCGTCCTTACGGCTGAAATATCCGAAAACTGCTTCTGCGGAAAAGCACCCCTCCCTCAGGCATCCGTCTGCCACCTTTAATTCTCTGCCGCACTTATTACATACCACGCGAACCAGCTTTTTATCCTGTCCGTTCTCGTACTTCTGCATCTTCATCTCTCCCTTTTTGCAATAAACTTTATCCAGTGTCAGCTCTATTTTATCAAAAAGGCGAGGCTGCGGCTGTGGGAATTATTGTTAGAGCCTTTTCCACATAATATTGGCATCCTCCCTGGGCTTTTCATAAAAGCCGGGACGGATACCTTCGGATACAAAACCAAACTTTTCATATAAATGAACGGCAGCCCCATTGCCCACCCGCACCTCCAGCGTAAAGGCTTCCACATGCTCTGCCTCTCCCAAGGCAATCAGCTTTCCCAGCATCCTCCCTGCAATTCCCTTCTTCCTGAAGGCAGGCGCTACCACCACATTTTCAATATTTGCCACACCGCATGTATTGCTGTATCCACAGCAGCCCGCCACCCGGCCGTCAGCCACAGCCACCAGATACCTGCAGTAAGAACGGGACAGCAGATCTTTAAAATCCTGCGCCGACCAGGGCATGGAAAAGGATTCCTCCTCAATCTTCGCCAGACTCGGTATGTCTTCTTCCCGCAGCTCTCTGACGGTAACCTCCATCAAACTTCCTCCCTCCCCCGGCACAAACAATCCGTGAAATCGAGCAGGAAGAATCTCAAGGCAAACTTGTTCGCCTTGAGATTCTTCTCGGAATGGTTTAGATTTTCTCAGCGGGCGTACCAAAGAGGTGGCTATGCCCCTCTTGACCGCTTAGATAATCTTCATTCCGTTCATACTTCGGCCTGGCTCTTTCTGAGATATTCCGGACAATGCGCAGCGGCATCCACCGTCTTTCCCCGGGCATAATAGACCGCTCCCAGCGCGGCCACGCTGCATGCCCGCTGACGGTTGCTGCCCGCAGGCGCAATGCTGTATGGGGCCTTCAGCTTTTCTCTGATCCAGTCAAGGTATACAGGCACCCCGTCTCCCAGAAGGATCACCGGCCTGTCCAATCCGTTTAACTTCTCCAGCATATCCCCGATGTCCGAAGGACTTTGAGGTATCACCGCCTTAAGTTCAAATCCTTCTCCCCCAGGCACAAATTCATAGGCCGCCGTATAGACCTGGTTCCTCCTGGCATCCATCAGCGGACAGACAATATGATCCGTACCCCAGAGATTCCAGGCAAGGCCCTCCAGGGTCGGCACCTCCACCAGAGGCTTCCCCAGCGCAAGCCCCAGCCCCTTGGCGGTAGCGGAACCGATGCGCAGGCCCGTAAAGGAGCCGGGCCCCGAGGCAACCGCAATGGCATCCAGGGTATTCAGATCCAGTTCAATCATTTTCTTTAGCTCGTCCAGCATGGGCAGCAGGGTCTGGGAATGAGTTTTCCGGTAATTGGTAGTATACTCTGCAAGCAGAACCCCGTCTTCCACCACCGCCACCCCGGCCACGAGCCCGGAGCTGTCCAGTCCAAGTATTTTCATAGTAAGATCTTGCCTTTCACCCTGACCTCCAGGGTAATCCTGCGGTAGTCGAAGCCCTGTTCCGGATCTTTTTCCACGGTAATCCCGATCGTATCCTCCGGCAGGAGCTCCTCTATCAGATCCGCCCATTCTATCAGGGAAACCCCTTCTCCGTAAAAGCACTCCTCATAGCCGATCTCATCCATCTCTTCCACATCGGCAATCCGGTATACATCAAAATGATAAAAGGGCAGACGTCCGTCCTCATAAACCTGCAGAATGGTAAAGGTAGGGCTGCACACCGGGCCGTCAATGCCAAGCCCGGCGGCAAAGCCCTGAGTAAACACTGTCTTTCCCACTCCCAGATCTCCGATCAGAGCGTATACCTGCCCCGGACAGGCTGTTTTTGCGAGACATTTCCCCAGTTCAAAGGTCTCCTCCGGTTTTCTTGTCTCACAAAGGACCCTGCCCTTCTCTCTCAGCTGGCTTATCAGTTCTTCCGCGTTTCTTCCTTCCATATTCCGCCGCCTTCTCAGTTTCGAATCTTTACCTTTGCAGCCGGCATATGAGTGGAGATCATCTCAATTACGGCAGACTTCTGATCCTCCATCTGCCTTTTCGGGAAAATGGTCGCATTCACGGGCGAGGTATAAAGAATAATGCTTCGCCCGGTAGATACCGCCTTGCGCATCTCTTCCCAGGGATACTGCACCGAGTCCTCTCCCTGGGAGATGCTGAGTCCCTGGTCGTCCAGCACATAATGAAGGGGCTGCTGAAAGCTGGGGTTGCCCAGCACCTGGCGCCTGCTGCGGAAAAACAGTGTCCAGGGCAGATACAGCAGTATAATCAGCCCGAATACCAGATAGACCCACTGCTTTACCATCACCGCCAGCAGGAGAACCAACGCTCCAAAGCAGCTTCCGATGATGCCCACCGCACTGTTATAGGAATGCCGCAGCATGTAATCATACAAATCATTTGCTTCTATCTTTACATCCAGTTCTACCATAGTTCCTCCCATTCCCGGATGAGTCCGCCATCTTCCGGTCAGAAAAATTTTACCTTAAACGGGAGCAAAACTCAAGTACTATTTTCTGTGTCCTGTTTTTATAATCGGACTTAAAGGCTTGTAGATCAGCATGGTCACCAGGGAGGCCGCAGTGCCCTTGATTAAATTCATGGGCGCCACACAGGCCGCCACAAAGCTGACGATGCTGCCTTCCGTCATCAGCGGGTTGACTGCACTTCCCATGGCCAGTATATCCTCCAGAGGCATATGGTACAGCTTGGAGAAAGCCGGCAGCAGGTAAATCGCGTTAAAGGCCGTACCGAAAACGGTCATGCACAGCGTCCCGCACACACAGCCGGCGATGGCGCTCTTTTTGCTCTTGTGGAAGGTATAAATAATGGATGCCGGCAAGATAAAGCTGCAGCCGACCACAAAATTTGCAAGGTCACCCACAAAGGCCGTGCTGGTTCCCTTGATACAAAGCTTCAGAAGTATTTTCACGAATTCCATCATCACCCCGGCGGAAGGACCAAAGGCAAAGGCTCCCACCAGAATGGGAATTTCGCTGAAATCCAGCTTATAAAAGCCGGGGGCAAAGGGCAGGGGAAAGTCAAACAGGTGAAGTATCATGGCAATTGCGGAAAACATGCCTGTCATGGCTATCTTTCTGACACCGAAGATCGGTTCCTTGATCCCGTTTTTCTTTTGGGCCGCCTTCTCCACCAGCAGCGCCACGATAAACAGGGCGGCAATAATTGCAAAAAAGCTCAGGACATAGGCAGCGTTTTGGGCTGCATCGGCAAACAGTTTTTTCATTTTTTCCTCTCTTTCCGCCGCGTATGCGGCACAAGCAACTTGTGTTTTTTCGGAAAATTCTTCCTGCACGCATGATAAAGGGCACCAAACCCTCTTAATGTACAACAAAACCCCGAACCGTAAAGGTTCGGGGTTTGACATGCGCTGTAGCAGACTGCAGCTCCCAATACAGGAAAATACAGCCCTGGCTTTCTTCTTTCATCCAGACTTTACTGTTGGTCCCGGACTTACACCGAGTCAGCCGGATCGGAGCTTTCCGATCCGGGTCGCGGACTTTACCGCCAGTAGGGAATTTCACCCGACCCCGAAGAATTTTCTTTTTGTTTACGTGCATTACTATAGCACGAAAAAGCTTGAAAATCAAGGTGTTTTCGGCATTTTTTGAATTTTGTAACGCCGGCTTTTTCCTCCCTGATTACACGTAAATCTACATATTTTCACGTAAGTTTCCAGCAAATTGGTGTAAATTTTGGTGTAAACTTTTTTGCTCTTGATCCCACTGTTTAAGCCTGTTCAGCTCACGTTTCACACGCTCCATATCGACGTGATTATACACCCGCATGGTAGTTTTTATATCAGTCTGCCCCATAAGGTACTGAAGCACTTTAATGTCACAGCCCGATTCTGCATACCGGCAGCAAGCAGTATGTCTTAAAATATGTGGGCTCAGATCTGGAAGTTTTACCTCCCGTTCATCATTCATATCCACAAGTGTCCGCATCATACGTCTTACACTGTTATGGTTCATACACTTTCCAGTCATATGAGAAACAAACACAAAATTTTTATACCCATCCACTTCAAAATCAGGATCCCTCTTAGTATTCAGCCAGATTTTTTTCTGTTCTGTAAACAACTGATACACTTCGTCAGTCATAGGAATTGTTCTTCTACCCGCGCTTGTCTTTGTATCTGTCGCATACAGCTGTGTTGTTCCATTCAACGGGCGATATTGAATCTGATGGCTAATGTTGATCTCCCGATTGTCCATAGATACATCATCCCATGTCAAACCTATAGCTTCGCTAATACGCAATCCTGTCTTTAATATGATCGCATACATTGGATAATAACGCTTCATTCTGGGACGCAATGCTATTCTGGTAAGAAATTCTTTTTCCTCGCCTAAGGTTAGTGCAAACTTTTTTTCAGGATTGTCTATATAGTCTTTCGTACAACCATCTGCCGGATTCTTGGAAATCACATCATCATCACAGGCAAGCTGAAGTGATGGATGGATGATCTTATGGATAATCTTGACTGTCCCGATGCTTAACCCCTGTTCCGTTAAAGAATTATAAAAGAGCAGAATGTCGGATTTTCTAATATCGGTTACCCTTGTTTTCCCTATCCTGCTTTCCTTAATAACATGATTGAAATAGTATTTGTAATTCTCCCTTGTAGAATTTGCAAGATTTACTTTTGTTTTTAGGTACCGTTCAATCTGTTCATTCAATGTATGTGCTTTTCTGCATACTCCCAGAACCATATCCCTGTTAATATCTTCTTCCAGTTCCCTTAGCTCGTTTAATGTAGGTGCATATATACATCCCCGTTCACCGTCATTATTTATCCAGCGATACATATATGTATTATCTTTTCTCTGCGATTCTCCTTTCTTTAATACTTTTCCATTTTTATCTTTTCTTTTACCAGCCATATACTGCTCCTTTCAAATTCAAAAAGAGCCTTAATATGATAGTCACTATTCTACCACATCAAAGCATCTATTTCTATCTTTTTATATTGAAAACTGTTTTTCCACAAACTCATCAAATTTTCTTCGCTTTATCAGTCTCTTATTCCCAACCCACAAAACAAATGGGCAATTATCTTTATTTGAAATCTCTCTGATTTTATTGATACCAATGTTGGAATAAGCCGCTGCTTCCTCTATTGTTAAATTCAATTTTTCCCAAATGGGAATCTGAATATCTGTATCGCTCACTGGATTATTAATCTCCTTCATGCAATTCATATTCAAAAAGGCACCGCCAAAACTATATCGCGGCACCTGTATTAATATCCATATTCACTTTTTCATCATTCAATCAATTACTATATGGAACCGGACGGCATAAAATTATACTATCCATGTTCTCATCAACATTTGTTATTAGTTACGTTAACACCTTAGAACTTATCTTCT
>CAJTKW010000115.1 GCA_910577035.1 uncultured Acetatifactor sp.
GCGCACGGATTTGCAGGGGTTTTTGTTGCTTCGCAACGCAGAATCCCAAAGCCAATAAGTTGGCTTTCGGGAAACGCTTTCATCAGCGTTTCCCGAAGTACTCCCCTCATAAACATCGCATCATCAACGACCAGGATTTTTCGCCCACAAATACTCCTTTCTGTTTCCTAAAAACTCCCATGCCTGACAAAACGTCTGACATGGGGATATCCTTGCACCTTGAATATATACTTTTTCTCTTCCTTCTTTCAATTTAATCATACTCCCATTGAAAATGCCACACTATTTTTGATGGTTTTCCGCTCCCTCTACTGCTCCATCCCTTGAAGCTGCCCTGTCAGGGCCCGCTCCAGCAGCTCAGGCAGGCGTTCCGGCGCACAGGCAAAGCAGGGAATATCCATAGCGGCAATGCGCTGAGCCGTCTGCGTGTCATAGCAGGGCTTTCCGCCGTCCGCGATGGCCAGCAGGACCGCCACCGTCACCCCGGAGGCCTTCATTTCTTCAATACGCCGAAGCAGTGCCGCCCGGTTTCCTCCCTCTTCCAGATCTGAGATCAAAAAGAACAAAGTCCTGGAAGGGTTCTCCATCAATCCTTGGCAATAAGCAATGGATTTTGCAATATCTGTGCCCCCGCCCATTTGAAATCCAAACAGCAGATCAACCGGATCGGCACACAGAGGCGTGAGATCCATGATCTGTGTATCAAAAGCCACCACACTGGTATGAACGGCAGACATGGAAGCAAGCACACAAGCCATGACCGAAGAATAGAGAATAGACTGCCCCATGGAGCCGCTCTGGTCAATGTCCAGAATTACATGCCAGCGGTTCACCCGGCTGGAGCGGTCAAAAAACCAGACCCTCTCAGGGATAATAACGCCCAGAGTGGGATCATAATTTTTCAGATTACGCCGGATCGTATAGGGAAAATCCAGGGCGGACGCAGCAGGAAGAGGCGAATGAGCTCTTCTGTTCAGCGCAGCCGTAACAGCCCGGCGCAGATCATTTTCCAACATACGGTTCAGTTCTGCTACGATTTTCCGAATAAATTTCCGGGCAGACTCCTTGGACTTCTTCGGAATTTGATCCTTTAACATCAACAAGGTTGATGCCATATTCAAATCCGGTTCCAGATTATCCAAAAGCTCCGGCTCCAAGAGCAGCTGCTTAAGTCCCTTACGTTCAACAGCGTCATTTTGCACCACGGCCACAATTTCCGGATCAAAAAGGGATCGAAGATCCCCCAGCCACTTTGAAATGTGGGGAGATGAGGGACCTTTTCCGGCACCACCTCCGCTGCCTTGGGAAAAGCCTTCTCCCGGCCCCCCGTAAATAGCCGCCAAGGCGCTGTCCATCAACAGTTCCTCCTGTGACAGCGGGGAACCGCCCATTTGTTCAAATGAATCCTGTGTTTCCGATCCCAGGATTAATCGCCAGCGACCGAGCTGTCGTGTCTGTTCCATATTAATAACCATGCCTTTCCACAACCTGCGAATTTGTGCCGCAGGCACAAATTTGCGTGTGAAAATTTACTTTTCACACTGGCCTCCACTATATATCATCAAAATCAAAATCCTCCAACCCGGACAGCACCTCCTGCTCTTCGGCAGTGGTTTCGTTCATAATCAGTTCTGCCGCCTGAGCCGGGCTGCAGCCCCAGATCTCTCCCAGGTTTTCCGCCACATCATTTTTTTCTCCCGGAGAAAAGTCCGCAAAGGCCCGGCGCAGGAATACCAGTGCCCGGCGGAAAGCGGTATCCTCCAATCCTGTCAGATATTCGTCCAACTGCCGCCACAGAGAAAGTCGGACAATCAGCGCCCGGCGGTTCTTGGACGCAAGCCCTTCAAACCACCCGGCCCCCAGATCCGCCGGAACACCGGGAGACAATCGTCTTGCCACCTCTCTGGCCAGCAGGTCTTCCCCTGCAATTCCCCGCTCCAGCAGGATCGCCAAAGCAAACCCACTGCAATGAGGATTCAGGTCGTCTCTGTCAGAAATTTCTCGCAACAGAGCAAGCAGCCGCTCTTCCTCCAAAAAATCATGAGCCAGCACAAGGGCATTCAGCCGCTCCATGGAGCCGGCTGCAACGGGAGCCGCTTTTGCATCACAGATACAGGACTCTTCCAGAATCAGACAGGCTCTCAGATAGAGCTGCTTTAACAGCGGAATCACTGGTTCTGTCCGAAACTGCCTGAGATCTCCATACCGTATCACAAAAGACAGGCGCCAGGCAGTCTCCGTCACGTCGTTTAGGGCAGCGGCTTCTACCGACAAGCCCTGAAGCATCGAAAGGGCGTGAACTGCTGCCGCTGGCATCCCGCATAAAAAGGCATCTTCAAAGATGGCGGCTGCCTGAGCAATGGTGGCACTGTTTTCCGCCCGTTCTTTCATGGCATAAGCAGCGGCCGTCTCAATGGTTTCTCCTAACAAAGAGGACTCTACGATCTCAATCTCTGCCTCCGGCGTCCACCGCAAATTCCAGTATTCTCCCCAGTTGGCATCCGTCTGTCTGGAGGGCAGAAGCGTGGCAAAATGAATCCCCAGCACCCGCAGACGGTGAAGGAAGAAGGACCGGCGCAGATCTGCCATAGCGGCCTGCCTGGATTTCACGTTCAGCTTTTCCCTCAGGTCCAGATCCAACTCCTGCAGCTCCGCCGTGCGATACTTTTCCAGCCGCAGCTCCTTTAACTGTCTGTAAAAGTCTTCTTGAACGGAAGTACGGCTCACCCCTTCCGGCAGAAAACCGATCTTTTTCCCGATCTCCGTATCCGCCGCCGCGAGAGCAAGCTCGGAAAAGTTACCGTGTCCCATGGTGGTGACGCTGGCATCCCGCAGATCCGCCAGCACCGGATACCGGCTGCCCCGCATGGCCGCCAGCGCATCGGCCAGCCGCGCAGCTTCGATCACCTCCGCGGAGGATACGATATTTCCTGCTTTTCTATGCGCGGCCGCCAGGCGGGTAAGATACAGATAAGGCGCCTCTTCCAGGCCCCCGCCCTGCATGGCTTCCCACAGAAGCTCAAAGTAAGCCGGCGCTTTGTTCCCTGCTCCGTAGCCGGAGCGGGAGGACAAGCGGTAATAAGAATAAGGCATCAGCGTTGCAGTACTATCCATACGGGGCAGCGCCCTTTCCTCTTCGTCAGTCATGGGCTGATTGCCCTCTAACCCGGCCACATGAAAGGCTCCGCAGACAATGAAGATTTTTTCCGCAGGAATACCGGCCGCAACGGCCTGCAGGATCACCCGCTTCATGTATGCCTCCCGCACCAGGGTTTCCGCAGTGCTGCGGGCATCGTCCGAAGAGGCTTCCCGAAGCATCCGCCCAAAGGTGGCGGCCGCCTCCTGATAACGCTCTCCTGTCTGCTCAAAATTCCGCTCCCAGAAGGTATCATGCTCTTCTCCGGTAAGGATTTCCAGCCGGCGGTAGACGCTCTCCGTAGTATCGCCCAGGCCTTCCCTTTCCGTTCCGCTTAAGCCGTTCTCCGTTCCGCCCTTATCTTCCTTACCTTCGGCTTCCTCCGCTGCTTCCTTGCCCTCAGCACCCGCCGCAGTTTCCTCCGCAGTCCCCTGCTTCTCAAGGGCCAGGAACACACCAGACGGCAAATCCATAAACCGGCATTCCACCCCGTGCTCATGAGCCCACAAAATAGCCTGAATTTCAGGGGAATAAATTGCAAAGGGATACAAAATGGTTCGGACCGGAGGCGTCTGGGTGTAAGCTAAAATGGCGGCCGGAAACCGAGTATCCGGATGGCAGAGCCACTTCATCTGATCATTCAAATCGCTTGGCCCTTCCACCAGCACCAGGTCGGGAGCCGCCTTTTCCAGCGCTTTGCGAAGCTGAAAGGCCGCTGCCGGTGACAAGTGGCGCACGCCGAAAATAACCGGCCCGCCCATCACTCGTTCAGCTCCCGGCAGGCACGGTAAAGTGGAAGCCACGCACTGCCCCGCTTTTTCATCACATTTTCAAGATATTCTACCCAGGAAACCTTATCCTTATCTTCATCCTTTATCACTGCCCCCTGCAATGCGGCGGCCAGATCCTCCGCCGTAATGATTCCGTTTCCGAAGCTCCCGGCCAAAGCCATGGAGTTTGCCAGCAGGGAAATGGCCTCTGCCGTAGAGAGAACTCCCGATGTGGCCTTTAGTTTCTGCTTTCCGTCTAAAGTAGCTCCGCCTCTCAGCTCGCGGAAGATAGTAACCACCTTTTCCACCGTATCCTGCTCCGGCTGTTTTGCATTCAGATCCAGTCCGGAAGAAAGCTGAGCTACTCTGGTGCGGACAATCTCCATTTCCGTAGCCATATCCGAGGGCGTGGGCAGGACTACGATATTGAAACGCCTCTTTAAAGCGGCAGACATGTCGTTCACGCCCTTATCCCTGGTATTGGCCGTGGCAATCACGGAAAAACCCTTTTGGGCAGGGATCTCCAGACCCAGCTCCGGAATGCTGATCCGCTTTTCCGACAAAAGAGAAATGAGGGCATCCTGCACCTCGCTGGCACAGCGGGATATTTCTTCAATGCGGGCAATGCTGCCGCTTTCCATCGCCTGATACACCGGGCTTTTAACCATGGCCTCCATGCAGGGTCCTCTGGCAATAAGCATGGCGTAATTCCAGGAATACCTGATCTGTTCCTCGGTGGTGCCTGCGGTACCTTGGATTACCTTGGTGGAATCCCCGTTGACAGCGGCGGATAAATGCTCACTGAGCCAGGACTTTGCCGTTCCAGGCTCACCGATCAAAAGCAGCGCCCTGTCGGTAACCAGAGTTGAGATGGCAATCTCTACCAGCCGTCGATTTCCCATATATTTAGGGGTAATATCCACCCCCTTGACCTTTACACCTCCGGTTATGTATGTCAATACGGAACGGGGAGACATCCGCCATCCCGTAGGGATCGGATCCTTCTCTGCCGAAATCAGGGCTTCCATTTCCGTCTGATATAGCTCCTCCGCCGGGAGGCGTTGAATTTTTGTCTCTGCCATTTTTCCCTCTCATTCCGCCGCATCCGCGGCATCATTAATCTCTGAAATTTGTGAAACTCCGCCACCGCTGACGTAATTAATCCTTGAGCCGGTGCATTTCGGTACGAACCTTCCTTTTGCGTTCTTCTCGAAATTTATGAAACTCCGCCACCGCTGACGTAATCAATCCTTGAGCCGGTGCATTTCGGTACGAACCTTCCTTTTGCGTTCTTCTCGAAATGCCTTAGGGAAACGCTGATGAAAGCGTTTCCCGCAAGCCAACTTGTTGGCTTTGGGATTCTGCGTTGCGAAGCAACAAAAACCCCTGCAAATCCGTGCGCATCCGCCGGAGGCTCTTAAGGAAGCGATGATTTCATCAGCGCTTCCTTAGTAACTCATCATTTCGTTTATGTCTTCCACCAGGTATTCCACTCCGGGAAAGGCCTTCCGGCCCGCAGGTCCGCAATGGTCTTGTTAAAGACGGTTTCTCTGACTTTCTCTTCCTTACAGAAAAAGCCAGCGTCCCGAATTTCTTCCAATAAGGCCGCCGTTTCCTCCGCCTGCAGAGTTTCGAAAGCCTCCCTTAACAGATCCCACACATAATAAAGCTGTGGCGCTCTTTTGCACTTTTTCATGCTGTCTGCAAGAATCCCCCGTGGGCTGACGCCATATTTAAGCAGCCAGCGGCTGTAAGCAATCCAGGAGCCGGTTTCCACCGCCTGTCTGCGAAACCAGGGGACAATCGCCTGAAGCATGGCTTCATCCGCCGGATTGACAAGGCCCGCAAGGCATACGTCAAAGCTGTCCACCCGCTCTCCGTAGCTAAATGGCATCTGCTGCCCAAGAAAAGAGGTTTTCCACACGGCTTCGGTAAGCCGCCCGATCCACTTAGGATCTATCGGCTCTGCAATCGGAAAATCCCCGGCAGACGGCGCATAGAGAGAAAGGCAGCCCGCAGCCGATACCAATGATATAACATAAGCATTATGCACTGCGTAACGTTCCTGCACTTCATCCCAATGTATACAGCTTAAGCCCTTCAAAACCGCATCATGAAGCTCCTGCTTCTGCCTGCTGCCAACCAGTGGCTTAGAGGTCAGCACATAGGGCGCAAACCGGTCATATACCTCCGCGGCCGGACGGGTAAACATGGAAGCAATCAATGCGTGTGGCAGAAAACGAGGGCCTTCCCCGTCCTTTTCCCACAATTCAAGGCATAGATCGGATAAAGGAGCCGTAGCACACAATATGAAAAACAAACCGTCAATCAACTGCCCCTCAAATTTCAGAGACTTCCCGTTCGCAGCCTTTATTTGACTGATTGCGCCCAAATGCTCTCCCGCCCAGCGCCAGAAATCCCCCATAGCAGGAGAAGATTTATATTTTGCGGCACTCAGCCACAAAAGCAGCTCATCCAGGCTTTCCTGAGACAGGGGTTTAGCT
>CAJTKW010000116.1:0-2850 GCA_910577035.1 uncultured Acetatifactor sp.
CGGATGTTGCCCGTGTGGATCATGGAAAAGCTCCTCTTTGCGGTATCCAGTGCAAGGTTGAGTGTGTTATTGCACACAACCCTTACCGGGGTAACGGCTACTTTTACGGAGCCGGAACCGTCATGGGTGTTGGAGAACACCAGATAGGGGCTGATCCGCTCCCCCGCGATGATATACTCCCGCGGAAGCCTTGCAAGGAGCCAGACTTTCTTCCCCTCCTGCAGTGATCCGGCGGTCTCATAGCGGACGCCTTTCCCAAGCAGTTCATCGGTAAAGCTGAACGCATCCGTATTCTGCACCACCTTGTAGCGGTCAGACACCACGCCCAGCACCTTCCTGTCGGAGCTGCGCACATTTGCCTTATACCCTTTCACCATCTCGTTATAGCCCGTATACACAGGCTCCTGCACCACCATCCAGTCCAGTCCCGCAAGGCGGAGCGCTTCTGCGGATGTGGGTGCCTCCATGACGATCGTACCTAATCCATGCCACGGTTTCTCCCTTACGGAGAACATAGTTTCTACATTTGCTGCCATAAGACCATCTCCTTTTCTTTTGATCGATATACTCCTTTTCCTGTTTTCGGGAAAAGAAGCGGGAGCCTTCCATGCGGAAAACTCCCTGCCCTAATCTTCGTATTCGTCCGTGCAGTCCAGCACGCTGCTTGCCTGGATCGCTTTCGTCACCATGACCATTGCCGTTAATACCACCAGCACGACCTCAAGCGTTTTCTCCTTGGACAATGTGATTCACCCCGCTTTCTTTTTATTCTATAATAAGAATATATCGTTGAAGCGGCGTATGATACGGTGTATACCTCCTTATCCGTCCCACTTTCCAGCTCCTCACCAAACGCAAATAAAATGCCCTGTTCCTTGTCATAATTTGATACATAATCCGAAGTGAAAAGCTTTACCATAACCTCTCCTCCCCTGCTCATTCCGCATCCTTCTTTTCCCCTGCTAACTGCTTTTGAAACCATTCATAGGATTTATAGCCGTTCCGCTTACACTGTGGACAGGGATTGGCCAGCGTCCCAATCATTCCTAAATTGTATGGGCATTTCCCACACGGTGCCTTTTTCTGTGAAACGACCTCTTTTAACTTCATTGGCTATACCTCCATAATTGATATCAAATAATAATAAAATACTCAAATATATCTGGAATAATGTAAGATAGGGCATTACCATTCCGGCTTAACGCAAAATAAGGAGCATTCTGATCTCCAGAATACCCCCGCACTCATTTAGAAAATGCACGATACATTCGCATCTGGGTTTTCCCCATGTTTACCTCTTAAACTCCCCATCGTAACTGACAGAATCCACCACCTGCTTCCTCTCATTGCTATAAATGACCACATTGATCCCATTTCCGTTTCTCGCCCATTCCTCGTCATTTATTTTGATAGAAGCGCACACATCATAGGTACTGTCCCATCCCGCACTCTTTATCTCATAATCCGTCAGCCTGTTCCCTATACTTCCATGGTGTACCAGAATTTCTTTTGAAGTTCCTTCCTCTATTTTTCCCTCATGGATCACCGCAAAATAACTGCTGTTCTCTGTATAATCCGTAAAAATCCCCATCTTCCTGAAATCCTCTTTAACGCTTTCTTCCAAAAAAGTCATGCCATCCCCTTTGACCGCAATCAACACGGTATAATCCTCCCGGCTGACCACATCCATATATGGCTCTATGTCTGAAATCTGTTTCAGTTCACAGTCCCGGCAGACCATGTCATAATATATTTTCGTATCCTCCCACTGGCTGTCCTGTATCCCTGTGATGCCATACGCATCATACAGTTTTTCAGCGATACAGCGCGAAATTTTCTCTGCCCCCCCCCCAGAGATTTACATGCCAGTCATCGTTCATATCTTCCATATGTACAAATCCGCTTGCCCGATACAGAGATTCCTCATTGAAGTCCCAATAAGGAATGCCCTGTTCCTGTGCATAATCAGACATGGTATTATATTTGGAAACATTACAGTCTGTATCGGGCATTTTTGTCAGGATCAGGGAAATCCCGTTTTCCCGGCACAGCATGACAATCCTGTCCAGATACTCTCTCATCAGCGGCGCCATACCGGCCCTGTCGCTGGAATCTGCCGGACTGAGCGGCACATAGCCGTCGTTTCCCCGCCTTTGGGCAAGTGGTGCGTACCCCTTCAGTTCATAATGCTCTGCCATTTCCCCGGAAATAAAATCGTTTTCCTCAAGTTCCTTCCATCTGGTATGGTATCTGATATTGGGGAAGTAATAGCTGCCCAGAGTCTGCTTCTTATCATAGTTACAGATGTCGTGCACGGCTTCCCATTTTACAGGCGACCAGCGCATATAGTCAAACGCTTTTCTTGTACTGCTCTCGGCAGTATTAAGCGGTTCGTCCCTGTTATACAGGAATGTAAAAAAGACTTCCAGCACCACCACCTTTGGCGACTGGAACCGCAGAGCTTCTTCCAGCCAGTAATAGCTCGTCAGAAGGCTCTGCCCTTCGCATCCGAGATTATAGCTTCTGATACCATAGCTGTCATAGAACTCCTGCGGGTTCAATCCGGCCGCCGCACAACTGCTCCCCAGAAACAGAACATCCACGGAGTCCTTCTCCATCTGATAAAATCCCTGATAAGTGGAGGTAGTCGGCCAACTGTCATCATAATAGCATTTGGGAATCAGAATCCGGTTGACTGTCGACACCACCAGACAGGCCGCCATGCCAAAAGCAAACATGTTACACAGATATCTTTTGTGCCTCACTCTCAAAATCCTCCATATATAAAATCCTGCGCCTCAAATCCAAAACCATACGTCCCAAAAGTCATCACTGCACAGATTCCCGCCA
>CAJTKW010000116.1:2892-6355 GCA_910577035.1 uncultured Acetatifactor sp.
AAGACCGCAAATAAGAGTACCAGCATTTCCTTCCACGAAAGCCCGATCGTAAATATCCTCTCATTAAAAAATATCCATGGATTAAAATCCGAAACCATATGTACGATCATGCTGATCCCTGTGCCCGGCGTACCGGCTCTGAAAATGACCCACGCAAGGCTGACGATCAAAAATGTCCCCGTCTGTTTTATGATACGCTTTCCTTTCCCATCCGGGCGGATGTTCAGACGGGCATATATCTTTTCTTTTGGACCGTCCAGACACTCCCCCATAATCTGACAGCAGCCGTGAATGCCTCCCCACAGCAGATACGTTAAACCAGCCCCATGCCAGATACCGCTTGCCAGAAAGGTTACTGCCAGATTCAGGTACTTACGCCCTTTTCCCTTCCGGTTCCCTCCCAGCGGGATATAGACATAATCCCGCAGCCAGCTGCTGAGAGAAATATGCCATCTCTGCCAGAAATCCTTCACCGACACGGCAAAATACGGACGCTTAAAATTTCCGGCCAGTTCTATGCCAAACAGGAATGAAACACCCTGCGCCAGTGTCGTACATGCCAGAAAATCCGCATAAAGCTGTATGCTGTATAAAATGGATGCAAACCACAGATATCCCCCACTGTAGGCCGGATAGTTATCAAAAACCGTGTCAACAACGACAGAAGCCTTATCTGCAATGACCAGTTTCAGAAAAAATCCCCAGATGATCAGATAAACCCCTCTGGTAAATTTTCTTTCGTCAAATAAATGCCCGCAAAAAAGCTGCTCTCCCAACTGCCGGTATCTCGGAATCGGTCCCTGTAAAAGCTGCGGAAAAAAGGTGATGAACAACACATATTTTGCCGGATTTTTCTGCGGGGCAATATCCCCTCTGTAAACGTCCGTAAGATATGCAATGATCTGCATGGTATAGAATGATATGCCAAGTGGGGCAAGCAGCCGCAACGACTCCGCCCCCGGTATCGCCTGCCGCATAAAACTTTCATTTCGCAGGAAGAGCCAGATCCCGATAACCAGTATGACCGCTCCCGCAAGCAGAACCTTTTTCTTCACGCCGCTGCTTATGTCTATCCATACCGCTGCCAGATAACTTACCATGATCGTGCCCAGCAGAAACGGCCAGCCTGTCCTGCAGAAAACCAGCCAGAAGACCACATTTGCCGCAAGCAGCACGCACCAGCGCCGCTTCAACGGAAGAGCATAGAACAAAATCAGCATTGCTGCCACAAACAGGTAATAACGAAAAGATATGTATATCATAATCCGATTCTCCTGTAACTGTTTTCCCTGTACGCTTTTCTCTCTATCCTTTTGCCTACTCTATAACATCCGCCTTTCAAAGCCCATGATATTACTGACGCCGTCATTGTTCCTGTGATAAATAAAAATAATCCCACATACCACGGCATCCTGTTCATGAGATCAAAATAAACAATAATGTTCAGGATAATCCAGTGATACAAAAACATGCCGTAGGAAAAATCATATTTCAGGCGGATTTTGGGCAGACAATATGCGCATCCAATCACCATAAACGGAAGCAAAACACTCGTTACTATGCCTGTATAATATCCGGGCATCTGCATAATTACGGATTCCATAATAAGATAGATAATCAGCAACGGCCAAAATGCCTTTTTCAAAACAGGAAGCATTTTCTGTCTTCTTTGAAAACAAAAAACGCCAATAAAGAACCACAACGCATACGGAGCAAATATCCTCTCAATCACTTTCGCCAAAACGCCGCTGCCATCCCGCACCAATACGGCGCAAACCAGATTTACAGCAGCAAGCAGCGACAAGAATGCCATCCAATGCTTCTCTTTCATCTTTTGCAGAAAAGGATAAATAATCGCCAGTACAATATACAACTGCACTTCCGTAAAAATCGTCCAAAGTGTGCCATTGATACTTCCGGTAGGTAATGCTTTCAGACAGGCCGGCGTATTGGCTATTCCAAAAATCTGTGTCATCACCCATAAAATCATACCTCTGTCCAACATTTGTGGAACCAGAATACAGACTACTGCCAGATTGATGATCGTACAGATCCACAATTCCGGGTAAATGCGCAGCGCACGTCTCAGAAAAAACTCTTTTCTTGTCTTTGCCCGTTCAAAGGAGGCTGCTACCAGAAAACCGCTCATGGTAAACAATACGACTACTCCCGGAAACATCAGGGCGATGTGCCTGACTCTGCTCATAAAAGCCGAAGCCTGCGCCGGCAGATTTTGTGATAAAATCATACAATAACCGGAATAATGGAGCATCATTACACTGAACGCCGCCGTATAACGCAATAGATCAAACCCGTTGTTTTCATGTTCTTCCTTTGTTCCAGCAATCATATTTTCTTCATTCATCACACGGCACTGCCTCCTGCTTTTCAAGATAATACATTTTCCTTTTATAACATTTTTCTTAAAACCGGTAACCTGTGTAAGCCTGACACCAGAACATTTCCCAGTAAAAACACTGCCAGAAGCCAGATACCGCAGGCCGGTACTGCACCGATATACGGCGCGCTCCGCTCCCATATAAAGGCTGTTAGATTGCGCAGATAATCCTCGATCAGATAAATACCAAACACATTACTTCCGCACCACAACACAAGGTGCCGCAGTACCCTGTTATTCCATATACGTTTTTCACCCATATAACGGTTAAGATAGTAAACCGCTATTGTCAGCAGCATGGTCAGGCCACCCAATCCTTCCTGTTCGTGCTGCCCACACCTCCAACTGTAAAGGACTGCCAACGCAGATACCGCCTGTCCTATCCCCCATCTCACCCCGCATTTTCCACTTTGTCGTAATAGTAGGCAGTTCTCCATTAAATATCCCAAAATAAAATAGGATATGGAACTTTGGAAATGTAAATTGAGCACAAAGCCAACTCCAAGATATGCGCATGAAATATCATTTAGGATATTCCATCCTATCACTAAGGCAAACAGTATCCTCTCTTCCTGTTCTGTCAAGTTCTGCATCATTTTCCTCAAAAATGGCAAAACAAGTAATATCCCCAGATATTCATACAAGAACCAATATGGGAGAAAAATTTTCTGTGTATAAAAGCGCCAGAAAAATTCTCCCACATGTCCATCCCATTCTTCCACTGTACACAGATAAAAATATCTGATCACAGAAAACAGGATCAGAACACCGGCAAACCGTGGGATTCTCTTTCCATACACGTTCCTCCATGACTCCCTTTTGGGCAGTAAAAGTGCGCCAGAGACCATCCAGAACAAGGGTACGCCGATACTGCTGATAATTGTTCCGATCAAAGATGATGCGTACACCCATGCGCTCTCTGTATACACCCATGCATCCGCTCCCCGTCCGCCTGTGTGCTGATACATAATACAGAAAACCGCTATGATACGGCAGACCTCTAAATATACAATTTTTTCTTTGCTCCGTCCTGTCTCATGATCAGACATATTCTCTTTTGCTCTT
>CAJTKW010000117.1 GCA_910577035.1 uncultured Acetatifactor sp.
TCCTCCATGACTTCACTGACTGCCAGCTCCCGGACGGAGCCGCCCAAAACGATGATGGTCAGCCTCTGTTTCTCCCCGAAGAGGAAGCGCAGGAAACGCTCCCTCACGGAGACATTGCGGCAGCTCACGATCCCGTCTGCCGCAGGTCCTTTTGAAACACTGATCCTCAATGTGTGCCTCACCTTTCCACCTCCGATTTCTAAAGGGCGGGATTTTATGCCCTTCACTATACGGAGATTTGGAGGCTGTTTTGATGGGGTGTTTTTCAGAAAAACTTTTTAAATTTTTTTCTTCCTGCCTCAACTGACTCATGCACGGTTCTGAAATTCGTACCTTCCTGCCGTGCGATCTCCCGGATTGACATACCGCCCGCCAACTTTAACAGCCGCCTCTGCTGCACCTTGGAAAGTCTATGGAAAGCATCATATACACGCCTGTCCTCCTCTATGGTGGCAAGCAGCGTTTCCGGTGTTTCTTCCGTGCCGTAATCCACGCCCTCAAACTCCACGGCATCCAGCGAATGGCAGTGATAGCGTTCCTTCCTGGCAAGGTTGTCCTCCAGCCGCCTGTCCTCAATGATGACGGCACCGATGGATTCCTCCACCTCGACTTCCGACACCGTCCCGTCCGCAAATTCATATCTGATTTTCACTTTGATTTCCTCCAGTCCTGAGATTTTTGAAAACAAAAAATCCAAGACCGGAAGGCGGCGCACGGGGATGGCAGATTGTCAGATATTTACTTTTTACGACAATGAAAAAACGCACCCGCCGTAAGGCAGATGCGCTCATCTTAAAAAGGGTGTTACATATTGGTGGACTTATAGGAATTGGCAGGGAATATGTCGAATAAAAAAATACCGCAATCCCCTCAAGGACTGCGGTATGTACAGAAAAAATATATTGTTTTGCGATGGAAGGCGCGAAGCCTGTCCCTACTCGTGGTATATTCATAGCATCCCCTTTCCGGGGATGCACAGCATTCACATCCGTCTTTCCCCTGACAGCTTGTCAATGAGGGAATTATAAAAAATGATTTTGTAGAACTGCTTTAGTGAATCTGTAGAAACGCTGTAGAATATCGCAAGTTACGACATGGCAGAGTGGAAAATATCACTTAAAATCTGATTATAAAGAATTGTGGAGAAATCGCCGGGATAACGTAAAGAAAAAAGGGCAAAAAATAAGACGGCTCAGTTTCCCAAGCCGCCGTTATGTAGCTGCAATACACTCGAAGTCTGTTTCAATACAATAGCCAACCTCCCGTACACACCGGATGACAAAACAGCCCTCCGGCAATAACCTGCCTATTTTCTCTCGCAGGTTGTGAACATGGCAGGCTATGGCATTGTTTGCATTCCCAAAAGCCTCCTCCTTCCATATTTTCTGATATATCTGATCATAAGTAAGGACGCGCCCTTTATTTGCCACAAGCAAGCAAAGCAGGTCATATTCTTTTGTTGTTAATTTAATTTCTTGGCTATTACAGTATACTTTCCGTTGCATCTGGTCCATTTCCAAACCTGGAAGCGATAACATCGGATTATGCTCTGACCAAAAAAAATTAAAATCCGGGTGATTTTTTAGTTTTTCCAGTATCTCATCTATAATATGTGAGTTTCTTCCGCTGTACTCAATTATAATCACTCTTTCGATGATATCACGCTCCTTATATTTAACATTTTCCAGCTTATGACAGCATACAAAAAACTTCATCCGCCCCTTTCCGAATATTCAATACCGCCACATCATCAAACTGTGTGGCTTTCGGGTTAATCTGCACGATTCTTGCGCCCGAACGGATATAAGGATAGTAAACCCCACCATAGCTGCCCTGTGCGCCGATAATAATAACAAGCTCCGCCTGTGCCGCAAAGCTCCTTGCTTTCCGTACTTCATCCTCCACCAGTCCAATATGCTTATAGACCGGAAACGCCCCAACCACACCTCCGCATTTTTCGCAGCGTGGAGCTTTTCCCTGGTTCCATATCTGCACATCATTGTACTCCTGCCCGCACTTCAAGCACTTATTAAACCCAAAGCTGCCCTGAATCTCTGCCACATTTCTGGAGCCTGCCAGCGTATGCAGACAGTCAATATTCGTAGTAATAATGCCTTGCAGCAGACCATGCCTTTCATATTCTGCCAGTTTCTTGTGGGCAACACTCGGACCGTTCTCAAACATTGCATCCAAAAAGGCTTTCCTTGCCGTATTGTAATAATGATTCGGCGCACTTTTCAGCACCGCCGAAGAACTCATCTGCAGGACTAAAGGAAAATTCATATGTGCAAAATCCATAATCCCCGCTGCCATGGAAATCCCTGCACCGGTAATAGCAACCGTGTAACGGCTGCCATTAATATAATTCTGCAATCGTAAAATCTGTTCCTCCATATCACGATGCCCTTTCAAACTGGCTGTTGTAAAGTTCTGCATAAAAACCTCCCTTCGCCAACAATTCTGAATGATTCCCACTTTCCACAATATCCCCGTCCTTCATAACCAGAATCAAATCTGCATTTTTAATCGTGGACAGACGGTGTGCAATCACAAAGGAGGTGCGTCCTGCCATCAGCTTATCCATTGCGTTCTGGATCAAAATTTCCGTC
Organism: uncultured Acetatifactor sp.; assembly: GCA_910577035.1. Classification (GTDB taxonomy): domain Bacteria; phylum Bacillota; class Clostridia; order Lachnospirales; family Lachnospiraceae; genus Acetatifactor. The sequence continues at coordinate 2,610 of CAJTKW010000117.1, forward strand.
CGGGTGTCCACGGAGCTTGTGGCCTCATCCAGAATCAGTATGGGCGCATTTTCTATCATGGCCCTCGCAATCGTGACAAGCTGCCGCTGCCCTGCGGACAGGCTGGCATTATCATTCAATACGGTATCATACCCTTTGGGAAGCGTTTTGATAAAATGGTGTAATCCCACCGCTCTGCACGCTGCTATCATTTGTTCATCCGTAACGCCCTCTTTGGAATAGACAATATTCTCCCGGATTGTCCCCTCGAACAGCCATGTGTCCTGTAAAACCATACAGAACAGGTTGTGGACATTTTCACGGGTAAGTGACTGAATCGGCGTGCCGTCAATCCTGATTTCCCCGCCCTGTGCCTCATAAAACCGCATCAGGAGATTTACCATTGTTGTCTTTCCCGCCCCGGTAGGCCCTACAATGGCAATTTTCTGTCCAGCTTTTACGGATGCTGAAAAATCATGGATAATGGTTTTATTTTCGTTATACCCAAAACGGATATGTTCAAATTCCACATTTCCATCCACCTCTGCCAAATGAACGGATTTCCCGCTTTCATCCGCAAGTTCTTCCTCCCCTAAAAATTCAAACACACGCTCACTGGCTGCCGCCGCAGACTGTAAACTGGTGGCTGCCTGTGCAAGCTGTGAAAGAGGCTGCGTAAAGAGACGGACATACAGCATAAACGCCACAATCACGCTGAATGAAATCGTGCCGTTCAATGTCAGAACCGCACCGACCACACAGACCACCACATACCCAAGGTTTCCCACAAAAGCCATGAGCGGCTGCATCAGCCCGGACATAAACTGGCTTTTCCATGCGGAGTTATATAACCGCTGGTTCATTTCGTGAAATTCTTTTTTTGCCGCTTTCTCACCGTTATATGCCTTCACCACATTATGGACGGAATAGGTTTCCTCTATATGCCCATTCAGCGTACCAAGCTCCTGTTGCTGCTGCTTAAAATATTTCTGCGACCGGGAAATGATAAGCATCATCAGACCAAATCCTGAAAAGGCAGCTAAGATAGCAGAAACCGCCATAATCCAGTTGGTATAAAACATCATAACCAAAGAGCCGACAAACATAGCCGAAGCCGTCACCAGTGTCCCAATACTCTGGTTCAGTGTCTGCCCGATGGTGTCCACATCATTTGTCACACGGGACAGGATATTTCCCGTACTGGTCCCGTCAAAATATTTTAACGGCAGGCGGTTCATCTTCTGTGAAATTTCTGTCCGCAAAGATTTTGAAACTTTCTGCGTTATAGTTGCCATCACCATACCCTGGATCAAACTGAACAACCAGCCCAGACCGTACAACGCCGCAAGCAGAACGGCAATCTCCACTACCGCCTCCACATCAATCCCTGTCATCAGCCCTTCTGTCATCAGGTTTGTCATATCTGCCACTTTCCCCGGACCGATCAGATTCAGTATGGAGCCAGTAACCGCAAGCACCATAGCAAAAACTATCGCAGGAAGGTATCTGCCGCAATAGGCAAACAATTTTTTCAGGGAACCGCTGAAATCCTTTGCCTTTTCCCCGCCACCCATTTTTCTGTTTCCCGGACCAAAACTGCGTCCGGAACCATTGCTTTTTGGCATCTCATTTTTCTGTTCAGGCACTTTCCAATTCCTCCTTTGATAGCTGTGACTCTGCAATTTCACGGTAGACAGGGCAACTTTTCAAAAGTTCCTTATGCCTGCCAATCCCCACAATCTTTCCTTCATCCAACACAATAATCTTGTCAGCATCCATTATCGTACCGATACGCTGTGCCACAATCAAAGTCGTAGCCGTTCCGGTTTCCTGTTTCAGCATTTTCCGAAGAACCCGGTCTGTCTTATAATCCAGCGCAGAAAAAGAATCATCAAAAATGTAGATTTCCGGCCTGCAGTAAATGGCTCTTGCTATGGCAAGCCGCTGTTTCTGCCCGCCGGACAGATTTGTTCCGCCCTGTGCAACCGCCGTGTGATAACCATTTTCCATACCTTGGACAAAATCATCTGCCTGTGCAATTTCTATGGATTTCCAAAGCAATTCTTCATCCACACTCTGACGCCCATTTTCTCCATACGTCACATTTGACAGCACACTTCCCCTGAACATAACTGCCCGCTGTGAGACATATCCCAATTTCCTGTGAAGGGCCTCCTGGGTATATTCTTTAATATTAATCCCATCAATACAGATTTCCCCTTCGGTCACATCATAAAAACGGGGAACCAGGTTAATCAGGGTACTTTTCCCGCTTCCGGTAGAACCTATGAATGCCACCGTCTCTCCCCGATGGACGGTAAAATTGATGTCTGTGAGAATAGCTTCCTCTGCATCCGGGTAGCAGAATGATACGTGCCTAAATTCAATTTCCCCCTGTTCGAATAACTCGGAACCGCTGATTTTACCATCCTTTATTTTGATCTCCGTATCAAGCACTTCATTGATACGTTTCGCCGACACAACAGCCCTCGGCAGCACAATAAAGGTCATAACAAGCATCATAAATGCCATAATGATCTGCATGGCATAGGAGGAAAATACCACCATATCCGAGAAGATGCCGAGCCGGTCTGTAACCGCCGCCTCATTGATAATATATACGCCCACCCAATAAATAGCCAGCGTCAGACCGGACATAATCAATGTCATGCCTGGGAACAACACGGACATGGTTCTGCTGGTAAACAGGTTCGTCCTTGTCAGTTCTTCGTTTGCACTCTCAAATTTCTTCTCCTGATACCCCTCCGCATTATAGGCCCGCACCACACGGATACCTGTGAGGTTTTCCCTTGCCACACGGTTCAGGTTATCCGTTAGTTTCTGCATATTCTTAAATTTAGGCAGCACCAGGGCGATCACTGTGCCAAGCATTACTGTAAGGATTGCAACTGCACCTCCCGTGATGGCTGTCCACTGCCAGCTTTTCCCAGCTATTTTCAAGATTGCCCATACCGCCAAAATCGGTGCTTTAATCATTGCCTGCAGCCCTAATGCCACAAACATCTGAATCTGCTGAATATCATTGGTAGTACGTGTGATCAGGCTCGCCGTGGAAAATTTCCCGATTTCCTCCATTGAAAAATCCATCGTCTTATTATAAACTGCCTCCCGCAGACGCATGGCAAGCCCCGCCGCAATCTGCGCCACAAAGAAGCCCACAATAAAAGCCGTCACAAGGCTCCCCAACGCACACAGCAGCATAGAGCCTCCCGCAGACAGAACCTCGCCCATCTCACTGCCGGGCGTCTGTACTAAAGCTGTAATCTCCCTCATGTAATCCGGCAGCCGTAAATCCAACCCTACCCCGCAGACAATAAACACAAGAGAACATAAGACAAACAGCCAGTCACGCCGGTTCATGTATTTTAATATTTTAAGCATAATAACCTCCTTCGTTGTTACTCTGTACGCAATGCCGCTACCGGGTCTTTCTTCGCTGCCCTTCTGGAAGGAATCCATCCGGCAATAACCGTAATCAAAACGCTTAACAGGAGCAAGAACAGCGCCGCCGTAACCGGGAGGGAAGCAGAAAGCTCCGAAGCACCCAATAGGTTCTGGATAACCGAAGTGATTGGGATGGTCAGCAGAGCGGAAACACCCACCCCTAAAATCCCTGCCAGCAATCCCACAATCACTGTTTCTGCATTGAATACCTGTGAAATATTCCGTTTCGATGCACCTATTGCCCGTAAAATACCGATTTCCTTTGTACGCTCCAATACAGAAATGTGCGTGATAATTCCAA
>CAJTKW010000118.1 GCA_910577035.1 uncultured Acetatifactor sp.
TAACTTCCACAGTATCTGTATTGAGGGGTGGATTTTATTTTGGCAAATAAGAAAAATGGGAAAATGCAGTGCCTGAATTCCAATGCGGATAGTAATCCCGCAGATTTTATGATATAATGAGCGTCATCGGGAGGAACGAGCTTGCCGGCTGCTGCTTTTTCACAAAGAGAACAGCAGAGGGAGCTTATTGCGGTCTGCCGGAGACAGGAGAAACAAATATGAGGATACTGACGATTACAGAAGCGGAGAAGGAGCTGGCGCTGGCAGCGCAGATGAACCCGGGCCCCTGGGAGCAGCACAGCATGTCCGTGGCCCGGAATGCAAGGCTGATTGCCGGTCAGGTCAACAGCGTTACAGCAGGGAAGATGGACAGTGATAAGGCTTATGTTATGGGCTTACTGCACGACATTGGCCGCAGGGCCGGCATCACAGGAATCTTACATATCCTGGACGGGTATGATTACATGATGGGCCTGGGACAGGAGGAAATTGCGCGGATTTGCCTGACCCATTCCTTTCCGGTCAGGGACGTCAATACTTTCTATGGCAAATATGACTGCTCGCCGGAGCAGAAAAGCTTTTTACAGCAGTATCTGGAAGAGCGGGAGTATGATGATTACGATATGCTGATTCAGCTGTGTGACGCCATTTCCCTGCCGGGTGGGGCGTGTATTATGGAAAAGCGTCTGGTAGATGTGGCCTTTCGGCATGGACTGCCGGAGTTTACCCTGGATAAGTGGCGGGCATTTCTGAATACCAAGAAGCATTTTGATGAATTGTGCGGCTGTAATATTTACAGCTTTCTGCCAAATATCCTGGAAAATTCATCCGTAAATCTTGTTTAGGGGCGTTTCTTACATTCCGGTGCAGGCATGTCCGGGGGAGGAAACCCGGGGAAGATGCAGGACAGGAAATCTTTGAGATCATGGAGGAAGGATAATGAAAGCAATTCTTACCAGTTCACTGGGAGGTTCGATTAAGGTTGACGGCAAAAGGGTTCCGTCAGTCCTGCTTGAGGAAAATAATTTATTGAAGACGCTGAGGGAAATATGGACCGACAATGCGAAAGTAATGCTTGTCTGTGCCTCTCCCGATGATTATGAAAAAAACGACAGCGTGTGTGCGTGTATGAGAGAGGCATTTCCCATGAGCGGATTGAGTATTTCGTACCTTGAAAAATGTGATGACAGGAACGAGGAGCTGGTAGAAAGGTCCGGAGAAATGGATGTCATTATTTTGGGCGGAGGCCATGTCCCCACACAAAACAGGTTCTTCAAAAAAATCGGGCTGCAGGAAAGGCTGCGGGATTTCCACGGCCTGCTGATTGCCTGGAGTGCGGGAACCATGAACTGCGCTGTAACTGTATATGCGGCGCCGGAACTTGAGGGGGAGGCGGCGGATCCTCATTTTGAACGGTGGATAACCGGACTGGGGATCACGGATATAAACGTATTTCCGCATTATCAGTCTCTGAAGGACGAATATCTGGACGGCCTGAGAGTCGTGGAGGATATTACTTACAAAGACAGCTTTGGGCATGGGATTCTGGCGTTGAATGACGGAAGCTGGCTTATGATTGAGGATGGAAGAGAAATATTGCACGGGGAGGCCTATCTGATTCAGGACGGCACCCTGAAACAGATCTGCAGGAATGGGGAATCCGTTGTGCTGAACGTAAAATCAGGTGCGGAAACATAATAGCTGTGCAGGAATATGGCGGGAGAGGAATCATGAAGGATATTCTTTTGACAGGGTTTCGCGGTACGTCCTCCGAGCTCCTTGTGGAAAAGGCAGGCTGCAGGTCGCTGATCCTTCCGAATGACAAGGTACTGGACGGGCAGCTTCTTTTGGCAGAGCTTAAGAGGCAAGATTATGAGTATGTTTTCAGTTTCGGGCAGAAGCCTAATATCCGGGACAAGGTATACCTTGAAACTACTGCAAGAAACGGGAATAAGTGTCTTCATACGGATTTTGCATACGGTGAGCTGCAGGAGCTTCTTGCGGCGGAAAAGATAGAGGTTCGGATTTCCGATCATGCCGGGACCTCTTTTTGTAATGCCTTATACTGGAACGGACTGGACTATATTCACAATCGCAAGATGAAGACCCAGATGCTTTTCCTGCATATTCCCTTCAGCAGGAACATAACGGCGGCGGATTTTTTTGAAAGGATTCTGAGGAGCCTGAAGAGCTGTTGACGAATAAAGTGCGGACAGGGGGAAACAGTACAACCGGAATGCAGTGACACGGCAGGGATTAAGGGCATATGATAATACTGTAAAAATTTCTGGAAGCAGATGATTAAATGGAAAGATGTATGGAACCAATTGCCAATGACTGCAGCCTGCAGGGGATAAAGCCGATCATGGTTGACCTCCCTTATCCGCCGACCCGGGTAAGGGAGATAAACACCCAATATGCGGATTTATTAGCGGTGGATTACTGCGGATCGGTGTCGGAGCTGTCTGCAATTTTACAGTACATTAATAACGAAAACAGAATGTCTGCCGAGCGTTGTACGTTGGTTCGGACCATTCTGGGGATTGCGATGGCGGAGATGATTCATCTGCAAAAGCTGGCTGAGCTGATTGCCCTGCTGGGCGGGTATGTGTGCTATGAAGCAAAACGGCCGAACGGCATGTGGTCCCCCTCCTGCCTGACCCTGCCGGACTGTATTCCGCAGATGCTCCAGGCGGATATTGAGGCCGAGCAGGCAGCAATCCGGCAGTACAGGATGCACATCAGCGCGATTCGGGACGACTATGTCAACGCCGTGCTGAGACGAATCATTCAGGATGAAGAATACCACATTATGATCCTGCAGTCCCTGCTGAACAACGGATGTTAAGGACGGATCGGTCAGGATAGAGAGAAGGAGATGGCGCAGAAACGCCGCCCGGTTATTTTTGCAGGGCGGTGCATCATGCGTGACCGCCGGGAACTCTATCCTGACGAGTTTTTGAGAACCTTCAGAGTCTTGAGAAAATTGAAAAAGGCATGTCGGGAAGTGTGGTGAAGTGTCTCGGGGTTTTCACGGCTTTTGGTTGTAATATGTGTCAATGCCATGTATAATGAAAACGGAAATTCGGAACCTGGAGGTGTTTCATGAAATGGATCAAGTCCCTGGGTAATATGGTTATCCCGGCAGTGGTATTTAAAATTGTCTATAACACATTGGGAATTATTCCGGCGGTTATCCTTTCTCTGGGATGCAGCCTGGTTTCTGTCATATATTCGAAGAGTAAGGGGAATGGCATAAAGAATTCTCAGGTGATCGGTATTCTGGGGCTGGCAGGTTCGGCCGCGGCCATTATTTTTTCAGGGGACGAAAAGCTGTATTATGTTCCTTCCATTTTTCAAAATGCGCTCTTGCTGGGGTTTGCCATAACACTTTCCCTCAAGCATAAAAGTATTCTTCACTATCTGGCGAAGGACTTCGAGATACACTCACTGGACCGGATTTCCGAAGAAGATATGAAGAGCATTAATATTATCTGGATCATTTATTTTGCCCTGAAGATTATCGTGAAGATCGTGGGGATTCTGTATCTGGATTTTAATATGCTTTACTGGATTGTATTTCTGCAGGGTGATCCGATGATGATTCTGATGATTGTCATTTCCGGCATCCTCATCAGAGTACAGTATGCCAGGGCAGGCCGCAGTTCGTGAGGAATTGATAAATCTTGCGGTTTTTCCCCGGCGGCTTGTCATTTCCGGACGGCCTGTGTAAAATGAAAAGGACGTCAGAACAGAACATGGGGGGCACAGGATGAGCGTTGATATTTTAAACGGCTTAAATAAAGAGCAGCAGGAGGCGGTGACGGCCACGGAGGGGTTTGTGCGGGTGATCGCCGGCGCGGGAACTGGCAAAACCAGGACTTTGACCCACAGATACGCTTACCTGATCCAGGAGCTGGGTATATCGCCTTCCAACATATTGTGTATTACCTTTACCAACAAGGCGGCAAATGAGATGAAGCGGCGGATCAAGGCCATGCTGGGAGAGGAGTTTGACACCTCCTTTGTGGCAACCCTCCATGCTTTCTGTACCAGGGTGCTGCGGGAAGAGATTTTCCGGCTTTTCTATCCGGAAAATTTCATTGTCCTGGACAATATTGACCAGAAGAAAATCCTGGAGGAAGTATATGACGAAATGGGGGTGAAAATGGACACCGCCAGCTTCAAGTTTATGATAGACCAGATCCGGTATTATAAGAATCTTCTCACTTATGTGGAATATCTGTCGGATCCTGATTTTGACTATTCCACCCTCACCGCCGATAAGAAGACTGACGAGATCATTTTCCGTTATATCAGGAAGCAGCGCAAATATTTCGGGCTGGACTTTTTTGATTTGATTAATTTCACCATTTATCTGTTCGGCAAATATCCGGAGGTGCTTTTAAAATGGCAGAAGCGCCTCTGTTACATTATGGTGGACGAGTTCCAGGACATTACCGTCAAGGAATTCAAACTGATCCGCCGCCTGTCGGAGGTAAACCGGAATCTGTTTGTGGTGGGAGACCCCGATCAGAATATTTATGAATGGCGTGGCTCCAACATGAGCGTGCTTGTGGATTTTGAAGGCTGGCTGAACAACGAATGCTTTGAAAACCAATATGGATTTACGGCCCGGGATGTAGTGCTGAATGAGAATTACCGCTCCACAAAGCAAATTCTGGATGTAGCCAATTCCCTGATCGCAAAGAATGACAACCGTGTCAGGAAAGAGCTTTTTACCACCACTGCCCAGGGCGGCAAGGTACAGTATTTCCACGGGAAAAGCGACAAGGAAGAGATGAAATATATCTGTGACAGCATCAAGGCCCATAAGGAAAACGGCTTAAGCTATGCTGATTGTGCCGTGCTTTACCGGTCCAATTACGTGTCCCGCTTTGTGGAGCAGGGACTGCTGTCGGAGAACATTCCCTATACGGTGTATGGCGGGGTGGGCTTTTACGAGCGGGCGGAGATTAAGGACGTCCTTTCTTACATGCGGCTGGTGGACAATCCGGAGGACGATCTGTCCTTCAAGCGCGTTATCAATACGCCCAGGCGGAAAATCGGCAAGATCAAGATGGGGTTCCTGCAGGCTTACGCCGAAGAAAACGGCACTTCCCTTTACGGCGCCCTGAAGGCTCTCTGCCGCCAGGAAAGCATGAAGGGGTGCAAGGGGGCAGAGTTTGTGGAAACCATTGAGAAGCTGCGGCTGGCTGCCGACAGTCTGCCTGTGTCGGAGCTTCTGCAAATGCTGATGAAGGATACGGGATATGAGCTGTATCTGCGGGAGAGCGGCGATATTGAGCGGCTGGACAATGTGACGGAGCTGCTGCGGGGCGTTGTTACCCAGGAGAACGAGTTCGGGGAAATGCTGACGCTGACAGTGTTCCTGCAGGGTATTACCCTCCTTCGGGACAGCGATGCGGAGGACAAAAGCGACTGCGTAAAGCTGATGACCATCCATACGGCCAAGGGGCTGGAGTTTGACAAGGTGTTCCTGGTGGGACTTACCGAGGGAGTTTTCCCTTCGGCAAGGAGCCTGGAGGAGAGGAAGACCGATGCCCTGGAAGAGGAACGCCGCCTTTGCTTTGTGGCTGTTACAAGAGCAAGAAAGGAACTGTACCTTACCGAAAGCGAAGGATTTGGGGTCAAGGGTTATTCCAAGGCGCCTTCCCGGTTCGTGTTTGACATTGACGAGGGGCTGCTGGAGGTCATCGGCAATATTCCCCCAGAGCTTAAGGCGGAATCCGTATGCCAGGTCAGGGAGTTTGACAAGCGGGTGCCGGTGGTCTACAAGGCCGGGGACCAGGTGCGGCACAAGGTATTTGGCGAGGGTATCATTGAAAATGTGGATGAGGCCAACAGAACGTATTACATCCGCTTTGTCAACGGGATCAAGCCCATCAGCTTCGGATACGCAGGGCTGGCGCATATCTTTTAAGGAGATCGGATCGGGGTGCGCTTCGGAACTTTGGCAGGGTGTTCGTACCGATTCCCGGAGCCGCCGTGCTTCTGAATCGGGGATGTGATAAAGAGGGAGGAATCAATGTACACTGTATTGAAATTTAGGTAATTGTTAAATGCATTGCTTTGTAATGGAACGGCACAGCCGTCCATAGGT
>CAJTKW010000119.1 GCA_910577035.1 uncultured Acetatifactor sp.
AAAGAAAATCCAAACGGAAAAGGATGGGCGGCGGGAGCTGGCTACGGGGAGAAAATCCTTAATATCCTGAAAGGCATCCTCGGCACAGAGGGAGGTGTATCCTCCGGCTCTGCAGGAGCGGAGGTCTGGTACCGCATCCGGAAAACATGGGCAGACGCTTCCTCACAAAAAGGGGCGTTCAAGTCGCTGGAGAATGCGAAGAAATGTGTGGACGAAAATCCGGGGTATTCCGTATTTGATGAATCCGGGAAAGCGGTGTATACCAAGGCGGCGGTATTCAAGCCGTATCTGGTGCGTGTAACCATCCCCGATCTGAACATCCGGAAAGGTCCTGGCACTGACTACGGCAAGACAGGGAAATATACGGGAATCGGTGCCTTCACGATTGTAGAGGAGGCAGACGGAAAAGGCGCATCCAAGTGGGGGCTGCTGAAATCCTATCAGAGCGGCCGCAATGGATGGGTGAGTCTGGATTATGCACAGAGAGTATAACTGAATATCGGAGGACAGCAGAACAGCCCGCGGCATTTGAAATGATGCTGCGGGCTGTTTTTTTTTCGTTGTGCGGTTTAGTTTGTTTTCTTTTGCGAGGCTGTCAGGTGCAGCGGTTTTGTCATCAGTTCCACGCAGTCTGAAAAGCCGAGCAGATAGGCAAGCGCACCGTACCTTGCACCGAGCGCGTTCTGTTCGCAGGAGTGCTGGTCAATCAGGGAGTGGGCTTCTTTCGGCAGATTCATAGCTTCCAGACGGTCTAAATATTCCCCTGATTTTTTGGCGATTTCCTGGTATTCCTCATCCCTTTCCAGAATGCGGTCCAGTATGCCGTTTACCCGCATATCCATCAGCAGGTACAATACGGAATCCTTATCCATGGCGGAATCCCTCCTTTCCTCAGTGGTGCATATTAACTCTGAAAGCCTGGATTATCAACTTAAAAATGGATGGGGAATAGTGACAAGCCGACATTTCATAAAATGCCATGGACGGCTTTTTGTAATTTTTCAAAAAACACCCCATCAAAAAGCCCTCCAAATCTCCGTATAGTGAGGAGGTGCTTTCCATGACGGACAGACAGAAACAGCAGATCATACGCCTTCGGAAAGAAGGCTTCGGATATACGGCGGTCGCAAACAAAGTCGGGATTTCAAAAGATACGGTCAAGAGCTTCTGCAGGAGGAACGGGCTGGCAGGGGAAATGGCGGCGGCACAAGGGGACAGTGTTCCTGGATGCCGGGGATGCGGAAAGCCCCTGCAGCAGACGGAAGGGCTGAAACCCCGCGTGTTTTGCTGTGATGAATGCAGGGTGAAGTGGTGGCATGAGCATCCGGAGAAAATAAAGCAGCGGGCGGTCTATTCCTTTACCTGTGCAGGCTGCGGGAAGCCATTCACGGCCTACGGCAATTCCAGGCGGAAATACTGCTCCCACAAATGCTGCATCAGGAACCGTTTCAAAGGCGGTGATGTCGGTGAGTGAGGAACAGTTCCGGGCGGAGCTTCGTTACCGGATGTCGCTTTCGGTGGCAAAGGTCATGCTGAAGGAGGGAGTCATTTCCAAAGAGGAATATCAGCAGATTGATACAATCCTGCTTGAAAAACACCGGCCAACTCTGGGTACATTATTAGCCGGAAAACCCTTGATATAATTGCGGTTTAGAGTGATGTATAGTAGCGGAAAGGAGCGTGGTTTCATGCGGAAAATAAGGAAAATCGAACCCGCCGCGCCGCTGCTTGTGCAGAAGAAAAAGGTAGCGGCATACGCCCGCGTTTCAATGGAATCTGAACGCCTTATGCATTCCCTGTCGGCACAGGTGAGCTTTTACAGTTCGCTGATACAGGGCAACCCTGAATGGGAGTATGCGGGGGTGTATGTGGATTCCGGCGTCAGCGGGACCAGTATGGCGGGGCGCACGGAATTTAAACGCCTGCTTGCGGACTGCGAGGCCGGCCGTGTAAATATCATCCTGACCAAGAGCATATCAAGGTTTGCGAGGAACACGGTTGACCTGCTGGAAACGGTGCGGCATCTGAAGGAGCTTGGCGTTGAGGTGCGGTTTGAAAAAGAAAACATCAATTCGCTTTCGGAGGACGGGGAGCTGATGCTTACCCTGCTTGCTTCCTTTGCACAGGAAGAGAGCCGTTCCATCAGCGAGAATGCGAAATGGGCAATCCGGAAGCAGTATAAGCAGGGCAAACCGAGGAACGGCATCCTTTACGGGTACCGGATTGAGAAAGGGCAGCCGGCCATTGAGCCGGAAGAGGCGGAAGTCGTAAGGATGATCTTCGAATCATACCTTGGCGGGATGTCCTGCTATGCGATAGCCAATGAGCTGAATGCCAGAGGCATCCCTTCCTATTACGGGAAGAAATGGGCGGGCGGCGTCATCTGCCAGACCATAAGGCAGGAAAAATACACGGGCAATACGCTGCTGCAGAAATTTTATGTGGAGGAAGGCAGCCCGCGGAAAGGGAAACGCAATAACGGGGAGCTGCCGATGTACTATGTGGAAGGGACGCACCCCGCCATCATCAGCCGTGAGGTTTTCGACCGCGCCCAGCAGGAGATGGCGGCAAGGTATGGCGTGGAGGTCAGAAACGGCAGGGCGGAGCCGGCCGGTTATCTTTACCACGGCGGGGATTATGAGAAACCGGATTACCATTTCCGGAGGCCGCAGTGGACAGAGGAACAGCGGCGCAGGCACGCAGAGATGTTCACGGAAAGGGAAAAAGCGGTGAGGCCGCTGTGCCATGACCTTTCCCTGTTCATCAAATGCGAGGTCTGCGGGCAGAACCTCACGGGGCAGACGAGGAAATTTGCAGACGGGACAAGAGAGCTGCGGTGGGTGTGCTTCAAGCATAACAAGGTATCCCATGCGGTCGGGAAAGCACGGCCGCCCGCAATGCAGGACAAGGCGCTGAAAAAAATGACCGCAGAGGTTTTGGGCATGGAGGAATTCGACGCAGGCATAATGTGCGAAAGGCTGTCCCATATCTTGGCTTACGGGGATATGCTGACGTTCCATTTCCATGACGGCCATACAGAAAAAAGGAAGTATATCCCCGGAAAAAGGGGCTACCGCAGGAAGGAGGGAAAACCGTGCAGGGAAGAAGGGTAACGACCATACCGGCAGTGCGTGACCGCTTTACCGCACAGCCCATCCACCAGACGCAGAAACGGAGGGTGGCGGCATATGCCCGCGTCTCCACCGACCATGAAGAGCAGCTTACAAGCTACGAGGCCCAGGTGGATTATTACACGGGCTACATAAAGAGCCGGGATGATTGGGAATTTGTCCATGTGTACACGGACGAAGGCATATCCGCAACCGGGATAGCCAAGCGCGAGGGATTCCGGAAAATGGTGGAAGATGCCCTCGCCGGCTCCATCGATTTAATTGTGACCAAGAGCGTATCCCGCTTCGCAAGGAATACCGTGGACAGCCTTTCCACTATCCGGAAACTGAAGGAGAAAGGCTGTGAGTGCTATTTTGAGAAGGAAAATATCTGGACATTCGATTCCAAGGGGGAGCTGCTCATCACCATCATGTCGTCGCTTGCACAGGAGGAGAGCCGGAGCATTTCGGAGAACGTCACATGGGGGCAGCGGAAGCGGTTCTCGGATGGCAAAGTCTGTGTCCCCTACAGCCATTTCCTTGGGTATGATAAAGGCGAGGACGGCAGCATGGTCTTGAACGAAGAAGAAGCAAAAATTGTCCGCAGGATATACGGCCTGTTCCTGCAGGGGCATTCCCCATACGCCATTGCCAAGCGGCTGACGGAGGAAGGGGTGCGGACACCTGCAGGGAAAGAGAAATGGCATTCCTGCACGGTCAAGAGCATCCTCGTAAATGAAAAATATAAAGGGGACGCACTCCTGCAGAAAAGCTACACGGTGGATTTCCTCACGAAAAAGACAAAAATAAATGAGGGCGAGGTGCCGCAGTATTATGTGGAGAACAGCCACGAAGCCATCATAAGCCCCGCAGTCTTTGACGAGGTGCAGCACCAGATGGCGGTGCGGCATCCGGGGAAGAACCGCTTAAGCTGCACGGGCGCATTCTCCAGCAGGATAAAATGCGGCGATTGCGGAAGCTGGTACGGCTCCAAGGTCTGGCACTCCAATGATAAATACCGCAAGGTAGTCTGGCAGTGCAACCATAAGTTTGACGGCGGGGAGAAATGCACCACGCCGCACCTTGACGAAGAAACTGTCAAGGTGCTGTTCCTGAGAGCGGCCAATGCCATCTTTGGCGAGAGGGACAGCATACGGGAGGACTACGAGGCGGTCAAAGAACGCCTTTATGACACATCGGAACTGGAAACGGAACGGATTCAGCTCCAGGGCGAGATGAACATCGTGGCGGAGATGATACAGCAGTGCGTGAACGAGAATGCCCGCATTGCCCTTGACCAGACGGAGTACCAGAAGAAATATGACGGGCTGGCAGACCGCTTCGACAGGATAAAGAAGCGGCTGGAGGCGGTTAGCACCGCTATCACGGAGCGGATGGCAAAGAAGGAAAAAACGGAGCGGTTCCTTGCGGATCTGGAAAAGAGGGACGGCCCGCTGACGGAATTTAACGAGGAGGACTGGTACAGCCTTGTGGAATATGCCACGGTGTACAGCCGGGAGGATATCCGCTTCACCTTTAAGAATGGGATGGAAATAAAAGCATAGAAAAAGCTGCGGTATTGCCTGCCGCAGTTTTTTTCTGCCATTTCCAATTTGAACCCTCCCCCGCAAGGCAAAATCAAAAAGTATGGCAAAATCAAAAGGTTTGGGATAAAATCAAATTGTATCAAAGACGGTGGGAAGATAGAAAAATTTATGACAAAGGTAATACTATTATTATGGTAGCCACAGACCGTATCAGTTGTTTTGATGTGGTTTTAAATAACGAAGTAGCAGGAAAGGGAAAAATTTTAACCCAGATGTCAAGGTTTTGGTTTGAAATGACAAAGGATATTGTTCCAAATCATATGATTTCGGTAGATGTAAACGATATGCCTGAGTTTTTCAGGCAGGATAAGTTTAACGGACGCTGCATGCTGTGTCGAAAGCTAAGAATGCTTCCCATTGAATGTATCGTACGCGGATATATTTCGGGAAGCTTAATGGAAAGCTATAAAAGTGACGGTACTGTCTGCGGAATTAATCTTCCCAAAGGACTTAAGGAGTCAGACAAACTTCCTGAGCCGGTTTATACCCCGTCCACAAAGGCTGAGCCTGGTGTCCATGATGAAAATATTTCTTATGAGCAGAGTATAAAGTATTTAGAAAAATATTTTCCGGGAAAAGGCAGGGTTTACGGTGAAAAAATCTGTGAGTATAGTATTGCGTTGTATAAGAAATGCGCAGAATATGCATATGAAAGGGGAATTATAATTGCAGATACAAAGTTTGAATTTGGATTAGATGAAGACGGCAATATTGTTCTGGGAGACGAGCTGCTTACACCGGACTGCTCGCGTTTTTGGCTGGCAGAGGAATATGAGCCGGGACACAGTCAGCCATCCCTTGACAAGCAGCCTGCGAGAGACTGGATAAAGAAGAATAAGAATCATAATATGACGTTGCCGCAGGATATTGTGGAAAAGACTGCTGATATTTATTTGGAGAGCTATGAAATGCTTACGGGAGAGAAACTGCAGGTAGCTTTATGATAGATATTATAGGGCTTTAATTAAGGTTATGGACATAGAGGTAAATATTAATTTGTACATTTAAAATATGTTTTTCCTCGCATGGAATCCGGGTATGTCCCATTAAAAGGCTCTAGGAGGCGGAATGGTGGAGGGCTTAAGGGGAGGCAGGCAGCTAAATATAATTTTTAAAGCTTCGGAACACGGAAGAAATTCTATCAACGAAATACCGCCACCTTCCAAGCTGCGAGCGTAACTCGCAAGGGGCTATAAAGCAAGCCCCCTGCTCAGACAGACGCTCTACGCTAAGAAGCTGACGGTATTT
>CAJTKW010000120.1 GCA_910577035.1 uncultured Acetatifactor sp.
TTTGCACCCTCTTGACGCCTTAGAAAATCTTTTCGCCTTTCACACTCTTACCTTATTTTTCAGCTTATCCATGGAGTCCACAAAGATCAGGATTTCCGCCACTACTTCATACAGCTCGGGAGGGATCATCTCTCCGATTTCCAGCCGGGAAAGGGTATCGGCCAGCTTATCATCCCTGTGGATGGGAACGTCGCTTTCCTTCGCCTTTTCGATAATTCTTTCCGCCAGCAGCCCTCGTCCGCTGGCAATGACCCTGGGGGCATCATCCGACGGATCATACTCCAGCGCAATGGCCTGCTTCACCTTATCCTGTTTTCCTTTATCCTGCTCCATAATACCCTCCATTTTACCACGTGAGACTTAGTGCTTCGAGCGTAAACTGCCGAAGGCAGGTTAGAAATTCTTCTCACACCAGTACTCTGTACTTGAAGTTCCTGTGTAAATTTTCGAGGATATTTTGTCGAGTGTGCAAGTTCAGAAACGGAGGCGCAGCGGGCTGCGCTGAATATTCTGAGCTTGTGCAGCCGAAAAAACAGGCCGAAATATTTGCACAAGGGTTTTCCGTACAGAGTACTAGGTCCTGACATCAAACGCATACTGGGACAGAAGCATACCAGACTCCTGTTGAAGCAGCGGTGCCAGAGCGCCGCCCTCCTGTGCCTTCTTCTCCTCTCTCGTCGTCATGGACACATTGCAGCTATAGCCTCTTTTTTCCAGCCTTTTGGTAAGTATATCCATATGCCCTTCAATAAAATCAAGAATTTCATCGTCCGCAACATAAAACTTCGTACTTACCCTCGCCTCCTGCAGTGTCACATAAACATCCAGCGGCCCCAGATGCTCCATATCCAGGTGCAGCAGGGCGCTTACCTTACCGTCGTTATCCGCCAGGCTCCGCTTATTGGCATAGACATACAGATCCCCGTGGGCCTCCGACTGCAGCTGGCGCAGGGGCAGCTGGACATATGCGTACATCTGATTGATCTGGTTCATAAAATCCACATTCTGGGACAGATTAGCCGCCGCCCTGTAGGCCGTACTGTTTTCCTGGCCCCCTGTCTCCAGCGCCTGAAGCAGCCCCTTCACCTGTCTGTCAATCCGCCGGTAAAGCTCCTCCACCTTTTCCGGGCGGGACACCTCCTCAGGACGCAGCGTCCACATTTCCCTGACTCCGGATGTCAGTATACTCTGAAAATCTTTCCCGGCAAACAGTCTGTGCATCTGCCGGATACCGCCTTCCGTATGTCCGGCAGCCTCCAGCATTTTAGCTGCCGCATCAAATAACCCGTTTGCTGTCATACTGCCCTGTCCGAAACGCCGTATGGACTCCTGCAGAAGCTCCTTTT
This sequence comes from uncultured Acetatifactor sp., assembly GCA_910577035.1. Classification (GTDB taxonomy): domain Bacteria; phylum Bacillota; class Clostridia; order Lachnospirales; family Lachnospiraceae; genus Acetatifactor. The sequence continues at coordinate 1,347 of CAJTKW010000120.1, forward strand.
CTTCAGGAAGCATCTCCAAATTGTCAAGCACCCGGAGCATACCATCCGTCACCGCCGCCCGCACCCGCTCAGGGACGGGAGCTGCTGTGCCCTTCCCATCCGGTGAGTCCGCCGGCTCCGGCATCATGGTCCGGGAAATGCCCTCCCCCGCCAAAGCCTGGCCGGCCCCCCTGCCGGCCTCTCCTGCCCCGGAAATGACACCGCCCGGTTCCCGGAGAACGGCTTCCGGGCCCTCTCCGGCAGCCTTCGGATCCCCGCTGTCTTTCTGCATTCCTTCCGTCTCTCCGGCTGTCCCTGCTGCTTCCTGCAGGAGAAGCTCTCCGTCTGCAATACCCTCCGCCATCTCCGCGGCGGCCTTCTGCACCTCCTCCGTGACTATATCCGGAATTGCTCCCGCCGCTCCCCCGATCATGGCAAAAAGCTCTCTGTACAATCCTGCGGCGGCACTGTCGTTTCCTGCGGACAGCATATTATCCGCCGCCCCGGGCAGCTCATCAAGGATCGAGGTCATACCCTTAATCAGCTGATGTGTCAGATTGCGGTAGGACTCCATTTGTCCCATATTTTCCTCGTTTACCGGCAGTTGCAGCCTGTGCAGGTCCACCACGTCAGAAACCCTTTCCCCCGGGAAGCTGTTGATCTCCCGGTATACCTGCTGCAATGAATTCCTGTTCACCGGCAGGCCCGCTTTCATCATCTGCTCCGTCATGCTCACGGAAATCTCATTGACAGGCAGTCCTGCCATGTCCAGAGCCTTCAGTACATTGGCATCTGCGGCTATATTCGTAAACAGCGGACTTAAAGAAAGTGACCCCCCGTTGCTTTTTACTTCAAAAGTCACGTTTTTGCCCAATTCAAGATTTATGCTCTGGTCCACCCTGGCATTCATCACCATATCGTCAGACAGACGGATCTGTACCTCGCTGCCGTTTCTGGACACGATCTCCCCCCGGATGGTCTGCCCCGGCACCAGCGAACGAATCTGACGGTTAAGATCAGCCATGCGGGCAGCAGACTGGGACTGAGAAGCACGCCCCCTTCCCCCCACACGTTCTTCCGTCCGGGGACGTCCCGTAAATAGCTGTGAAAGTTTCATGCTATGTTTCCTTTCCGTCGGAAATAATATTTTTGAGGAAACTCCTCCTGTGAATCGGCGTAAGGCCGTACTTTTTCAAGGCTTCCATATGCGCCGCACTTCCGTATCCCTTATTCGCCGCAAAACCATACTCCGGAAAAATCCTGTCATACTCCCGCATCAACCTGTCCCTGGTCACCTTTGCAATAATGCTGGCGGCACCGATGGTAAGGCTTCTGGCATCCCCCTTGATAATAGGAATCTGCCGGATTCCCACCCCGGGAATGGTCACCGCGTCATTGAGCAGAATATCCGGCTGAGGATCAAGCTTTGCCACTGCCTCCCGCATCGCTTCATAGGTGGCCTGCAGAATGTTGATCTCGTCAATACGCTCCGGAGAAGCATACCCTGCCCCCCAGCTGACTGCCTGCTCCAGGATCACGTCATAAAGCTCCTCTCTCTTTTTTTCGGTCAGCTGCTTGGAATCGTTAACATACAAAATGCGGCAATTCTTCGGCAGGATCACTGCCCCTGCCACCACCGGCCCTGCCAGCGGCCCTCTGCCGGCTTCATCGATCCCGCAGATAAAGTCACAATCTCCGTACTTCTCCTCGTATACCCGGAGCGCTTCGATGCGCGCCAGCTCCTTTTCCAGTGCCGCCAGCTTCTTCCCGGCAGATTTTACCGCCTGTTGTACACCGCTTCGCTGATCCTCTCCATATCGCTTGATAAGTTCAGGCAGCTCTTCTACAGAAGCTGCCTGAAACTCCCCTTTTATCTCTCCGATGCTCAGCATGCCGATTCCTCCTGCCGAAACGCTTTCCCGCGCTCTTGTCTTTCTACTGATGCCGCAATATCCCGAATTTGTTAAACGGCCAGAGCCGAAGCCACGCCTTGCCGATTATATCGCTGCGCCTGATATTTCCCACTGCCTCCGTACGGCTGTCGCTGCTGTTGTTCCGGTTGTCGCCCAGAACGAAATATTCGTCCTCCCCCAGCTCTATCGGCTCTCTGGCCAGTCCGATGCGCTCCGGCAGGATCACTTCTCTGCCGTAACCTTCCGCAAGTACCTCGCCATTGATGTATATTTTGCCCTGCTCATCGATCTGTACCGTTTCCCCCGGCAGGCCGATAATCCTTTTAATGAAATATGTCTTATTTTCATATTTGTACGGAAACACGATAATGTCAAACCGTTCCGGATCCCGGAAACGATAAGAAATCTTATCCACGATCAGATTATCCCCATGCGAAAGGGTGGGCTCCATGGAAGTCCCGTCCACCTCCGTCCGCTGTCCTACAAACTGAATGACGATCCAGGTAAGGCAAAGTACAATTAAAAGGTACAACAGCGTACTTATCATTTCCTTCATGACTTTATTCATTGTATTCCTCCATGCCGAAGCATTTTATAATCGTAAATCACTGCCCTTCGGGACGTTCCAGGGTAATCCGGCCCAGACGCCCGCTCCTGAAGTCATCCAGCAGTATATCCGCAGCCTTAACTAAGTCAAGATTTTCTCCCCGGGCATAACACCCTCTGCTGCGGGCTATATTCTCCAATACCTCGGCAAAGGTATCCTTCCATTGTATGCCGTACCGCTCACAGATGCTCCCGGGATACCATGCCTTCAGACAACATAACAAATCACAGGCCAGCTCCTCACTGACAAGAATCTCGTCATTTATGGAGCCGATAAATGCCAGCCGCATTCCCACTTCCCGGTCTTCAAATTTCGGCCACAATATCCCCGGCGTATCCAGAAGCTCCAGACTTTTGTTCAGACGGATCCACTGCTTTCCCTTTGTGACTCCCGGCTTATTCCCGGTCTTCGCGCAGGCCTTTCCTGCAAAAGAATTGATGAAAGTAGACTTTCCCACATTGGGGATTCCCACTACCATGGCTCTCACAGGACGATTTACGATTCCCCGCTTCCTGTCCCGTTCCAGCTTTTCCCTGCACGCCTCCTGCACCAGTTGGTTGATCCCCCGGACTCCCCCGCCGCTCTTAGCGTTCATTTCCAGCACACAGGCCCCCCGGGCTTTAAAATATTCCAGCCATTGAGCATTATACACCGGATCCGCAAGATCCGCCTTGTTTAACAGTACAATCCGGGACTTATTCCTGCCCAGCTCATCAATGTCCGGATTACGGCTGCTCAAGGGAATCCGCGCATCCACCAGCTCGATCACCAGGTCAATCAGCTTTATATTCTCCTGCATCATACGCTTTGCCTTCGTCATATGACCGGGATACCATTGGTAATTCATCCTCTATTTCACAAAGCCCATGCCCTGCTCTGCACACCGGGCACGAAACCACACCTTTCCTATAATATCTGCCTCTTTCACCGGACCGATATTGGCGGACCGGCTGTCCTCGCTGTTGCCGGGATTGTCGCCGATGCAGAAGAACTCCCCGCTCTCCAGAGTCAGTTCGTTTTCGGCAATACCGGGGTCGGCAATATAATCCGTCACCCACTCGCTCTCTATTCCGTTCACATAAAGTACCCCGTCCTTCACCAGCAGATGATCCCCGGGTACGGCCACCACCCGTTTCACATAATAGTGGGCATTTTCGTTGCCGTTTGGCAGAAACACCACCACATCCCCCCGCCCGGGAGCAAAAAGCACATACAGGAACCGATTTATAAAAATCTGCTGTCCGTTATACAGCGCAGGCTCCATGGACACACCTACCACGTTCGTCGTCATCCCGAAGAAGAAGACCAGCACCGTGGCGATAAATACCGCCGCCAGCAGGCCGAATATCCAGATGAATACCTCCCGGATCATGGCCGGACTGATTTTCTTCCTTCTTTTGTAAAAAGTAAGGCCCTTGCTCCTTTTCGCCATCTCTCCGTTTCCTTCTGAATTCTGTATGATTCTGTGCCCGCTTCACTCTGCCCTTTGCGGACATTATATCATAGAATTATAAAATAGAAAAGGACAACTACTTATGTAATTGTCCCCTCAGCCCTTTTACTTTACAAGCTCTTTTACCCTTGCCTTCTTGCCGATACGGCCTCTCAGGTAGTTCAGCTTTGCACGCCTTACCTTACCTCTTCTCACTATCTCAATCTTCTCTACGTTAGGAGAATGTACCGGCCAGGTCTTCTCTACGCCAATGCCGTTGGAAACCTTTCTCACCGTGAAAGTTTCCCTGTTGCTGCCGCCCTGTCTCTTTAAAACGATTCCCTCAAATACCTGAATTCTCTCGCGGTTACCCTCCTTGATCTTACCGTAGACCCTGACGGTATCGCCCACATTGAATTCGTCCACCTTTTCCTTCAGCTGTTCAGCTTCGATCTCTCTGATAATATCACTCATACGAGCCTCCTTCAACAAATGCAGACGTTCTTAATACAATTCTGTAACAGAGGACCGTCCTTGTTTACGCAACAGTCAGATTTTACCACAGATGAGTGAGGAATGCAAGTGCTTTTTTATTTCGCTTTATTCTTTTATAAGCCATTTATGATAATGTCTCATTAAACCACAAATGAAAATGTCCCAATG
>CAJTKW010000121.1 GCA_910577035.1 uncultured Acetatifactor sp.
CGGTACTGTGGCCGCACGGCGGCCCGGTTGTGCATATGAAGATAAAAACTTACTTATTTCAGAAAAGAGAGGGAAATCACTATGAAGAATATCAGGAATTACGGAATCGTGACAGGACGGCTGACCAAAGACCCGGCGGTCTATAACAACAATGACGGCTCACGGAAGATACGCTTTACCGTGGCGGCACAGGACCATTTCACGGACGGCGGGGGAAACAGGGGTTCGCAGTTCATCCCGCTGGAAGCCTTTATCCCGGCGAAACAGACGGGCAACGGCCCCTATGACTACCTTGACTGCGGCGATTTGGTGTCCTGTTCCTACACGGTGCAGAACAACAATTACAAAGATAAGGACGGGGAAATGGTCTACGGCCTTGTGCTCCTTGTTGACAGTATCGCACTGCTCGAGAGCAGGACATCCAAAGAGGCGCGCCTTGCGGCAAAAGAATCCGCCGCATAAGCCTGACATACAGAAAAAAGCCCTGCGGGGGATGGCATGATGCCGTCCTGCCCGTGGGGCTTTTTATTTTTTTGTCCATGCAATCACGTTTTCTGGTCAGTCGTCTGGCCTGAGCTGTCCTTTTCTTCCTCTTCCGTACTGTGTTTCTGTTCGGACGTCTGGCCAGTGTTGTCCTTGCTTTCCACGTTATCTTTTTTCTTTGGTCCTGGTTTTTTTCTGGAACTCAGCTCTTTTTCCAGCTGTCGCTTTTCTTCTTTAAGTTTTTTTACATCTTCCAGTGCTTTTTTCAGGCTATCTTCCACATCGGCCAGTTTCTTGTTTCGTTTATCCAATTCCTCTTTTTTAAGTGTCCTGTTTTCCTTCCGTGCTTCCCTGTAAGCATCCAGCACATACGCCCTGCTTTCATAACGCCCCCGGAACACAACGTCCGGGTTTACAAGCAGCCCCTTTCCTTTATGACAGAGGAAATTATACTTTTCCAGCATCTCTATGGTTCTTACCACGGTCTGGTAGGAGGTCTTTGCTCCCCCTGCGATTTCCTGATAGGTGAGCATAATCTCATTGAGCGGCGTCATGCTCTCCATGAGAAAAAGGACGACTTTGAACTTCTGGCTTTCTATCCCTTTCAGTGTTTTCCGGAAATTCTTCATGAATACTTTGTGGAAGTCCCTGTCGCCCCATGTGCTGGTTGTGGCGGTCAGGGTGAACGCTTCCCCGGTATCGGCATCTATGACATTATGAGTTTTCGGATAACTTTGTGCGTTATTTGCTTTCATATGGCACCTCTGACGTTTGCAGATAAGTTTTCAATATTACTATATAACGATAAAATCCGGCTTTCACAAAAGTTATTTATAAATAACTTCTGTGAAATAGAATATATCACGTATTTACTGTAATTTCAAGGTTTTTTAGATATGAAGTATTTTTTACTCTTATCTATTAAACTAACCTACTCTGCTGTTTTCGTGGCAGGTTAAAAAAGTGTGCTCTCGCACACCGGCAAAATACTTTTTTAAAATTGTCAGGTGCTGTTCAGCACCCGGTCATATCAGGGGGATTTTTCGGGGCGCCTGCGTGGCAGGCAGAATGGCCATACCGGGGGATGCTGCCGCCAATCCCGGTATCTCCTGTCGGGCCGGAGGCTGTCCGTGCAAATAAAGTGTATGGAGGAAAAGGGCAAACACAGTTGCCCGGTAAAAAAAGTGAATCCATGAAAAAACAAAACTTCTATGGATAATAAAACGACGGAGGTAAAAAGATGGTTAATTCCAATACTTTTAAACCCAACAATCCGGGCAGCGCATCCGCCGCGCCGCAGGCAGGAGCCGGAAAAAACAGCCCGCAGTCCCTGCCTGTGCAGATAGCAGGCACCGGCGATGAAGCACGCGGACAGATTATCTTAGACACGACCCGGACGTGTCTGGATGTGTTGCAACAGCAGGGCATAACGGAACCGGGCCGCATAAGCGCGACCATCATCAACGCTGTGGCTGACGAGCTGGAAATACGCAACGCCGCAATACTGAGCAGGAGCCGGAAAATGAACATACCTGCGACGCTGGAACCCTTCCAGCTTGCCGAAGTACTGCTCACAATGCACGACATCAAAAAGATATGCTGTCTGGAAAAAGCGTCAGACCCGGACTATGACCTGCTTGGCATCTATCAGGAAGACGGGCCGGATATGGGGACCTATTCCGTGTCAGGGTACGGGATAAGGAGCCTGTGCTACAAATATGTGCCGGAAATCACACGGAGGGGAATCGACGAAGTGGAAGCGGTCCTCTCTGCTAAATGCGGGCGTGTATTCCGCACAAAGGCCAAGAACCTTGTGCCCGTAAACAACGGCATCTTCGACTTTGACACCAAAAAGCTGATACCTTACAGCAAAGACTATGTCTTTCTTGGCAAGTGCCACGTTGATTATGTCAATAGTCCCATAAGCCCTGCGATACACAACCCAAAAGATAACACAGACTGGGAAGTCGAAGAATGGGTCAGCGGATTGTCTGACGACCACGGCATCGTGGACCTCATATGGGAGATAATCGGCGCCTGCATCCGCCCCAATGTCAGCTGGAACAAAGCCGCATGGCTCTATTCCACGCAGGGCAGCAACGGCAAGGGCACGCTCTGCGCCCTGATGCGGAATCTCTGCGGGGACGGGAACCACACGGCCATACAGCTCTCAGCGTTCAGCAGGGACTTTGCCCTTGAACCCCTTGTAAAAGCATCCGCCATCATCAACGACGAGAACGACACCGACGTCTACATAGATAAGGCCGCCACATTAAAGGCCGTCATAACGGGCGACGTGTTCCAGATGAACAGGAAATTCAAAGCGCCCATAGCGTTCCAGTTCAAAGGCTTCATGGTGCAGTGCATCAACGGCATGCCCAAAGTAAAGGACAAGTCAAACTCCTTTTACAGGAGACAGCTTGTTGTGCCGTTCCTGAAGAACTTTCAGGGCGCCGAGCGCAGATACATCAAAGACGAATACCTTGCCCGCAAAGACGTCCTTGAGTACATCCTCTGGCGTGTGCTGAACATGGATTATTACGAACTTTCGGAGCCGGAAGCCTGCCAGGCGCTCCTGCTGGAATACAAGGAGGCCAACGACCCTGTGCGGCAGTTCTGGTCAGAAATGGAAGAACAGTTCGTGTGGGACCTGCTCCCCTACGACTTCATCCACGCCTTATATCTGAAATGGATGGATGAGTGCAGCCCCGACTCTGCGCCTCTCGGCAGGAACACCTTCAAAAGCCAGCTTCAGGATGTTGTTCGTACAGCCAGCGACATCTGGTGGGTGCCGCCAAAAGAAGCGGAAGCAAACGGCAGGATGCGGGATAAATATTTAAACCGCAAAGACATGATGGATAAGCCGGAAATGCTCATCAAGCAGTATAAGATACAGGGCTGGAGTGATGACACATACCACGGCGGCGATGAAGCCCGCAAGCTCATACCGTCAACCACAAAGAAGCGGTTCCGCGGGCTGATGAGGTTCGAGCGTGCCCTGAAAGACGGCTGGTGTGACGAAGCAGGAGAACCGCTCCAGAAACGGACACCGCCGGCACCGGTTATACAGGGCGTCCTGCCGGCTGTGAAGGAAAAGGATTCTGGGCCGGAACCGGAAATATAGGCCCACGGCATATGGCGGGCGGCGTGCATGGGTGCGCCGTCCTGCCTGTGCCCAAACATAGAAAAACAAAGGCGCTTTACATGCGCCGGATATAAAAGTGTAACAAGTAACCAGATGCTTTTAGAAAGGAGCCATAAGGCATGACTAATACAAATATCGTAACTGACGGACTGGATGCGGAGCGGATAGCGTCGCTTGTCAGGGAATCAAACCCTGTCTGCCTGCTCCCGTGGAGGAATGAGGGGAACGCCGCAAGGAACGACTGCACCCTCTACGTCTATCAGACGCACGGCATGGATGCAGGGCGCTATACCACGGATATCCTCAGCGTCATTGAGGGCTTCGCGCCGGATATCGACCTCTTCACTGAGCAGGACGTGGAGAGGCTGCTGTTTGAAAGCGCACCGATAAGGGCGCGGCGTGACGTCCCCGGTGCCGCCGTATAACGGAAAGCCGCATCTGCGCAGACGTCCGGCCATAAAAGCAAAAAACAGGGATTCTGCTGTGTTGCTGTGGGATGCAGTGGGAAAATGCCGGATTGCAGTATGGAAGACAGATTCATAAGAAAGACAAAGGCGCGTTACCTGCGCCCGGATATAACAATGTAACCAAAAACAAATACATTTCAATGCGAAAGGAGTCATAAGCGTATGACAACAACAAACACAGACATTTTAACTAACGGGCAGGCTGCACAGCTGGATGCAGGGAGGATATCAAAAGACACGATTTATAAAGTGCTGCGCTGTCAGAGAAGATACTATATCGAGATAGCAGACATGCTTACCGCAGCGGCGACAGCAGACTATCTTGACAGCCTTGATAAGGATAACCTGCCTGCACCGGAAGAGGCGGCCAATGGGCTGCTCCAGAAAACGGCTGACACATTCAGGGAGTTTAACGGAAGACTGGATAAAGGTTCCCTGCCGGTGCCGCTGCCGGAGGAACTTACAGCCTGTCAGGTAGCAAAGCTCATGATGGCCCTCTGCCATATAAGGCTGGTTGCTGGCAGGAACAGGTATGAATGCAATGAATCCGGCTTACAGGGTCCTGACAGGTATGATGTCATGCTCTATGTGGCTGACAGAAGCGGTATCTACGATGGCGAGTCGGACATAGGCACCTATACCTGTAATCTCTGGCCCATTATCGACGCATTATCACCACATCAGGCAGTATCATTTGCCGGCTTTGCCGAATATGCAGATGAAGTCGAGTTCTGGCTGCGCCTCTTTGCAAAAAAGGCCAGTCTCAGCTACTTCCACGGCTTTATGCCGTTGGAGAACGGTGTCTTAAACTGCCGGACGAAGGAACTTCTGCCGTTCTCACCGGAGTATGTGTTCGACGAATGTACATATTTCGGGTCCTATGAAGAAGGCGGGGATGGCCCTGTGATACGTTTCAGCGATGGCAGGGAGGATTCTGTGGGTGACTGGATAAAATCAGCTGCTTCAGGCAGTGACTGCGAAGAGCTGCGCCGGATACTGGCTGAATGCGTCTGATGAAGGTTCCCGGGGGCGGCAGTTAAACCGCCCCGGCGGATGCCGGAAAGCCGCATCTGCTCAAACGTCAGACCAGTCTGCCCGGTTTGTGCAGATATAACGATAAAGATTTTCATGCCAGAGGAGGTAAAAAGGATGTACCCGTTTATATATCGCTGTGATGTGAAAAAGATTGATATTGCAAAGATAATCAAAAATCCGGCAGAACTGGAAATCTTCAGACCGCTTTATATGAACCGCCCTGCATTAAAGGGAATAAAGTTTCTGATACCATC
>CAJTKW010000122.1 GCA_910577035.1 uncultured Acetatifactor sp.
ATTATATCTAATGTTGTAAGGCATAATTTATATGTGCCGTTCAACATGCAATGTGTGTTTAGCTCAGCTGGATAGAGCGTTTGGCTACGGACCAAAAGGTCGGGGGTTCGAATCCTCTAACACACGCGAATTTCAGGCTGGTCGTCTCACCTGCAGGACAGGTGAGACGATTTTTGGTTTACGGCAACGATATGCCCCTGTTTCCGGAGGAGGGTTCTGCCATCGGAATCCTGGAGGCTTGTGTGGTTATCAGGGTGAGTTGAGAGGAAAGGGCCGCGGGGACATTGTGTTTGCGCGCTTTTTGAATTGTTGACTTTGTACTATGGGACAAGTATAATGAGAAGCATGGAACAGAGAGAAAACAATCTGAGAATTTGCAGGAAATGCCTGACCAGGGAGCTGGCGGATCAGGGAGATGTCTATGGGACGATTCGGGATTATATTGAGAATCTTGACCCGGAGATAAAGGCAGACAAAGAAATATATGAGAAACGGCTTGGGATTTGCAAGGAGTGTGAGATGCTGCTCCAGGGCATGTGCCGAAGCTGCGGATGTTATGTGGAGATGCGTGCCGCCATGGTGAAGAACAGCTGTCCGGGAAAGAGATGGTAAAGGAGTATGGGAATGGAAAAACAGGAATTTCTGGATAAGCTGCGGCTGTCGCTGAACGGCAGGGTTGCTTCGGAGACGGTGACAGATACCATCACGTATTATGAAGACTATATTAATACGGAAATACGCAAGGGCAGAAGCGAGGAAGAGGTTCTGGCCCTGCTGGGAGATCCGAGGCTGATCGCCAAAACCATTGCAGAGACGAAAGGCGGAGAGATGCCGGATCCCCGGCAGGAGCAGGAGCGTGACGGAGAGGTCAGAAAGCATTATCTGAACGTTCCCGGCTGGGCATGGCTGGTGCTGTTCCTGGTGACAGCCGTGCTGATCCTAAGCGTTGTGCTTAAGGTATTGACGATTATTCTGCCTGTGCTCCTGGTGATTTTTGCAGTATCCTTTGTGGTAAAATTTTTCAGGGACTGGATGAATTGATGGTACTAAAGTACCTTATCCTGCCTGCATACTTTGTCTGAGGTTTCGCCATACTACTTCCTGTAACCGATAACCAACAGGAGGTAAGGAGGCTAAACATGGATAACAACAAGAACAACAACACCAACAATTCTGAGAACTGCAAGAACAGCCAGAACAATCAGAATCAGAATAACCAGAAGAACAATCAGAATCAGAACCAGAGTCAGAACAGCCAGGGCCAGAACAGCCAGAAGAACAACAACTACTAAGCCGGCGCGGGCCAGTAGGGACACCATACAGGTGTCCCTATTTACATATATGGAAAAAAATTGTATACTGATTATGCTTTGTTAATAGCATGATACGGACACCAGGAGGATTATACGTATGCGCAGATTTGAACTGATCGCTCCCTGCCATTTCGGGATGGAGGCGGTATTGAAGAGAGAAATTACGGACCTGGGTTATGATATTACTGATGTGGCTGACGGCAGGGTGACTTTTTTCGGTGACGAGGAGGCTCTGTGCAGGGGAAATATTTTCCTGCGGACGGCGGAGCGCATTTTGATTAAGGCAGGGAGCTTCCGGGCGGAAAGCTTTGAGGAACTGTTTCAGGGAACGAAAGCAATACCCTGGGAGGAATACATACCTGAAAACGGGAAATTCTGGGTGGCAAAGGCAGCAAGCGTTAAGTCGAAGCTTTTCAGCCCTTCGGATATTCAGTCTGTTATGAAAAAGGCCATGGTGGAACGGCTGGGACAGCACTATGGGAAAACGTGGTTTCAGGAGGATGGGGAGAGCTTTCCGGTCAGAGTGTTTCTGATGAAGGACGAGGTAACCGTGGGGCTTGACAGTACAGGGGAGTCCCTGCATAAGCGGGGATACCGGAAGCTGGCGGCTAAGGCGCCTATTGCCGAGAATCTGGCGGCGGCGCTGATTATGCTGACACCGTGGAATAAGGACAGGATACTGGTGGATCCCTTCTGCGGCAGCGGTACGATTCCCATAGAGGCGGCAATGATGGCAGCAGGCATTGCACCGGGCATGAACAGGAGGTTTACTGCCGGGGACTGGCCTCATATCGTGTCCCCGGGGAAGTGGGAGGATGCGCTGGAGGAGGCCAGGGAGATGGTGGATCTGTCTGTGACACCGGATATTCAGGGGTATGATATTGACGAACAGGTAATAGCTGTTGCCAGACAAAATGCGAGGCTTGCAGGGGTTGAGGGGCTGATTCATTTTCAAAGGCGGGACGTGGCGGATTTGAGCCATTCCAGGAAATACGGATTCATCATCACCAACCCGCCTTATGGGGAGCGGATGCAGGAAAGGGAGGAGCTGCCGGCGCTGTATTCCAGCCTGGGAGAGCGGTTCAGGGCGCTGGATTCCTGGAGCCTGTACCTGATTACATCCTTTGAGGAGACGGAACGGTATATCGGCAGAAAGGCCGATAAGAACCGCAAGCTGTACAATGGTATGATCAGGACATATTACTATCAGTTTTCAGGCCCCAGGCCGCCAAAAGTGAGGAAGAGCCATGCGGAGGAAGCAGGACCAGAAGGGGAAAACAAAATATGAGCCCACCGGAAAGGACAGGGAGCGTAAGGGAGAAAATAAGGCGGCGGTCTGTATGGTTTGGACCCTTGTCCTTCTGACCTGTATGGTAGTTATGCTGATGTTTGCGGCAGATAAAACCATTGTAATTGCGGACGTATCCCAGGCTCCTTCGGGCCTGCCGGTGAATACGGAGCAGCAGGGGACGCCTGCGGAGGACAAAACTCTTACCCTGTATGAGGATCAGGGAAGGAAGGGAAATTTCTATATTCCCCTTCCGAAGGGAATCCGGGCAGAAGAAGTGACGGTGGAAAACCGATATATGGACAGAGAGCTTCTTTTGTATATCCAGGGCGGTGAAGAAAGCTTTTATGAAGAAAACCGGATCAGCGGAGATATTGCACCGGTGCTGTCTGCCCGGTGTGAAATGCAGGAGGAGGGGATGCTGCTGAAGATCCGGATGGGCAGAATCCTGGAATACCGGAGTACCATGGACAGCAGCGGACTGACGATCAACTGGTATGAGCCGGAGGAGCTTTATGACTATATTGTGGTGATTGACCCGGCCTGGGGCGGAAGCGAGAAAGGAATCGACGGTTACGGCCTTCTGGAGAAAGATCTTACGCTGCAGGTGGCGAAACAGATCCAAAAGCAGTTTGACCTGGAAGGCGTCCGGCTCTATTGCACCAGGACGGAGGATGTGGATGTGCCTGTCTCCGACAGGATCCGCCTGGCGGAGGAGACGGGGGCGGACTTTTATGTCCGGCTGTGTGCGGGCGAAGACGTAAACAGCTCGGAAACATACGGAATTGCAGGATTTTACAATGAGGAGTATTATATTCCCGGGCTTGGAAATCCGCAGCTGGCGGACTTTCTTACAAGGGAAGTCACTGTAGCGGCCAGTAACCGGGCGCTGGGGCTGTTTACGGCGGGGGAGGAAAGCATTCTGAGGCAGCTTCAGATGCCTGCCGCAGAAATTTCACTGGGATTCCTTTCAAATCCCCGGGAGGAATATCTGCTGGGGCAGGAGAGCTATCAGGAAAAGCTTGCGGCCGGATGTATTTCCGCGCTTGTACAGGCGGCGGAGTTTCTGGAGGAGGCCGGTGAAGAAGGCGGAGGCCGGTGAAGAGAGAAGGTGCCGGTGGAGAAGGAAGAGGCCGGTGGAGAGAGAAGGTGCCGGTGAAGAAGGCGAAGGCCAGTGAAGAGAGAAGGAGGCCGGTGAAGAAGGCGGAGGCCAGTGAAGAGAGAAGGTGCCGGTGGAGAAGGAAGAGGCCGGTGGAGAGAGAAGTGGCCTGTGAAGAAGGAAGAGGCTTAGGGAACACAGAAGGCAGGGAGGATAGAATGAGAAGAATCATATTTGCCACCGGCAATGCCGGTAAGATGAAGGAAATCCGAATGATATTGGCGGATCTCGGTGCCGAGATCGTCTCCATGAAGGAGGCCGGTATTTCCGTGGATATAGAGGAGAACGGCAGTACTTACGAGGAGAATGCGCTGATAAAGGCCAGGGCGGTTGCGGCTGCCGCCACAGGAGACATAGTGCTGGCCGACGACTCCGGCCTGGAGGTTGACAGTCTGGGAGGAGAACCCGGTGTTTATTCCGCCAGGTATATGGGGGAGGATACCCCATACAGTGTAAAGAATGCAAATCTGATTGAACGGCTGCAGGGGGTACCGGATGAGAGGCGGACGGCCAGATTCGTGTGTGCCATTGCCGCAGTGCTGCCGGGCGGGCAGGAGCTGACTACCCGGGCGGCCATAGAGGGCAGGATCGGTTATGAGGAGAAAGGGGAGGGAGGCTTTGGCTATGATCCGATCTTTTATGTTCCGGAGCTGCGCAAGACTACGGCGGAGCTTACGGGTGAGGAGAAGAACCTTGTGAGCCACAGAGGAAAGGCACTCGAAATCATGAAAGAGGAATTAAGGAAAAATGAAAGTGTTGATAGTCAGCGATACACACAAACGAAATGATAATTATTTCCTGGTGGTGAAGCGAGAGAAGCCGGATCTGGTGATTCATTGCGGAGATGCGGAAGGCAGCGAGTATGCCCTGACCCAGGCGGCGGACTGCCCTGTGGAGATCGTTTTGGGGAACAATGATTTCTTTTCCGAGCTGCCCAGGGAGCTGATCCTGGATCTTGGCCCGTACAAGGTGTGGGTGGTGCATGGGCATAACTATTATGTATCCATGGGAAACGAGATCCTGAAGCGGGAGGCGGCCGCCAGAGGGGCGGATATTGTGCTGTACGGCCATACCCACAGGCCGGTGGTGGACCGGGACAGGGAGGTGACGGCGGTGAACCCCGGCAGTCTGTCCTACCCCAGGCAGGAAGGGCATAAACCCTCATACATAATCATGAAGCTGGACGAGGAAGGGAAGGCAGAGTTTGAGATAGAATATTTATAGGCA
>CAJTKW010000123.1 GCA_910577035.1 uncultured Acetatifactor sp.
TGCCTGCCTATCAGGCGTGCCGTCTCACGGACGGTCATTTTTTCAAGCCGTTCCGGCGGGATGCCGAGCATCATGGCGAGCCTTGTGCGACAGTGGCCGTTTTTCATGTAATCAGATAGCGGCATCCTGCCAAATGCCCGGATGGCACAGGCATCATGCTCCGGGTGTATGCGTTCCCGTCCTGCCTTTTCCAGCTGTTCTTCAAGCGGTATCTTTTTGTATGCCATAGGTTCCTTCTCCTTCCGTCCGGCTTCTGTCTGCCAGACCTTTACAAAAAAATAGCCGGGCAGCGGGAGCTGCCCAGTATGTCAGTAAGAGGCATTGCTTCGGTAAAGCGCCCAATGAAAACAGAAAACCACACAGGACTGCCGTGCCGGTCGGACGTATGGCCTGTCCTGCGGCTTTATGCCCCGGCAGGAATCAGCCGTTTAAGGATTTTCACTGTAATCCGGCTGGTCTTTCCCCTGTGTGGGGCTGGATGCAGGCAATGCGGTCTGCCGCATGGAAAGCGTTTGCGGTGAGCTGTCTCTGCCATGCGCCCGCTTTGGGGGACCATTTGAAACCATTGCTTTTCAGTTCCAAGCGCACTGCTTCGTCAGGTTTTTCATCAAAATATATCCTGAGCCGGTTATCCTCTTTGCAAGGCTCTGCATATCCGCCGTCGAACTCCCAGCCGGCATAAACGGTCTCTGCTTTCCGTTCCAGTTCCTCAATCCGCTGTTTTACTCTGCGGATTTCAGCGCCGTTGTTGGAGAGCTGCCAGGGCAGGTAAGGCGATTTGCCGTAATGCCATCTGGATTCCATGTCAGATTTTAATCTCTGAACCTGTTCCGTTGTCAGGAACGGGCAGCCGTCCAGTGTGCCTTTCTCCCGGAAATAGCTGTTGACGAGCTTCATCGCCTCCTGTGATTCTTCCAGATTTTCAAGCTTCTCCTTTAATTTCCCCACTGCGTCCGGGTCGTCCGCACTGATTCCGCCTGTGCCGGTGCTCTTAATCCTGTCAAGGAGCCCCTGTATCTTTTTCCATTCCTCCATGTTCCTGTCACGGGCGGCGTTCTGCTTTTCCTTTTTCCGTGTGGGGAAGTTCGCCGGGCCTGCGATGAGGACAGAGGGCACACGGGCGTCAATCACGAATCCGTTATTCATGTTCTCCGCAAGTTTGCGCGCATAGGAATCAAGCAGCCGGTCTATCTTTTCATGGTACATGGGGTCAACCCGCCTTTTCTGCGCTGCGGCAATCCCTGCCGCCTTATCCACCATCTGTCTGTATCCCGCAGTGGCGCTCCCTGCCTTGTAATCCGAAAAGCTGTTCATCTCCTTTGCGCGGCGTGCCGCATCCTCATTGATTTTGTAATAATTCACGTCACTCATATGTTCTGGTATCTCCTTTCTCTGGTATAAAAAGGCGGCATCCTGTTCAGTCGTCTGAATGGATACCGTCCTTTTTGTTCTTTTACGGGTCAGGGGCAGGTTTCAGCTCATAATCCTCCATCTGCTCCTTTGTCAGCGGATGGGGATAGAGTATCTCGCCCCATGCGTATAACCGGCCGCCGGCAACCGGGCGCCTCCTGTCTTCGTTGTAGTTGACAATCATAACGGGGCTGTTCCCCTCCGGCTGCGGGTAGGTTGCGATGTCCACCGGGCGCTGGGTGGAATAATAGCGGTAGAATACAGCGGCGCTGTGTCCCGTCTTTTCCCGCCTCCCGTAAAGCATACGGTAATCCCTCTCCCTCCGCCGGAAATCCTCCTGCGCACCGTCCCTGCTGGCATGGCAGCTTTTATGGTAGTAATCACGCCCGCAGGCAGTCTGTGTGAAATTCCAGACCGCAGACTTCTCCGGCATCCCCGGCACACAGCCCAAAGCGAAGCCGTACCCTGTTTCAAACAGGATTGTCTTTTGAATCTCATAACCGTCGATTTTGTCCATTGGGCCAATCCTCCTTTCGGGAGAGCGGCCGGCACAGGAACTGTGCAGAAAGGTGTGCATTGAAAATGGGAATGCAGAAAAAAGCCCGGCATTTCTGCCGGGGAGAGTGTATGGCCAGCATTGTTTTCTGCCTGAACCAGTCACTCTACATATTCAAACATCGTCCAGATTTTTTCTGGCGCCGTGCCAAGAAGCAGGCATACAAAGGATAATGCACCGGCATAGTTATCTGTGCCCTCAAAATCTTTGAGCAGTTCAAGAATCTCGTCAGTGTTGTAACTGTTATTATGGATATCCTTTAGCCTCAGTTTCCTTGTTGCAGTACAGTTCATCATTCATGCCTCCATTTCCTAAAAGGGTCCTTTTAGTTCAGTGACCGGCACAGGTTTCCTGTGCGTATGACTGTAAATGGGGATAATAAAAAAGAAAAGCCCGGCATTTCTGCCGGGGGATTACGGATAGTGTTAAATTATTTTTCTACTTTATGGAAAATTCCCATATGGGATATGGGACAGGAAATTTCGTTTAACAGGCTTTACTGGCTCTGTGAGCAGTTTTGTGATCTAAGGATGGCCATACGTCAAAGCGCCGATCCCGCACTTGATTTACGGCTCGCTTTCATCCGTTTAAGCCATCAGGAAATTATCAGCAGTGATTCTGTGAAACTTGCTGAAGAAATATCCATGTTGAAAAGAGAACTGTCGCAACTAAAGAATATGATGCGGCAAAATCCCAAAAACATGTCTCTGGAAGATACGCAGTCCCCAGTTATCTATACGGGAGAAAATAGTATTAAAGCTGCAGAAGAATCAGGCTTCTGCCAAAATCTGGATTTAGATACCCCGTTTGAAAACACGGCACATGAATCTGACCGAATGGCGCCAGATGAGGATACGGAACATTCAACAGCACACGATATGGAAGGAGGGATGCATATAAACAGAGAGGAACCCGGAACTCCTTTTGTAGATTCTATCATGGAATCTACAGAAGAAGATATTTCCGCTTCCGATCTGTTTAACATACTCCGATAAACTCCTTCCGGTCTTATGGCGACCGCCACCTGCCCTAGACATGTACTTTAAACAGGCGTTTTCAATACACATGAAAAGCAGGCTGTTTGCATCTGCCATAGGCTGTTGTGATAAAACAGGTCCATACCGGTACGAGACCACTCTGTATCCGGTATTTTTAATATTAAGGGCATATATCAGTGTATACCCTGAGCTCTCTTTTATAGGGCTCTCTTATCAAGGCACTACCATATGCCAGTCGCTCTAACGGGGACAGCCTTTTTATGCAGTCTGTCCCCATTTTATCTAAACGGAGGTCTTTATATGAAACAATCAGCATTCGCACATCTCCATTCCCACACGGAGTATAGTCTTTTAGATGGCTCCAACCGTATACGGGATTACCTTGACCGTGTAAAAGAGCTTGGAATGGAAAGCGCAGCAATTACCGACCACGGCGTCATGTACGGCGTAGTGGACTTCTATAAATATGCCAAAGAGATCGGTATCCACCCCGTCATCGGATGTGAAGTATACGTTGCCCCGCAGGATATGGCGGATAAGTCTTCTTCAGAGCGCTATCATCATCTTGTGCTTTTGGCGGAAAGCAATACCGGTTATCAAAATCTGTGTCGCCTTGTGTCAGAAGGTTTTAAAACGGGGTTCTATTACCGCCCCAGAATTGATTTTGAGCTGATATGCACATACCATGAGGGAATAATTGCCCTAAGCGGCTGTCTTGCGGGGGAAATACCCAAGTTAATCACAACAGGGGACTATAAAGCCGCCTGCAGCATTGCTGCCAAATATCTGCGCGTATTCGGCGCAGAACATTATTACCTTGAGCTGCAGGATCATGGTATACCAGCGCAGAAGGAGGTAAACCGGCAACTCATCCTCATGGGAAAAGAGCTGGGCATCCCGCTGGTCGCAACCAATGATATCCATTATACCAAAAAGGAAGACGCCGCTGCACATGACGTCTTGTTATGCATACAGACTAAGAAACTGGTAGATGATAAAGATCGTCTACGGTACGAAGGCGGGCAGTATTACGTGAAGTCCCAAGAAGAAATGCAGGAACTTTTCCCGGAAGTGCCGGAAGCACTGGAAAATACCGGAAAAATAGCCCGGCGCTGCCAGGTGGAATTTCAATTTAATGATTATCACCTTCCATGTTTTACAGCACCGGAAGGGTTCAGTTCATGGGAATATCTGAACAGGCTGTGCGAAGAAGGGCTGAAAGAGAAATATCCTGCCCCGTATGATGCGCAGAAAAAACAGCTCGCCTATGAACTTGACATTATAAAAGATATGGGATTCATCGACTATTTTTTGATTGTATGGGATTTTATCCATTATGCCAAGGAAAACGGCATATCGGTAGGACCGGGGCGTGGTTCCGCCGCTGGAAGCATTGTATCATACTGTCTTGGCATCACTGAAATCGATCCGTTAAAATATGACTTACTGTTTGAGCGGTTCTTAAACCCCCAGAGAGTCACCATGCCGGATATTGACATTGATTTCTGCTATGAAAGACGCCATGAAGTGATTGAATATGTCATTGAAAAATACGGCAAGGACAACGTGGCACAGATTGTCACCTTTGGGACGCTCGCGGCAAGGGGCGTCATACGGGACGTGGGGCGGGCGCTC
>CAJTKW010000124.1:0-1907 GCA_910577035.1 uncultured Acetatifactor sp.
CAAGGATGTGGTCCATCGTTTCATTCACGGTCTGTATATCCTGCGGAAACAGGCTGCCCAGCACAAGCGAGACCACCAGCACCAGCATATAGCATCCTGTCTCCGCAAGCACAGCCCCAAGCACCCATACCGGTTTCGGAAGCCTTAACGAGAAGGTCTCCCGCACATCCCTTTTTGTGTACCAGACAGCCAGAAGCGGCACGCCTATGATAAGAAGCTGCGTTATAAAAAGTCCCCACAGCATAAATTTTGCCTGCACAACCGAACCGACATACAAAAGCAGCAAAAGCGCAGTCGCAACCACAAGCACCGCATCGGACATCGTCGGCACGCCGCCGCCCTTGATTTCCTTCCTGCTTGTGAAAATCTGTATGCTCGTATCCCCCTCGCCAAACATCATCTCCTCACTGTCATACAGCCGGATTAGCAGGAGAATGGCAATCGCGGCATACACAATATTTGTCGCAAGCACAATCATGATAACGGAAAAATCATACTCAAAGACCAGGATGCTGCTGATGAGCAGGCTGATATTGACAACCGGCACCGCCGCGAGCAGCCCCGTAAATTCAATATTTGGCACAAATGTCACAAAGCTCGCGAACATCACGACAAGCATCAGCGGTGTCGCATAGTTGTTTGCCTCCTTGAAGGACCTTGCAAATGTGGTAACGCACATGGTAACTGCACTGATAAACAGCGCAAACGCGACCGTGCACAAAAGCACAATCAGAAGCGCCGGAATGAAATCTGTCAGGTTAATATGCAGCTTTTGTGCATCCTCAGTTTGTATTACGGCATAGAAATAAATACTCATCAGGAGCATGGACACCAGATTCAGCACTGCCGACGCCACCGCTACCGTCGATACCGCAAAAAATTTTCCGGTAATCAGCTCATCATTTCCAACCGGAAGTGTCAGAAGCGTTTCCAGCGTCCCCCGCTCCTTCTCTCCTGCCGTCGCGTCCACGGCCGCATAAAATGCCCCCATCAGGATACTTGTCACCATCAGCATTGGCAGCATCATGCCCAGCAGCCTTCCGACCCGCTCCTCATTTGCCGACTGGTCATCAAATGCCACCGCGACAGGCTCCAGGAGCACTTCCGGGTTCTCGACGCCAAGTGCCGTCAGAATCTGCCTGCTTGTCTGTTTTTTATATATTTCCAGCTTGTCCGCTATCATGTCCGCCGCTGTCTCGGAGGCAGACTTTGACGAGAGATAGTATATTGTAAGCACGTTTCTGCCGTCATCTGCCGCATCCGGGGCAGCCACCTCTATATATGCGTCTATCGTTTCCGCGCCAAGCGCCCTGGCGCACTCTCCTGACGGAATATCTTCTATTATAAGATGGTATTCCAGTTCATCCTCCGTATCTGCCAGAAGCTTCCTGAGCGCCGCACCGTCATAGCCATTGATGCCGGAATCTGCCGCATCATCCACAACGGCAATGTGATACTCGTCCGACTGCATGCTGCTTGCGATTGCAGAACCAAAAAGCATGGATCCCATCATTATCAGCGGGTAAAGCAGCAGCGGGACAACCACCATCATAATCAGCGTTTTTTTGTCCCTGAGCAAATCGAGCATTTCTTTTTTGTAGATTGCCTTAATTTTTGTCATCTTTGTAGTGCCTGCCAGATTTCTCATAGTTTTCCTCCCTGTATGTCTGCCTCGTCCTCAATCAGCTTCAGGAATGTTTCCCTGAGATTTGTCGTCCGGGTCTGCTCCTTTAATTCGTCCGGAGAACCCTTTGCCACCACACGCCCCCGGTAAATCATCACAATCCGGTCACACAGAAACTCCGCTTCCTCCATATAGTGCGTCGAGTAGAGCACCGTCTTCCCATTTTCCTTTTCCTGCTTCATGAAGTCAATAATCGAGCGGCTGCTGATAATGTCAAGCCCCA
>CAJTKW010000124.1:1917-4524 GCA_910577035.1 uncultured Acetatifactor sp.
GAATATATAGACCTGCGGACTGTGCAGAAGGCACCGCGCGATGGACACACGCTGTGTCTGCCCGGTGGAAAGGCGCTCGATGCGGTTGTCCACAAACGCCCCAAGGTCAAGGATATCTATGATCCGCGCAATCCTTTCCTCCGTCTCCTGCCTTGTCATACCATATATCTCCCCTAGCATGGACAACATCTCCCGCGCCGAAAACCGCTTATACAGCTTGGTATTCCCTGACAGGTAGCCGATGTTCTGCTTGATTTCGACCTCCTGTGTCAGTTCCCTGCCCGCCGCCATTTTGGAAAGAAGTTCAGCCTTACGGCTTTCATTAAAAACTTCCCCTTCTGCCAGATATTCCGCCGCCTGTGCTTTATGCAGCTCATCCATCTGCTGTGTATAATATGCCCCGTACTTTTCCCTGATCTGCTGGAGCGCCTGTTTTTCTTCTGCTGCGTCCTGCCCGTCATGCAGTTTCCGGCGCAGCGCACCGGCGTATTCCTGCATTTCCTTTGCCTGCTGCCTGAGTACATTGTCCTCTGCCGCTTTCTCCGTCTGAAAGGAAAGGTGGTAATATTCCTCCGCATTTACCGGGGAGCCGTCCTTTGCCAGCACCTTTACCGTATACTCCCGGTTTTCCAAGTTCCAGTTCGGCACGGTCACACTCTTGCCGCCATTGCCATTGTCCCTGCCAATCCCTACCTAGTTCCCGTCTCCATCATACAGGACAAGGTCATAATCACAGCCCTCCGGGATGTGGTCGAGGGTCACGGTTATGTCAAGGTTATGCTTGTCGGAAACTGCCCCTAAAATCCTGTACTCCGCTATGTTGAACTGGTAATAGTCAGCATCGTCCGCATCCGACAGCCGCCCCTGCAGATATCCGTCTGGCTTGTTGATAAGCGAAGTCAGGTCAAGCGGCCTTCCGAAACAGTCCACGCCCTCAGACTTATTGCTTTTCCAGTAATAATCATTGGAAACCTTTTCATTCTCCCGGATTACCTTGTTGAAATTCTGGCTCACGGCAAAATCCTTCGGATTCCAATAGATTACTTTGCTTGATAATGATACGCCATTCATTTTACTTTACCCCACCGCCTACCACAGTTTCCATCATTATATTCGATTCATAGGCACTGGAAACCCTCGCCATCTGCTGCTTACTGCTCCATGCCTTTTCCAGCCTGCTTCTTTCCTGCTCCGCCTTTGCAGCCTTTTCATCCAACAGTTCCTGCTCCTGTCTCTTTGCCTGCGCCCGCTTCTCCAGATATTCTTCCAGAAGTTCCTTCTGCCTTGCCTTTTTCTCCCGTCCGGCATCAGACTTCTTTGCGGAAGAACTCCCGGAATAGCCCACATTCTCCTTCATGCCCTGCGTATAGCCGTAGCATTTCTCATAGGTATCATCTATATGGGTATACGCAACCACCGGGATATTTCCCCCGAAGTCAACAGCCTTATTTTGCGCCAAGGCATCCAGAATCTTCTTCTCATATTCCGGGTCTGTCTGCATCCTCTTATAGGCTGCGTCCGTTATGTCAATTACGTCATTCATATTCCGCTGTGAGGGATGCGTGTACAGGCCGTTCATCTTCTCGTTAAAATATGCCTTGTACTCATCCAGCGTCATGTCTTTTGGGGAAACAGTCCCTTTCTCCGCAACCTTTCCCGCGAATCCGGCATCTGCCCGCTTTTCTTCCTTCCTCACTCCCTCATAGCCTTTCGTTCCGTAATAGCTGCCATAAACTGTACCTACTTCCATTGTCACATTCTCCTTCCTTTTTCATAAAATTATTATATTTCCTTCTGCTGCAGCATGACTGTCACCTTGAACACATCCCTCCCTGCCTTGATATCCATATATCCAAGATAGCGTTCCGCCACATCCCTTACATTTTTCAGGCCAACGCCATGCTCCATCAGTATCTCCGGCAGGCTGCTGTGCTTTACCGTTGCCGGTACCGCCTCCCCGTCCTGCCATTCCAGCTTCCCGTCAAAGCTGTTCTCCACCTCCACCAGCAGGAAATGGTTCTTCCGTTTCAGTGTAAGGCTGATGCGGCGTTTCTCCTGTTCCAGTTTCTCACAGGCTTCTATGGCATTCTCTAAAAGGTTGTTCAGGATGATCCCCATGTCAAAGGCAGAGATGGTATCCGTCTCCCTGTATTCAAACTTCACCCGGAATGCAGTCCCAGATTTTGCCGCCCTCCGGTATTTGTCATTGATGATGACATCCGTCACTGCATTTCCCGTGCTGAACTTATAATCCAGCTCCTGCACGGTCTCATCCAGTCTGTCAATGTACCTCTCCACCTCCCCGTATTTTTCCCCGGCAACAAGGCCTTTGATATTTGCCATGTGGCCTTTCATTTCATGCCTTACTTTACGGATACCGCCATAAAAATTTTCTGCTTCCTCCAGCCTCCTTTTCATGGCCTTCATCTGCTGTTCTTCCGCAAAATGCCTCTCCCTCTCGCCCTGCAGTTCCTTGTACTTCTGAAAAATACAGACTGCTGAAATTTCCCCGGCGCTGAGGAGGGCTGCGATCATAGGTATCTTCCACACCATCTCCTTCCTCTGGGCAAAAAGGAAAAATATCTCCTTATCAATCTGAACCATCGA
>CAJTKW010000125.1 GCA_910577035.1 uncultured Acetatifactor sp.
AGGAAAGTAACATAATCTTTCAACTTTTTTTGTCCAAAGTATTGACATAGGTCCAAAGGGGCGGAGCTGAAAAGACAGATGGAGACCGTCATAGAGCAGACCGGGATCGGCCAGGTAAGGAACCGCCTGATTTCCGCCCTGTCTAAGGGGTACAGGCAGCGCGTGGGGATTGCCCAGGCCCTGCTTGGCAACCCGAGGGTCGTCATTCTGGATGAGCCCACAGTAGGCCTTGACCCGATCCAGATTATTGAGATCAGGGATCTGATTCGGAAACTGGGAGAAACCCATACCGTTATCTTCAGCTCCCACATTCTTTCCGAGGTACAGGCAATTTGCGAACAGCTGCTGATTATTTCCAAAGGAAAGCTGGTTGCGTTTGATACGCCGGAGAATCTGGAAAAGATATTGGCACAGTCCAATGGGATCCGTTTTATGGTACAGGCGGCCGTGGAAGAAGCAGAAGCGGTGCTTTCGGATATGAGGGACATTCAGGGCTGGGAATGTACGGATCAGGCGGACGGTTCCGTGGCAGTTCAGGCTGCAATAGGGGATCTTGAACCCCGTGAAGCCGGATGCCGGCTGTTCTTTGCCTTTGCCGGGAAGAACCTGCCTATTTTTGAAATGTCTCTTGGAAAGGCGAGCCTGGAGGATGTATTTATTGAATTGACGGAGGAGGCTGTCTTAAGCGGTACAGATAAAGCGAATTCAGGAGAAAGCGAGGTGGAAGAAAGATGATTGCGGTGTTAAAGCATGAATTGAAAAACTATTTTCATTCCCTGACAGCATATTTGTTCTGTGCGTTCCTACTGGTGTTTGTGGGGATCGGGGCAATGATGTATAACATACGGTCCGCGGTGGCAAATTTTGAGCTGGTGCTGGCATTTGTATGTATCGGCATGGTGGTTATTGTTCCCGTGCTTACCATGCGCGTGCTTTCTGAGGAAAAGAAGCAGAAGACGGATCAGCTTTTATATTCCCTTCCGTTAAAGGGAACACAGATCATTTGGGGAAAATATTTTTCGCTGCTGGTTATTTTTATGATACCCATGTGTATTGTTTCCCTGTATCCGCTGGTTTTTGCACAGTATGGGGAGGTATATCTGCTGACCTCTTATGGCTCCCTGTTGGCGTTTTTCATGATGGGCGCCGCGCTGATCGCAATCGGCACCTTCATTTCCTCCCTGACGGAAAACCAGGGCTTTGCGGCAGGTATTGCCATTCCGGCGCTGCTTCTCAACTATTACAGTGTAAGTCTGGCGAAGCATGTTTCTGCCACTGCCTTTGGTTCCCTGGCGGCCCTTTGCGTGGGCGTATTGCTGATCGCGCTGGTGGTGCGGCATATGACGCAAAATGGGAAGCTTGCATATGGAATCGGTATTGCAGGGGTGCTGGCGCTGGCTGCTGCCTATATTACGGACAGCTCCAGGTATGAAGGGCTTCTGGCTAAGATCATGTCCCAGGTATCCCTGTTTGAGCGTTTTTACACCTTTGTCAATGGAGTGTTCGACGTTACATCCATTGTATTTTATGTGACAGTTATTATCTTCTTTTTATTCCTGTCAGTATAGTCCCTTGAGAAAAGGAGGTATAACTGATGCAGCGTTTTATGAAAAAAGAGGAAGAAAGAAAAATAAATCGCAGGATTGCCCTTAAGGGAGGAAGCTATTCCCTGACAATGACGGTAATTGTTCTGGCAATCCTGATAGCCGTAAATGTGTTTGCGTCTGTCCTGCCTGCAGGCATGACAAAGCTGGACATCAGCTCCAGTCAGCTTTATTCCATTACCAGCAGCACAAAGGTGGTGGTAAACGCCCTGGAAAAGGATGTGACCATATATTGGATTGTCCAGTCGGAACAGGAGGACAGCGTGATGGAAAACCTGCTGGCAAAGTATGACAGCCTTTCCGGACACATTACCGTCATCAAGAAGAATCCGGATATTTATCCTACCTTTGCGCAGCAGTATACGGATGGTACGGTAGCAAATAATGACCTGATCGTGGAGTGCGGGGACAGATACCGCTATATCCGTTACAGCGAAATCTACTTAAGCGATATTGATTATACCACCTATTCCCAGGTATATTCCTTTGACGGGGAAGGTGCTGTTACCTCTGCCATAGATTATGTAGTCAGCGAGGATCTGCCCCAGATATATGTGCTGGAAGGACACGGGGAAGCAGAGCTTCCCGCAGAGATGTCCGCGCAGATGGAAAAAGAAAACATGGAGCTGGTACAGTTCTCCCTGCTGAATGTAGACGGGATCCCGGAGGAAGCGGACTTATGTTTGATTAACGCTCCTTCCAGCGATATTTCAGAGGAAGAAAAGAATATGCTGGCGGAATATGTTACAAACGGCGGCAAGCTGATGGTAATGGCAGG
Source organism: uncultured Acetatifactor sp. (assembly GCA_910577035.1). Classification (GTDB taxonomy): domain Bacteria; phylum Bacillota; class Clostridia; order Lachnospirales; family Lachnospiraceae; genus Acetatifactor. Next base: position 2,383 of record CAJTKW010000125.1, read on the forward strand.
ACCTGTAAAAGACGGCGATCTGACCAATCTGACCGGATTGCTTTCGGATTATGGTGTGGAAACCGCGGAAGGTATCGTGGTGGAAGGCAACAGAGGCTATTATGCCTTTTCTTCGCCTCATATCATGCTGCCGGAAATACAGAGCCACAGTATTACAAATCCTTTGATCGAATCGAATTACTATGTAATCGTGCCGACTGCACAGGGACTAATGGCAGGGGGGACAAATAACGGGGTGGTGACAGAACTCCTGACCACATCGGAAAGTGCGTACAGCAAGACGGCAGGATATGCGCTGGAAACTTATGAAAAGGAAGAAGGCGATATTGACGGACCGTTTGCGCTGGCCGTTGCCATAGAAACAAGTGATGGGGAAGGACAGATGGTTTGGATCGCATCCTCATACGTTATGGATATGATGTATAACGCATATTCCTCCGGCGCAAACCTTGATTTTACCATGAATGCCTTATCCTCACTGCTGGGCGAGCGGGAAGCGGTGGCGATCAGAAGCAAGCCGCTGGGCTACCATTATCTGACCATGGATGAAGCCACATCGTCCAGGCTGCAGACTGTTATGATTGGTGTGCTGCCCCTTTCCTTTGTGGGTTTGGGAATCATTGTCATCGTAGGACGGAGGAAGAGAAGAAATGAAGAAAGCTAGAAAAATCTGTGCGCTTTTAGGGGTCCTGCTGGTGATCTGCGTGGCTGCGTTTGTAATCAGCCGGCAGGAAGAAGAAAAGGAGAATATCAGGAACAGTGATGCAGTCATTCTGGCCATTGACGGTGAATCCGTAACGGCGCTTTCCTGGGAGTATGGGGAGACATCGCTGGCGTTCCACAAAGATGGGAAGTGGCTGTATGATGAGGACGAAGCATTTCCTGTGAATGAGGAAAAGATAGGGGATTTGCTGGAGCAGTTTGGGGAATTTGCCGTTTCCTTTGAGATTGAGGATGTGGAGGACATTTCCCGGTATGGCCTGGACGCCCCTGTCTGTACCATCAGGATCGCCGCAGGGGAGCAGGAATATGAAATCCTGCTTGGCACATACAGTACCATGGATGAAGAACGCTATGTGTCCATCGGGGATGGCAAAGTCTATCTGGTAAGTCATGATCCTCTGGAGGAGTATGAGGTTGAGCTCCGGGATATGATTAAACAGGATGAAATCCCGGGATTGTCAGACGCAACGGCAATACAGTTTGCGGGCACGCAGAATTACGAGATCCTGTATGAAGAAGAAAGTCCGAATACTTATTGCCCGGATGATGTTTATTTCACGGAAGGGCAGCCTCTTGACAGCACCCTGGTGGGCGCATACCTGAACACGGTGGACGGTGTGGGACTGAATGAATATGTAAGCTACAATGTCACGGAGGAAGAGCTGGCAGAGTATGGCCTGGACAATCCGGATTTGACCATTACGGTAAATTATCCTGTGGAAACGGAAGAGGAAGCAACCGTTACGGAGACCTTTGTACTGCATTTGGGACGGAATCAAGAGGAGCTGGAGGCGGCGTTGGAGACCGGGGATGAGAATGAAATATATAGCGTGAGCGCTTATGCAAGAGTGGGCAATTCTCCGATTGTATATGAAATAACTTCTCTGGAATACAGGAACCTGACAAAAAATTCCTGTCAGGATCTGCGCCATAAGGAAGTACTGACCGCATCCTTTGAGGATATTTATCAGATAGACATTACCCTGGAAGGTGTGGATTATACATTTACCTCTGCGGAAACAGAGGAGGGGAAGGTTATCTGGCATTACAGGGAGGATGAGGAACTGAATATTTCTTCCCTGAAGAGTGCAATCCGTGCACTCGCGGCAGCGGATGCGGAAAGCTTTACGGAGGAAGAGCCTGCGGGGAAGGAGGAAATCAGCTTTACCGTTTATCTGAACCGGGAAAACCATCCGCAAATCAAAGTGCAGCTATACCGCTGTGACGGGGAGGACTGCCTGGCGGTGGTTGACGGAAAGACGGTTTCCAGGGTTCCGCGCAGCGATGTGGTGGATTTGACGGAAGAGGTCAACAGGATTGTTCTGAATTAGGTATTAGGAAACGGTTGATTGACAAAGTAAACGCCACTTTGTCAGAGTAAAAGCAACCCCGAAGCA
>CAJTKW010000126.1 GCA_910577035.1 uncultured Acetatifactor sp.
AGCATCGGGGAATGTACCCCCCTATGATTCAAATTTCTCATTGTCAGTTCCCTTGTTGCCCCATCTGGAAAAATCTACTTCAAGCCAGTTTTCCGAACTGATACAAAAGATTGCAGAAAGCTTTTGCAATGTTTGATTGATGCCAATATTGTTAGTAAGATTGATGCTTTGCAGGGCTGTTAGAATTTCCTGCTTTTCTTCTTCAGACAGCACTGCTTTATCTAAAACAAAATCACTCATTAAATGAATGCCACCGTTTCGCCCAGCTTCTGCATAAACAGGAATACCTGCACCACTCAAAGCATCAATATCTCTGTAAATTGTCCTTACAGATACTTCAAATTTTTCTGCTAATTCTGGAGCAGTAGCCTGTCCTTTATCAAGTAAATGATACACAATTTTAAATAATCTGCTTTCCTGCATTGCCAACTCCTCCTTTGATAATAGAATACCATCAAAATCCTGACACCGTATGTCATCATTTATTATAATCATTTCTTTACTCGTTATCAACTGACTAAGCATAAATGAACTTTATTCTGCTCAAAGCAGGGATAATGAGTAACGCTTTTCTTTTCTATATTCCCTATATTTCTGTGTTGTTTTCCAGATTAAAAGAGCCGCCAATCTTCAGATTATTTTAGCACCATATAAAATTGATGTAGTTCTCCAGCCACATTATCCGGAAACGCTTCTGCACATTACCAGAACGAAAATACTCCCATGCAAATTAATTGCGCAGGAGTATTCTGTATCATCTTATGAAAATGGCAGTTCCTCTTCTTCTATCTGGCAAGCATAAGCTTTATATTTATATCGTAGATATTCATACAAGAGCCCTTTCTCTTTTAAGAAACCCATGAGGGCCAGGATCTCACATCCCAGGAAACTCTGGGCATCCCGGAGGAACTTTCTGGTTTCTTCCAGGGAGCCTTGCTCCGTCTTTCTGTCCGTATAGAAATCAAACCGTTCCTTGTCAGACACTTCCACTGCCGGAGTCTCTATGACCGTGACCCACCGCGCACTGCGGTGCCATTCAATAAAGTCAAAAGGAGTGCCATCCTCATGAATGATCTGTTCCGGATTTGTGAAGGGGCTGTTGCCGGCCTCCACCCAGGAATACAGTTCTCCCTGTTCCAGCCAGTCAAGTGTTCCAGCATAGATTTTTTCGACGGCCTTAAGCTCCCGCTGTAAGCGATGTCTTTTTTTCTTCATAATGCTGCACCCCCTATCCCAGCTCGCAGTCGTTGATAGCCTGCATGGCTGCGTCCGCATCTACCAGATCCCGCCTTTTTGCCTCTGCACACAGAAGGCTCTGGCTGCAGAGACGGTTTACCATGCGGGGTGTCCCATCCGAGGCGTTCAGGATCGCTTCGACAGCAGCATCCTCAAAAACAGTATGGCTGCATCCAGCGCCATGAAGCTTTGTCCGGATATATTCCCGCCCTTCCTCTTTCGTCATGCCCTCCATGTGGAAGTTCATCACCAGCCGCTGGCGCAGGGGTTCGTGGACGGACAGGCGCAGGGTGTTGTTCAGCTGGCCAAGGCCGCACAGGAGGATCACGGCACGGTCCTTTGAATCCATCTCAAAGTTGAAGAGGAGCTTTAAATCGTTCAGGATGCCGTTGCTGACATAGTTGGCCTCATCAATGATGATGACAGGCGTCTTCTTCTTTTCCAGGGACAGCCGCTTTATCTCCTCCTGGATGGAGCGGAAGTTATCGGGCTTGCGGAAGGAGGGCTGCCCTCCCAGGGCCTCGGTGAGGCTGCGGTAAAAATCCGTCACGGTGAGGGTGGAGAGGCAGGAATAGACCACCTTGTAAAGGGAAGGATTCAGGGAGGCGGCCCATCCCCTCAAAGCCGTGGTTTTGCCGCGGCCGGGTCCTCCCGTGAGCAGGCCGAAGCCTTTTGTTTTTTCCAGGTAAGAGAGGCGGAAAAGGACCTCCCGGTACTGTGCTGTCTCTACCAGGACCTCTTTGGAATTCTTGAGGAAAGGATTATATTCCATTCCGAAACGGGAAACGTCCATCATTGCTCACCCCTTTCGGAAAGCAGGAGTTTCTCCCGCTTCACAGAGGCGTTCTCCTGCTTGTTCAGGAGCCGCACCGGGATCAGCCCCCCGTCTGGCTGTGCTACGTATACTTCTTCCATATCCGGTGAGCAGCGCAGTCTTATTCTCTGTCTGGCAAAACGCATATCCACTTCATACTCCACATTTCCGATGGAGACCACGCTGTCGGCGGACACCCTGCGGGAAAACTCCAGGAGGAAGTCTGTCCTTAGTTTTTCTTCCGAAAGGCGGCGTACCATCCCCGGCTCACAGAAGAAGCGTTCCTGGGGGGATTTCCCTTTGAGGGAGGAGTGGGGGGAAAGATTGTAGGAGCGGACGTAGGCCAGGAGACTGCCGCCCAGGGCATCCAGGGAAGGGAAGTCCCGCATGTCAAGGGAAGCCATCCACTGATCCTTCATGGTCCTGAACCACCGCTCTACTTTGGCTTTCGCCGTCGGAGTGTAGGGTTTACAGTAGTTGATGGTGGTGCCGATACGTGCTGCCAGCAGTTCCATCTGTTTGTTCTTATAAGCGCTGCCATTATCGAAATTGAACATCCGCGGGACACCGTACTTTGCCACAGCTCCCTTCATGACGGACATCAGGTTTGCAAAGGTATCCTCAAAGAATACGCCCGCCCCGGTGACGAGTCGGCTGGAGTCGTCGATCAGGGCGATCACATATACCCTGCGCTTCCTGCCGTCCGGTGTTTTCAGATATGGACCGGCGCTGGAGTCCCCGCACCAGACTTCATTGATGTGTGGACGTTCATACCGGCGCATGTCCTGCATGGGCAAAGCCTCCGCTTCCAGGGCGAGGCTGTTCACGTACCGGTTCACGGTAGATTCCGAGACCTCCCCGTTTTTTATACTGCCATCCTCCTTAAGCTGCCGGAAGATGGCGGCGGCACTCATACGGGGGTAGCGGCCTTTCAGGTATGCGATCCGCTCTCTCAGGTCATCGTCCAGCTTCCTGGGTTTTCCGCAGTCGCTGCGTCCGGAAGGCATCAGGGCATCGAATCCCCCTTTCCTGTAGTTGGAATACCATTTATACAGAGTTTTGGGCGCATAATTTTTCACTTCCCCGTCCGGATGCACGAGCCCCTTGCGGGATGCCTCATTCAGATAGTCTGTCAGGTTTTTATATCCTTCCGGCAGACCTGGGATGAGCGGTGCGATGGCCGAGTAACGCATCAGGGCGATAGCATGTCTGTATTCCTGTTCCATTTGTATAAAACCTCCTTTAGTTTTTTCCTCATAATAAAAGAGGCAGGCAGGGAAGTCACCCAAAGTTATGTAGGTGGAACAAAAAGGATATTTCTGGTATTTTTTATCTGCATGAACTGGCGGCCGAAGAGGCGCAGGCAGGGCTGTGTCAGGGCATGTGCGGGGGAAAGTTCCAGACGCTCGCTCAGCAGGCGCTGGCGCCAGAAACGGATGTAGAGGGAGAGGATGTAGAAAACCTGGCTGGGAGAAAGCTCCGGGTCTGCTTCCATCACCTCCATGCCCCTGCCTCCGTTCTCAAAGGAAGCTGCAATAGCGGCATGTTCGGCCAGGGGAACCTGGGAGTAAGGGACGATGCCGGAGGGGAGCAGGGCATGGGTGGTACAGCAGATGTCACACTGCACCCGGCGGATCAATAGAGGGATCTTTCCAAGTGCTGTTTTGATGGAACGGGTATATTGTCCGTGTCCCACAAGGCAGCCGGAGCAGCCGCAGGTGCACTCCAGCTGACATATCTGGATGGAATCCATGGCATTATCATAAAACTTTTGTGAAATTTCGTTGCATTCTTCAGTAATTATTGTTATCATAACTTTGTCTATGGCGGATATATCCGCCGTGGTATGGTGAGGGCTGGAACACAAACTTTGGACGGTTGGGGTTCCAGCCTTTTTTTCGTGTATCAAAAGGAATGATAACATAGAAGATACAGAGATAAAATAATCTGACGGAAAATGCGTCAGATTGAGGCATCCTGTATCTTATTTAATTTGAAGAAAAAGAAGGGATTTTGGTTCAGATAAACTAACGAATAACACTTAATATGCCATAAATTGTTATGGTGGCATATTGTGATTATCAACCAGAGGGTTTATAATAGAAAATGTTCAAGTGGAGGTGGATCATGACAACATCGGATATGGTAAGAGAGTTGTGTGAAAAACAGAATATTAGTCTTGCAGAGCTTTGCAGGCGTATAGGGCAGACTCCGCAGAATTTTAATAAAAAACTGAAGCGTGGAACTGTTAGTACAGAGGAAATGCTTAAAATTGCGGATGTATTGGGAATTGTATTTGAGCAGAGATTTATAATAAACTCAAACTTCGCACATAGATTTAGCCTATGCACCTTGAAAATTC
>CAJTKW010000127.1 GCA_910577035.1 uncultured Acetatifactor sp.
CAACAAATTTTATAAAAACCGTACTGAACAGTACCGAATAATACTTTTTTGAGAAACTGCTTAGAGCCTCTCCGGTTCTGGGTATTCTACACCGAAAGTATCGACGGTAACACGCTGCATTACTTGATTTTCAAGGGGTCTGTTGGAATAATCGGTAGCTGTTTCAGCAATGCGGTTCACCACTTCCATACCTTCTATGACCTTTCCAAACGCCGCATAAGCGCCGTCCAAATGGGGGCTGGTCTTGTGCATGATGAAGAACTGGCTGCCGGCGGAATCGGGGTTCTGCGCCCTGGCCATGGAGAGTACGCCTTCGGTGTGTTTTAAGGAATTGTCAAAGCCGTTCTGGGAGAATTCACCCCTGATGCTGTAACCGGGGTCGCCCATACCGGTACCGTCAGGGCATCCGCCCTGGATCATGAAGCCTTGGATAACCCGATGGAAAATCAGGCCGTCATAAAATTTTCTGTTAATCAGGCTGATAAAGTTGTTTACGGAATTGGGGGCAGTTTCGGGATACAGCTCTGCCTTGATTACGTCTCCGCCTTTCATGGTAATGGTTACAATAGGATTTTGTGCCATAATAGTTGTCCTTTCCTGTAAAAAGTGTATTATGTTTATTGTACCTTAAATGGGGACGGCAGTAAAGTAAATCTTCGTGTTTGGCGGAAGAGGGCGGAAAAGTGTCTGAACCGATACTTTCGGGCCGCTTTTTCAGGCCCGTATGCCGGTCCGGGGATGATATGGAGGCTGGACGTGAAATATTTCAGGAAGATAAAAGTGAACTCCGGGGGGCTGCAGGGCACGCTGTATGTGACGGACAGTGCCGTGGAGGCTAAGGCCCTGCAGGCTGCAGGGGAGGCGGTGCTGGTATATTTTCATGAGGGAAACCAGGGAGAGGATTTTACCGGTTTTACCTTTGGCGTGGAGGATCCGGAGCATCTGGAGGACGAATATACGGAACGGGTATACCGCAGGCTCAAGGGTCTGCCCTGGAATATTCTGGAGACGGAGAGATGTCTGATTCGGGAGACTACGCCGGAGGATGTGGAGGATTTTTTCCGCATATACAGTGACCCTGCCATCACGAGGTATATGGAAGGGCTGTACCCCGATAAGGAGCAGGAGAAGGAATACATCCGGGAATATATTAAAAAGGTCTATACCTTCTATGAATTTGGAGTCTGGACGGTGGTGGAAAAGAGCGGCGGTTCCGTGATCGGCAGGGCGGGCTTTTCTTATCGTGAGGGCTATGATGAGCCGGAGCTAGGCTTTATCATAGGAGTCCCCTGGCAGAGAAAGGGTTACGGGGAAGAAGTCTGCCGGGGAATTCTGGATTACGGGATCGGCAGCCTGGGGTTCCGGGAGATAAACGCCCTGGCGGAAACCGGGAATGAGGCTTCCCTGAGGCTCTGCGACAAGCTGGGGTTTCAGGCGGTACAGGAGCTGTGCATGGGGGATAGGGATTACTTTTTACTGAAATATTTTGTGTGATCCGATTGACAATTTGTAGAAAAATTTCGGCAGATTTTGTAAATTTTTAGAAAAAATGTAGTTGACGATGTGAACAGGGCAGTGTTATACTTGCCTGCATAAAGAGCGAAGGCGCTATGGAGAAATCCGTAGCGCCTTTTTCTATCAATAAATAGAAATGGTGCGAAACGGCTGGGAAGGGAGGAGGCCGGTGCCGTAAATATGCGGGCGGTACGCCCGGCAAGGTGAGGAGGAAATATTATGACAGAGGAGATTATGAGTGCTGTTCGAGGGGAACTGTTCAGTGTCTGGTTTTTGATTGGCGCCGCACTGGTATTTTGGATGCAGGCGGGCTTTGCTATGGTGGAAACAGGATTCACCAGGGCAAAAAATGCGGGAAACATCATTATGAAGAATCTGATGGATTTCTGTATCGGGACGGTGGTGTTTATCCTGATCGGCTTTGGACTGCTGCTGGGAGAGGACCTGGCGGGTCTGATCGGCAGGCCGGGCTTTGATATTTTCACGGCTTATGAAAGCTTTGACTGGTCGAACTTCGTGTTTAATCTGGTATTTTGTGCCACTACGGCTACTATCGTATCCGGTGCCATGGCGGAGAGGACGAAATTCCTATCCTACTGTATATATTCCGCGGTGATTTCGGCGCTGATTTACCCCATAGAGGCCCATTGGATCTGGGGCGGCGGCTGGCTGGCACAGCTTGGCTTTCATGATTTTGCCGGTTCCTGTGCCATTCATATGGTAGGCGGTATTTCCGCATTGATCGGTGCGAAGATTCTCGGACCCCGCATCGGCAAGTTCACCAGGGGAAAGGACGGAAGGATTACCAAAGTAAATGCCTTTCCCGGGCATAATCTTCCCATCGGCGCCCTGGGGGTTTTCATCCTGTGGCTGGGCTGGTATGGCTTTAACGGCGCGGCGGCTGTCAGCGTGGAGCAGCTGGGCTCTATCTTTGTCACCACTACCATTGCCCCTGCGGTGGCAACCGTGGCATGTATGGTCTTTACTTGGATGAAATACGGGAAGCCGGATGTTTCCATGTGTTTAAATGCTTCTCTGGCAGGGCTCGTGGCCATTACCGCGTCCTGTGATGTGACGGATGCTTTCGGTTCCATCGTAATCGGCACGGCGGCAGGACTGCTGGTGGTATTCGGAGTCTGGTTCCTGGATAATAAGCTGCATGTTGACGATCCGGTGGGGGCTGTGGCGGTCCATTGCCTGAATGGCATCTGGGGTACTCTGGCAGTGGGGTTATTTGCCACCGATGCGGCGCCGGGATATGGAATTGCAGATGCAGACGGTGTTACGCTGACCGGATTATTTTACGGCGGCGGTGTCAAGCTGCTGGGACTGCAGCTGCTGGGATTTGCGGCAGTGGCAGCCTGGACCGCAGTGACGATTACCATTGCGTTTCTGGTCATCAAGGCCACGGTGGGAATCCGCGTTTCGGAAGAAGAGGAGATCGTAGGACTGGATTCAAAGGAGCATGGACTGGCTTCCGCCTATGCGGGATTCTCCATTATGGATGTATCCGGCGGTGTTATGGATGTCAATGAGAATACGGACCTTGGAGAGGGTGAATACGAATCGGCCTCAGAGGTGCAGAAGAGAGCGGCCGTGCCTGTGGCGGAAATCCCTGTCATGGCCTCCACAGGAATTTATAAGGTGGTGGTCATTGCCAGGATGACAAGATATGATGTATTACGAAAGGCCATGAATGATCTGGGCGTCACCGGCATGACGGTGACTAACGTGATGGGCTGCGGAATCCAGAAGGGCGCCGGGGAAAGATACCGTGGTGTGGAGCTGGATGCCACGCTTCTGCCCAAGGTCAAGGTGGAAGTGGTAGTCAGCAGGATTCCGGTGGCCGATGTGATCGAAGCGGCCAAAAAGGCGCTTTATACCGGGCATATCGGCGACGGCAAGATCTTTGTATATAATGTGGATAAGGTTGTGAAGATCCGTACCGGCGAAGAGGATTTTGACGCTTTGCAGGATGTGGAATAGTGTGAGGCGCGAAAAGTACTTCTAACCGCTCTCAGCAGAGGCAGCTTCACTTCTTTTTAATCGTTGAAGCGACAGCCCCTTTTCTACGGTGTGAAAATATGGTAGAATTACTTTATTCCCTGGTGTCCCCCATGGGCTTTCCATTGACAGCGGCGAGGTGGGCTGTTGCAGGATTGTGAAGGAATTTGCGGATAAAATATTGGTTGAGAGTGAGGTATGAGTATGTATACGGCAAATGAGAAAAGATATGACGCCATGCAGTATAACTGGTGCGGGGCGAGCGGGCTCAGGCTTCCTGCCGTTTCCCTGGGATTGTGGCATAATTTCGGTTCTAACGGCAGCTTTGATAACATGGAGGCAATGTGCAGGACGGCTTTTGACAACGGGATTACGCATTTTGACCTGGCAAACAATTACGGACCGTCAGCCGGTGCGGCTGAGGAGAATTTCGGCCGTATTTTGAAAAACGGTATGGAGGAGTACCGGGATGAGCTGATTATTTCCACGAAAGCGGGATATGGCATGTGGCCGGGGCCTTACGGGGACGGAGGCAGTAAAAAGTATCTTGTGGCCAGCCTGGATCAGAGCCTGAAGCGTATGGGCCTGGAGTATGTTGACATTTTCTATCATCACAGGCCGGACTCGCAGACACCGCTGGAAGAAACGGCCCGGGCACTGGACGGCATTGTCAGGAGCGGCAAGGCGCTGTATGTGGGTATTTCCAATTATGACAGAGAGCAGACCGTGGCGATTGCAGAGCTGTTTCAGGAGATGGGGACGCCGTTTATCATTAACCAGAGGCGTTATTCCATGCTGGACAGGACCATGGAGCGGGACGGGCTCAAAAGCTATGCCGGGGCTCACGGCATCGGGATTATCACCTTCTGTCCCCTGGAGCAGGGGC
>CAJTKW010000128.1 GCA_910577035.1 uncultured Acetatifactor sp.
TCGGCTTTTTGATGCTTTCACCTCCCCTATAAGGTTTCCGGCTGGAATGCCCTTTGCCTGTCACCGGGCAGGGGTTCCAGCCGGAACACCATATCTTTAGCAATAACCCCGTTGCAGGCTTTGCCTGCAAGCTGTTTCATGGCGGTGTGGAACCCGCCTATTCCTGCCTTAACAAAGCCAATCTCCGATTGGCTTAAGTTTTGGCGTGCCTCCGGCACACCCGTCCGCCGGGCGGCCTTTCCTGGTAAAAAGCGGAAAATAAGATGTCAGGGTTCCAGCCCCGGATCCTCCGCCCTGCCCTGAACCGCTTCGGACAGACAGGCAAGCATCTCCGCTTCTTCCTCCGTCAGCACAAGCTCCACATTATGTTTCTCATAAGTACGCCCCCTGCCGTTCAGCATAAGGGAACATTCCGCAGCAATCCTGGACATCCAGAAAAAGGCATCCGCTCCCTCCCGCAGGGTCTTTCCCGTGGCAAAGCGCAGGCTTTTCTGCCCGCCGTCCTCATCGCTGTAGATCAGATCAATATCCAGATAGACACCCTCGCTGCTCCCAAAATTAGGCACACACAGGGCAAAATCAAAATCAGGCAGTTCCTTCACCTTTGTCCGCAAATCCATGTCGTAAAGGAAATACTCATCCGGCAGCATCCCTTTTTCTTTCAGATGTGCCTCCAGCTTTTCAAAGGTTTCCTTCGCATCCGCCATTCCGATATGCCTTACCTGGCGCTTTTCGTCCGGCTCGCTCCACCGGTCTAAATCAAAAGTTTTTATATTTTCCATGGGAATTTCCTTTCTTCCATCATTACCGCTCCCTGCTTTCCTCACGCAGCTCTTTCTCCATAAAATTTAAAATCAAACGCCTTTATTTCCTCATCCGTCATCCAATCCTTTCATAACATTGGTTCCCGGTATCCTCATGGTTCCTGCCCGTCCATTTCATCCGCTGCGGCCTGCTCCCCATGCGCAGGCTGCTCATAAAGCGAGGTCAGCACTTTGTTAAAATCTTTCTGCGCCGGAGTCTGTATATAGACCGTGTACCCAAGGGATTCAAAATGCGCTTTTGCCTGTGCCGCCCTCACCTGGCCGTGGTTATGGGGCGTCCCGTCCGCAAGTTTCCCGTCCATGTCATTGTCATAGCACAGCACGATCTCCCGGATCTGCGGATGGTCGCTTAAGAACTGTTTCAGCGCCTTGTCGGAAAGGCATCCCTCTGAGATCCGGTAGTCTTTCCTCCAGTCAATCCCATGCAGCTTGCAGAGCGTGGCATGGCTCATTGCGTCGATGGGCGCCTCAAACTCATAAACCCGCCTGCTCCTGCCCTCCATGAGAAAGCCATAGGTCTTGTCCGAGTTCTCCATATCCTGGCGGAAACTGCTGTCTGCGCTGGGTCCCCGCAGGGCGCAGTACCGGGGCGTCCCCCTGCTGTCATATCCCACAAACGCACAGTTGCGGCGCACCCTGCCGTTCACCTCCTGCCTTGACTGGAATACTTTCCCCTGTTTCATCATCGCCTGGACGATCTCCGGGTCAATCTTCCGGGTCTTTGTCAGGTACGCAAACACCCGACGGTCATCCGTATCCCTGGGCGGGAGCTGCATTTTCCCCCTTTCCGCCTTTTCCCGTACTGCAACGATATGCACCGTCTGCTCATAAGCCCTGCTCCCAAGGATGCGCTCCATGGCGTCCAGTTTCCCCAGCCCCAGGTAGTTCATGGCAAATTCCACAATGTTTCCGCCTTTTTCCTCCGTGAAAGAATAATAGCCACGGCCATGCCTGAACAGGTATAATCCCCTATAGTTCTTCACATGGACCGTGGCCTTATCGCTTTTTTCGATCTCAAAACCATTGCTCACCGCAAAATCTATAATATTTGTCTGATAGATCTGCTGCATCTGTTCCTCCGTAAAGGGCATGGGCCTGCCCCGCTGTTTTACCTCCATGCCGTTTTCCTCCTTTCCACGGTTTCGCCGCTAAGTCCTCCCTGTTCATCGTGTTTACCATTATCCCGGCATTGTTTCCGGCTGAAAATTTTCCTACACATATTCACAGCTTTCCCCATCTTCCTGTTCCTCCGCAGCCTCCTCCCTTATATATTCCGCATTTTCCCCGTGGGCCTCATGCAGGGTAAATCCCTGAACCCTGATGTTCATCAGCCACTGGTCGAAGAACTGCAGCAGATCCTCTATCTGTTCCTCCGTCCTTTCGCTGGTTTCATAATAAATCCCCATGTTATCCTGGGTATAGGACAGAAGATATACAGAGCGGCCTTCCGCATCCATCAGGAACGTGATCTCCGGGTCACGCATCCTGTCACCGTTCTGCGTGTAATAGTGGGCAATGCTGTATTCATTCTCCCCGATATTTTCCAATACAAGGTCGTCAAAACCGTCCTGCTTAAACTTCATATAGGTATAAGTCCCGTCAAATAATTCCTGGGCCAGCCTGTGCAGTTTCCGGTAGATGCTGTAGCCGTAATTCCTGCACGCCTTTTTCTCCCCCGCTGTTTTCGGTTCCTCCTGTTCATCAGCAAATTCCAGCGCCAGGTTAAGGGATACCTGCTCTTTCAGAAGTTCTGACAGCTTTTCCTCCCCGTCAAAGGGCTTTTCCGCCTGCGCCTCTGCCGCCTCAGACTGCCTCTGCAGTTCCCCCAGCCGCCGCTCACTGTCTGACAGACAGGACGGCACTTTCTCCGCAAGATTTTCAAGCCTTGTGATATTCCCCAGGGCTGAGTCCCCCGCATCCGTCTGGTAGCTGCCCTCCCCTTTCAGGCACAGCAGCACATTGAAAAGCGGCCCTCTTTTTAAGAGTACCTGGAACCCGGCATAGGTTCCGGCTGATAAAATATCACCATCCTCATGCCCCAGGGCTGCCATCTGCATCTTCAGGTATTCCCCTGCCTTCGCCCTCTCGTCAAACAGCCTGTGGTTTAAGGTAATGGAAAATTCATGGGGTTTCTCCCTGGCATACATTGCCGCATCCGCTTTCTGCCGCCTTGCCGTTTCCGTATATTTTTCGATTTCCTGGGGGTAATAGTGGGTAATTTTGAACTGGAGATCCGAATGCTCGTTTTTCCATGCTGATTTCAGCGTCTGCAGGCGGTAGACCTCATTATCCACCTCCATCTTCCGCTTGATCTTCGGGTCGGAAACCGCAAGGGCCTTGAACTCGGCATACTGCAACACCACCTCGTCCACGTCCTCACAGCTCCTCAAGGCGCTGCGCCCGGTCATGATCTGGCTGATATACTTCTGTTTCTGTTCCAATATCTGCCAGAGGTAGGCGTCAAATGTCTGCTCCGTAATGTAGTTAAAAATAGAAACCTCCCCATTCTCATTCCCCTGCCGCAGGATGCGCCCGTTGCGCTGGGTCAGGTCAGCCGGCCTCCAGGGGGCGTCCAGATTATGCAGGGCAATCATCTTATCCTGCACATTCAGGCCTGTTCCCATCTTTTCCGTACTGCCCATCAGTACCCGCACTTCCCCGCCCCGCACTTTTTCCAGCAGTTCCGCCCTTTTTGCGTCCGTGTTGGCCTCATGTATGAAAGCAATATCCTTTTCCGCCACACCCACGCTGATAAGGGCCTCTTTCATGGCCTGGTAAAAATTAAACCGGCCGTCCGCCTTGGGCGTCCCCTTGTCACAGAAGATAAGCTGGGTGGAACGTCTGTCTGCCGTATCATGGTAAAATTCCGCCACTTTCCCGGCACAGGCATTGAGTTTTGTATCGGGGTCATTCTCCAGGGTTTCATCCAGGATGCGGGGATCCACGGAGAGCAGCCTTGCCTCGTTGGTCAGTTTCAGGAAATTGTCCTCGCTGCTGTCCACTTCCTTATTGCGGATGGCCTCCGCCCTTTCCACCAGTTCCTCCATAATTGCTTTCTGGTCCGGGGTGATAGCCGTCTTCACCACCTGCATCCTGCCCGTTTTAAGCTGCGGCACCGGAAGGGCCAGCATATCCGCCGTCTTAATGTCCGCCACCAAAAACAGCATGGACATCAGTTCCGGCAGGTTATGGAACTTGGCAAACCTGGCTTTCATCTGGTAGCCGGAGCCCTCCGGCTTGATCTCCAGGGAAGATTCCACCCTGCCGAATGTGCTGGCCCATGCGTCGAACATGAGCAGCCCCCTGCGCTTTAATTCTGAGGGCTGCAGGGTCTTCTGCATGACATACAGTTCCGACATGGAGTTGGAAACCGGTGTGCCGGTCAGGTACACCACGCCGTGTTCCTCTGTGAGTTCATTGATATACTGGCATTTCATGTGCATATCCATCGCCCGCTGGCTGCTCTGCCCTCCCACTCCCGCCACTCTCTGCATCTT
>CAJTKW010000129.1 GCA_910577035.1 uncultured Acetatifactor sp.
CTGTGCTTGCGGTACTGCCACCGATAAAGAGTTTGGAAGTTTACTTCCAAACTTCTACCTCAATATAACGGTTTTCCGGATTTCTCATCTCTGATCCCCGCTGACCGATACAATAGTCTAAGTCAGCGGAATCATTCAGAATACTGTCTTCCACAATGTACCCGATTTCAACCATTCCCGTTTCCTCCCCCGGCTCTATCAGATAGTGAAATGCCTTTACCGGATCTTCATTTCCATCCTGTTTTTTACTGATATATCTGGCTTCACCGCCGCTCTCAGATAATTGTCCTGTCTCATCTATGGTTACAAATCCATTGGAGTTTAGCAAGACTTCCTGTGTCTGGTCTCCGGAATTCTTACAGGATACCGTGACAAACAGATAACTCTCCGCTCCCGTTAATGTCCCGTCCGCATCCATTTCTTCGTCCCGGTAATTAAAATCTGATCCCTGCCTGTCTCCACGTTCCCTTCCATCTGCTTTCAGCGATATCGTTCCATCGTGGGAATCGCATAACCCCCGCCATAGTCAACCGTCAGAAGATATTCCGGTTTCTCCCCTTCATCTCCATAAATATAAAAATATTCCAACTGCCCATGAGTAATATATCCGCTTTCATAGACCACTCTCCCTTTTTCGTCATAATAGCTTTCCAGCGAGCAGAGCGTTGTTCCGAATATGGAGGGGTTATGGATATAATCCCGGCAATATAAGGTTCCGTCATCCCGATACACATAATCCAGATCCAAAACAGAGACGGGCGCCAGTTCCGGAGCCCCGTCCTCATCCCGCCTGTGTTCCATAAATCCCTGGGATTTATAACAGTCAGGTTTTCCGGCTTCCGTGTACTCCACCGTCTCCTCAAAATCCTCCACAACGTCCGCTCCATCTGTACCATATACTGATTTCAGAGAAAATGCAGTATCTCCTTCCCAGTCCCGTTCTCCCACATCATCAATCGTAAATCCATACCTGTCCACACATTTTTCTCTCTCACTGTTAAAGTAATAGCAATACGCAAGCCCGCAAAGCTGTTCTGCAGATTCATCCATGTACAATTCCAAACGCAGATTATAATATCTGTCATAATACTGATACATGGGGACAGTGTTCTCAAATCCCGCCTCCGACAAAAAAGCTTCCCGGCTTTCATACTCCCTCATGTGGTCTTTTGTCCTGTTACTGTCCACCCATGTCCGAATGGTGGTCTCCTCCGTGTAATCCCAAAGCTGACACAGTCCCTCCCACAAAAGCCTGTCATAATACTTTTCATTAACCAAATTCCCGGTTTCATCCAGAGACACGGGGCCTTCAAAAATACCCTGATTTTCCAGAGCATCCCAGATTTCAAGCTGCTCGGTTTCTTTTTGCAGCTTCCACCACCGCATCTCTTCCATGCATCCTTTTGGTTCATTGACCTGATACAATCTCTTTACCTGATCTGTATGGTTATCCTCGGTGATAAGCGCCGATTTCCCATCAGGAGAATACCGTATGGGAAGCTTTGGATCAAATGGCAGCATTGTTTCCGGTGCATCTGTTTCCCCAATCTCTAACGGTAATACATTTTCAGGCATTGCCCCGGCATCGTCTGTTGTATTGGTATTGCCGCCATTGCCTGCACACGCTGTCAGAACGGCTGCGCAGGAAAATACCGCACATAAAATGACTGCCTTTCTCATACAATCCCTTCCTGTATCCTGTCCATCATATTCAAAAATCAAACCATATGTTTATCCATGTAATCACCTACATCGGACCACTCCCTGGCAGAAGTCTCTGCATCTTCTCCCTCATCGGTATCTACCTCGTCGTCATACTGCGTGTAGGCCCGCAGGCAGACGCCATCCCTTACGTGAATAAACTCCGCATTCATGTCCTCGTCATAGTAAGCGTAAATCAGTTCATCCTCCCCAGCCAGTTCCACCCAGTCAGAGAGTCCCCAGCCAATCATCTTTTGGAACAAGTCCATTGCCTTTTTGCAGTCATCCTTACCCATAATCGTAAAATGATAATCTTCACCGGCCCCGTCAAAATTAACAATACGCCAGCTTTTTCGTGTCCGAACCATACAGCAATTCCGCCATAAGATCGTCGAACACAAAAATGATCTGGTCATCCTGCTTTGACAGGTACCTGATCACTGGCCGGAGGACCTTGTCAGCGTTCCACTCGTCTCTCCAATCGCACAGCTCCATCGTCGTCCAAAAGAAATCGAATTTTTCAGTTAAGACCATCTTTTCAAAACCCCCTTATAAAACCGATATGCCAAATAAATCCCCGCCGAGCAGTCAAACACTAACAACCCAATTCCAGCAATAGGAAAAACTACAAATAAAATCCCCGTCAAGAAGAAGAATAACGCACACTTTTTATATAATCCGGCCATTTCCGTATTATAGCCTTTTACATTCTTAACTTTATCTTTTAGTGAGGCGTCTCCACTCCAAAAATTTATAGGCTCACTACTATCCTTCCCCCAAACACCTATAACAAAGAAAGGAAAAGCACATAATAAGCAGCATACCAGAGCTACTATTCTTCCAACCAATATACCCAACCTCCTCAAATTCCAATTTATATATTCACTAATAAACTGCGGTTCAATCCGGAATTAGTGAAATTGCTAATGTATCAATACAGTAACACGTATGACTGCCTGTTTTGCTCATAAATAAAGCGTGCGCACTTTCTGATCCGGCTCCCTGACCCACTTCGTGAACGCCGGCCCCGGTTGCCCGGTCCGCCTCTGCAAAGACAGCGATGCCGTTTTCTTTCATAAATGCAAAGATTTTCTGCTCCATCTTCATTTCCTCCCCTTGTTCATTCTGGTATCGTAATGATATATTCCTCATCAAATTCATCGACTTTATCATCGTAGGTCATTCGGAATTGATTTTCCGAAAGCCATTCCACACCAAAAGATACGGTCTCCATAAAGCCGGCGCTCGGATAGGTCCGGATCTCCCGGCTCGCCACAAGCAAAGCGTCACAGCAGCTCCGAAAAAGACAGATCACCAGAAGGAGCACCGCCAATCCGGCTATGCATTTGAGCTGCTTACTCTTCATCTTCATCGTCATCCGCCCTTAAAAGTTCCAGCGTTTTTTCCATGGGCCGTTTCTTTCCGTTCCGTACAGGAATAAACAAGTCCACAGAGTATTCGTTGCCGTTTTTGTCCGTAAAAACGGGCTTTTCCGGATAGCCGCCGTTATAGGCCAGCCAGTGTTCCCGAATCTCTTTGGGAATCTTTGCATGAAATTTCTGCTCTATGCGGTCTAAGTCTTCTTTCTTTGCATTCCCTTGAGCATATAAAACCGGATTGTCATACATAATTTTCAGCTCCTTTTCAGAGAAAATTCTATTACAAAATCTAAGAGAAGATTTCATTATTAAAGTTTTATTATAAAGGGTAATTTCCAACTTTTTATCTACTTTTGAAAAAATCAAAATGATTTATACCGGAAATATCAGCACAGTTCTAAACCCCTTCTGCGGTGCGCTCTCCATGGTCATGGTTCCCTTGTGGGCCTTAACAATCTGCCGGACCAGCAGCACACCTAACCCATGCCGCAGGTTCAGCTTTTCATCCATACTCTCCAGGCGGCGGTGGTCTGCGGTCAGCTCCTTCAGCTTTTCGACCGATACCCCCGCACCGTCGTCTGTAACCTCCACCGTTATACCGGCTTCTCCGCACAGAATCGAGACAGAAATCCGACAGCCTTGTGGGTTATGAACGATGCTGTTTTGAATCAAATTACCCAGAGCACGTTTCAACAAAGCCTCATCACCCAGGATGGGCAACGACTCGCTTTCCTGGTCAGCGCAGAACGTTATCCCATATCGCTCCTCCAAACCACCGTCCAGAAATTCGCAGACAACCTGCCGCGCCAGTTCCACCAAATAGACTTTTTCCATCCGGAGGGGCTGCATGGAATATTCCAGCCTTGATGTGAGGTTCAAATCGGAAATCAAACTCCGCAGCCGCTCTCCCTGTTTTCGGATGCAGGCCGCCTGCTCACGGGCGGATGCCGGGAGGGTCCGGTCATCCTCCAGCTGCCCGGCAAAGCCCAGCATGACTGACAGAGGCGTCCGCACATCATGGGAGACGCCGCTGATCCATTCGGCCCGGGCAGTGTCCTTTTTGGCAATAAAAGCCCCTGCCTTGTTGAGCTGCCGGTTGATCTCCGACAATTCTCCCTTTTCCGGGAGGCTGACCGGCTGGCCGCAGGAGACTGTTTCAATCCCCCGCAAAATGGGTGTGACTGCCTTTTCAATGTGCCG
>CAJTKW010000130.1 GCA_910577035.1 uncultured Acetatifactor sp.
CTTGGACAATATCTGAGGGCAATAAGGGAACAAAATAAATTAAGCACAAGAGACGTGGAAAAAGAGACCGGCATAACAACTTCACAGTTAAGCCGTCTGGAATGTAGCCACACCCGCAACCCGTCTCCCATCGCTTTAAAAAAGCTGGCCTTATTATATAACATAAAACTGATTGACCTGTTTCAAAAAGCCGGTTATCTTGATTCCAAAGATGTAGATTCTTACATGGAATCCTGCTTCAAAGGCATTGAAAAACTAGACCAGGAAGACAAGAAACAGATACAGAGCCAAATTGACTATCTGATTTTTCAGCATGACAAAGAAAGAGAGGGCAGAAATGATTTATAGATTAGGAGAACTATTCTGCGGCCCCGGCGGGATTGCGTGGGGAGCCCTTAACGCCGATATCGGGGACGATAACTACAAGATCGTCCACCAATGGGCAAACGACTACGACAAAGACACCTGCGAAACATACCGGCATAACATCTGCCGCGACGATCCCAAAAGCGTATACCACAAAGACATCCGTGAATTTAACTTGGAAAACCTGCCGGAAATTGATGCCCTGGCTTTCGGCTTCCCGTGCAATGATTACAGCGTTGTCGGTGAGCAAAAAGGCATGGACGGCGTTTTCGGCCCCTTGTATTCCTACGGTGTAAAAGTTTTAAACCTGTACAACCCTATATGGTTCGTAGCAGAAAATGTAGGCGGCCTCCGAAATGCCAATGACGGAAAAGCCTTTACCAAAATCATTGACGAACTGAAAAATGCAGGAACCCACGGCGGATACAATGTAGTTCCACATTTATATAAATTTGAGGAATACGGAATCCCCCAGGCCCGCCATAGGATTATCATAGTAGGCATCCGGAAAGATATTGATGTCACATACCACGTCCCTTCCCCGGAACCATATGCAGACATTGACAATACCTGCCGGAAAGCAATAGAAGACCCGCCTATCCCGGCAGATGCCTTTAATAACGAACTGACAAAACAGTCCAAAACCGTCATTGAACGGCTGGATCATATCCTTCCCGGCCAGAATGCCTTTACCGCAGACCTGCCGGACAAACTGAAACTGAATGTCCACGGCGCGAAAATCAGCCAGATATACAAACGCCTAGACCCTGACAAACCCGCATATACCGTCACTGGAAGCGGCGGCGGCGGAACCCATATTTACCATTGGAAAGAATCCAGAGCCCTGACAAACCGGGAACGCGCCCGCCTGCAGACCTTTCCCGACACCTATAAATTTATCGGGAGCAAAGAAAGCGTCAGAAAACAGATTGGCATGGCTGTTCCATGCAGAGGGGCGAAAATCATATTTGAAGCCATCCTGAAAAGTTTCGCCGGCATCGAATACCCCAGCATCGAACCAAACATTAATGAATGACCTTATAGTAAAACCGGAGCTTCGGCCCCGGTTTTACTACACAGAAAAATCCATATAATACTGCTCATCATCCAGCTTATAAAACGTAACATCTGTACGTCCATACGCCTCCAGATCACTTCTCCAGATATAAGCGCCATTCGCCAGCCCCAGCCGGTTCCTGAAATACTCCCCAAGCTGTGCATTACTAAGCGGCGTTGTAATCGCCTTATTCCCCTGCTGTTCCACCCTCAAGATCAGCTGATGTCCGTCATCCGTAACCACCGTAAAATGCTGTTTGTTCAACGGGAAAAAGCCTGTCCGAACCATCGGTGCCGGAAGCGGTATGTACGCCTCATTCTTATTCCGCCTGCTTCTCTGCCCCCAGTTCAGCCCCGATTTCGTCCCCACTTCTCCATTCTCCGAAAGCAGGGAAAGCGTTATCATTTCTATATTCTCCCCCGACAAGCTGCCGACCGGCTTATTTTCCATATCCAAAACGCTGTGCGTGGGATACAGCACAACATATTCCTCAACTTCGGCATGATTGCAGAATATCGTATCATTTTCCACACCGCAGTAATACCGATATGCTTCCAATGCGTCACATTCCACCATATATTCCCTGCGCTTTTCCCCAAACGCACTCTGCGTAAAATTTGCCGAACCCGCAAACGCCACAACCGGCTCATCCCCCTTCAGCCAGACATACACCTTCGCATGTACCGGCGCAGAATCATACACATAACTGCACTGATAATGCGCCACCTCCTGGGGCATCCTCTCCTTCTGTAGCTCCTTAAATCCCTCATGGACAGCAATACTGAGACCGTCAAAAGGAACCATCCCCACAATCAAAGAGATGTCAATAGGACCGGATTTAAACTCCTTCAAATTCTTTATCAGCCACGAAGCCATATTCGGCGTTGCATACCCCGACAAAATACACAGCCTGTCCGCCCCCGTGCGGAGCGGTTCAAACAATACCCTTCTCGCCAGCTCTGAATACTTCATGACACCTTCCTTTCAAACACAACAGCTCCCTTATTCACTGTCATCCGTTATATCATAATAAACCATCTTATCCGGTAGTTTGATATTCGGGATCCAGATCTTCTCTCCGCCCCAGCCTTTTTCTCCTGTCATCTGGTACATCGTAAGAACAATCTTATCCGTGACAGACGCGCCCAGCTGCCAGTCATTGGGAGACAGCAGCGCACCCGTCCCCTTTGCCACATTCCTGTTCCTCCTGACAATCAAAACCCCCTGGCCTGCCGGTTTTTCAGCAAGCACCATATCAATAATAGAACGGAAAACACTGACCTTAAAATCATCCTCCGACTTGATATGGGAAAGAACCTCCTGCATCAGACGAAGGCTCACCTGATAGCAGGACCGTGACTCATCAAACGCTTCCAGAAGCCGGTCAATATCAGCAATCGTATCATTCTCCGGCGAATACGGATAATAATTTGTCCCCCCGGAAATCATAGCCAGCTTCTTATTATCCAGAACATTCTTCCTTGTCGGATTCAACCCCTCCGGATAATAAATCTTCACATCCGCCGTTCCCCTCTCCACCTGGGAAATAATAGAATTATTCGTTGCATTGATATCCGCAAACAGCTTATATAAATGCTCGTCAATAAACACTTTCATAAGCCCGGCATCCCTGTCATAGCCGAACATACGGCTGTGCTGCCACATCGTATCCGCCTGCGGCTTTTTCGCCGTCCTGGTATAATAAATCGTCTGGAGCCCCGCAAAAGTAACGCCTCGTCCAAGCGTATTCCCGCCAATGATCACATTAGAGCCCGATGCATAATCATCACTGCCCACACCGGAATTTCCGTTCATGACCAGAACCTTAATCTCATCATTTTTCAGCAGTTTCTGTATAAAATCCAGAACCTCTCCAAACGGCTTTTTCTCAAACTTAACCGGATTCAGCTGTTCATACCTCTGCCTGACCTGCACAGTAAATCCCTCATCCCTGCATTTCCCCTTAAAATCTTCCAAAACCTTAAATACATCCTGCTGGTACTTTCCATGCACCGCCTTCCGCACACTGGGATGAATCAAAAAGTTTGACACCCTTTTCCCCGCCGTCAGCATGATTCCCGATACCACCAGATGGTGCATTAACGCCTCTTCCAGTGGATCGCTCAAAGAATCTATATAAGAAATACACTCCCCGGCTCCTTCCGCCGGAAAGAAAAAATCTCCCCCAAGATACCCATCCCCCGGCTGAAAATAATACGCAAAATATGGATGCCACCCTGATGACATCGACTGTAACAGCAACGCCTGCGGCGTTCCCGTAACCTGCAGATAAATACTGCACGCTGACCTCGCCTTAATATCATCCAGATACCTATTTATAGAAGACTTGTTATTTCTGTTAATCATCGTATTCAAAGAAGCAGCATCTGCCTCATCGTCAATAATGAACAGCGGATTCCCCCTCATAAAGCCCGTAGAACCCAGGATATTAGACCACTGCTTCAAAGTTCTCACATTCTTCTTTAAGACAATGATAACCGGCTGCATCAGACAGTTCTCTGCAAAAATCT
>CAJTKW010000131.1 GCA_910577035.1 uncultured Acetatifactor sp.
ACTCCGCTCAGCAGATGAAAACACTGGACGGCATCCTGGGGCAGTATCAGGCCGGGTGCAGCGGGCTGACCCGGGAAGAGGTTTCCAGGCTTGTGGACGCCGGAAAGTTTGAGAAATGGGGCTGCATTGTCGAGACGGGAACCGCCCGTCATGAGGACAGTGTTTTGAATGTCAGCTATGTAAGCAAAGAGATGATTGACCTGATGGGCTACGGCGAGATTACCGGGGCTTATCCCCAAAAGGAGAACGAGTTGTGTGTGGAACGCTCCTTTTTTCGCTATTTTGACCTCTCAGGGGAGGTCGGTCAGACAGTGGCCCTGAACCTGGGGGGCGGCGAGAAACCCTATACTGTCACGGGCATTCTGGAGGCGGAGAACGACAGCCGGATATTCATGGTTTGGATTCCGGAGGCCGCTGTAAAGGCGGACGGCCATAATGCCCTCTATGAGCTTCGGTTCCGCTTTGCAGGGAGCCAGGGCATGGAACCAGACCAGCTCAGGGCGGATATTGAAGAATTTTTTTCGGAAATGGGTATTCCGGAGGATCGGACCTTTTACAGCTCCAGCTATTTTGGCATGGTGGACCTGTATCTTGGAAACGGAATGGAGGTCTATGCCGCGGCACTCCTGATTGCCGTAGTTTGCGCCATCGTGATCTACAATATCTTCTACATCTCCGTCATGGGTAAAATGCGGGAATATGGCCGCCTGAAGGTGCTGGGAACCACGCGGGCGCAGTTGAAGCGGGTAGTCCGGCGGGAGAGGCGCTTCCTGACCGCTGTCGCCATCCCCCTCGGACTACTCTGCGCCGCAGTGATTGCACTGATTGCAGTCCCCGGCTACTGGTCCTGGAGCGACAATATCCGCTCCGGGTTGGTGGTTTCCCTTCTGGTCTATGGTACCGTCGTGATCGCCACCGGAAAGCCCATGGCGATGGCGGGAAAGGTCTCAGCCATTGAGGCCATCCGTACCACCGCCTATTCCGGGCAGCAGGGGCGCAGTGTTTCAAGGCGGCTCCATTGCCGCCTGACCATGCCAAGGCTGGCCCTGATGAATTTCTCCCGGAACCGGAAAAAGGCGTTTGTAACCGCTCTGTCCCTGAGCCTGACCGGGATTCTGCTGCTGTGCATTTCCGCCTACGCAAACTCGGTGGACGTAAAAGAAATGGCCCGGTCGCAATTCGGAGATCGGAGCCAGTATCTGCTGCAATATGAGGATCACGCAGGCCGGGAATTTGTGGAGATGCAGAAGGAGAATCCCCTGGGCGGGGCCTTGCGCAAGAAACTGGCCGCTCTCCCCGGCGTGGATGATGTGACGGCCTACAGCCTGGCCTGTGTGGAGATTCCCGCTATCAGCGTCATTCCCGGCAACCGGGCGCATGAGCCGTTTGTTGTCAGGGGAATTTCCCGGGAGGATATGGAGGAGATGTACGTGGGCGATGCGGTTCTGGATGGAGCGGCAAACTACCGGCAGCTTCTGGATGGAAACGGCATTCTGGTCTGCCCTGCCGGCAGTGCGCTGAAGGAAATCTACCGGACCGGTTATCAGGTCGGGGATACCGTGACCCTCTCCTGCTACAACGGACAGACAAAGACCTATACGGTGATGGGCATTGTGCAGAATGTTCAGATTGGCAGCTCGTCTCATTTCTTCATTCTGCCCGAAGAAGAGCTGTCCGCCCTCTATCCGGAAATTTCGGATTTTACCGGCTATGTCAATCTCCACTCGGAGCAGGACAGCGACCAGCTGCGGCGGGCGGTGTTCGGCGCCGTATCCGACCAGCGGGTGGCGATCTTGGGCCTGGATGATTTGTCCGCCGAGCTGGAGCGCGGCCTGCAGGGAGAACTGGCCCGGGACTACGGCATCCTGGTCTTTATCTTTGTGTTCGCTCTGATTAACCTTGCCAACACCCTGATTACCAATCTGCTCACCCGCCAGCAGGAGTTCGGTGTGTTCCAGTCCGTGGGCATGAGTGACCGGCAGCTGTCCGGGATGCTGTCCTTTGAGTGCCTGTACTATGTGGGGATTACGCTATTTGTTACCCTGACCTTGGGGACGGCGTGCAGTCTGGCCGTGTGCAAAGTCTTCGACCGGATCGGCATGTTTGGGACCCTCACCTATCACTTTCCGGTGATCCAGGTGCTGCTGTTCGGAGCCGCACTGCTTCTGGTGCAGGGAGTGTTTTCAGTCTGCGCGGTCCGCTATACCAGAAAGCTTTCCCTTGTGGAGCGGATTAAGGCAACAGATTGACTTCGATTAAAATAGCGATATTGGGAGAAAGGGAGGGAAACAGACATGACATGGCCTTTTGAAAATGATACCGGCGCTATTGTGAAAAAACTTGCAAAGCGCAGCCTGGCAAGCGAAAAGCGCCGGAACCTGATGGTGGTAATTGCCGTCGCCCTGGCGGCGTTCCTGGTCTGCTTGTCAGCGG
The DNA here is from genome assembly GCA_910577035.1 of uncultured Acetatifactor sp. GTDB lineage: Bacteria > Bacillota > Clostridia > Lachnospirales > Lachnospiraceae > Acetatifactor. The sequence goes on from CAJTKW010000131.1 coordinate 2,434, forward strand.
TGATATCCGTTTCGATTGCGCAGATCCAGCGTAATCAGGTGGCCGACACCTATGAGGCGGTCTTCACCGGCGTGGAGGCGGATCATGTGGCGGCGCTGAAAGACCTTCCGGAGCTTGCCCGCGTGGGCGAATACTATTTACTGGGGCAGGAGCATTCGGGGCAGGGATACAACGCCTCTTATGTGTACTGCGACAGCGACATGATGTATATTGCCCGCAGCCAGATGGAACTGGTAAAAGGAAAACTCCCGACAAAGGCGAATGAAGTCGCTGTCAGTGAATATTTTTTCTCCGCTTACGGCTCGAATGCTAAAATTGGTGAGGCGGTCCGGTTGGATACCGAGAGCGTTCATGGCAACTATACCGTGACCGGAATCCTGCCTGGATGGTACGCAGGCAGAAAAAGCAATCCCTGGTAGAACAGATGAGGGCACAAAGTTAAAATTAACTTTGGTAAAAATTGATAAAATTTTGCACAGCATTTTACGGCAGCAGATAAACATTTCACAGCAATAAAATTGTTTTGGTATTTTTGGCAGGATATAATAAAATGTTTTTTATGGCAATGATGATATCATGGCGAGGAGGTGGCGCATTGATCCATATTGCAATCTGTGATGATGAAAAACACATGTCCGATCATATAAGGGCTTTTGTCTCTGATTTTTTCCGTAAAAAGAACAGGGAAATCAGCATTCGGACATTTTTAAGCGGCGAGGATCTGTTAAGTTATGATGGGCAGATCGACATCCTGTTTCTGGATATCCAGATGAAGGGCATGGACGGCATGGAAACGGCAAGGAAACTGAGGGCTTCTAAGTTCCAGGGATTCCTGATCTTTATCACGGTACTGAAAGAGATGGTATTTCGGTCTTTCGAGGTGCAGGCCTATGATTATCTGGTCAAGCCGGTGGAGGAAAAACAGTTTGAGAAGACCATGGAGCGTCTCTATTCTTCTATGCAAAACGCCAGCGAAGACAGCCTGCTGGTGCAAAAGGGATATGAGGGGCGCATTATCCGGGAGGATGAGATTGTTTTCTGCGAGAGCATAGACCGGAAAATATATCTGAATCTGACATCAGGAGAGGTTGTTGATTATTATGAGCGGATTGAAAATCTGGAATCAAAGTTGGACAGCCATTTTTTCCGGTGTCACAGGAGTTATCTCATCAACCTGAAGCATTTAAAAGGATATAAAAATGGGACTGCATATATGGATAGCGGCAAAGAAGTTCCCGTATCGCGGCTGCGGAGCAAGGAGTTTTCAGGTGTTGTTCTGCAGTATATGAAGAATATGTAAGGGCTTTTACATATGGGGGCAGGTAACATGGCTGAGTATTTAGATTTTTTTAATGTATATATAATGGGCGTTGTCGAGATGTCCTTCCAGTTTTATTTCCTGGCAAAAATTTTGAAAAAGAAAATGTGGCCTCCTTTTTATTTCCTGTTTGCAGTAGGTGCAGTGAT
>CAJTKW010000132.1 GCA_910577035.1 uncultured Acetatifactor sp.
TTCAGCGCCATAAGCACGGCATTGACCCAGAATCCGACCCATGTCACATGCCGTAATTAAACACCTCATGCCCCAGGGGCTCGACCACCTTCTTTAAGGTTGCGCAGATCATCTCGTTTTTCGCCGCCTGGCTGTTTTCATTGATTAAAGCTATTTTCATCTCTTTGTTTCCTCCTTATGAAGGCTGCTTGCCGATATAAGCCAGAATGCCGCCGTCCACATAGAGAATGTGTCCGTTTACCGCATCAGAAGCATCGGAAGCCAAGAATACTGCGGGGCCGGCAAGCTCCTCTGCCTTCAGCCATCTGTTTGCGGGAGTCTTCGCACAGATAAACTGGTCGAAAGGATGCCTGCTGCCGTCCGGCTGGATCTCACGCAGAGGTGCTGTCTGAGGTGTCTCAATATAGCCGGGGCCAATGCCGTTGCACTGGATATTGTACTGGCCATACTCCGAACAGATATTCCTGGTGAGCATCTTCAGGCCGCCCTTTGCCGCCGCATATGCGGATACCGTCTCACGCCCCAGCTCGGACATCATGGAACAGATGTTTATAATCTTGCCGTGGCCTTTCTTAATCATGGAAGGAATAACGGCCTTGGATACGATAAAGGGTGCATTCAGATCCACGTCGATCACCTGCCTGAATTCCGCCGCCGTCATCTCGATCATGGGAATTCTCTTAATAATCCCGGCATTATTTACCAGAATATCGATCACGCCTACTTCCCTTTCGATCTGTGCAACCAGGGCATTGACCGCTTCCTCGTCGGTAACGTCGCAGACATAGCCGTGAGCCTTGATTCCCTTTTCCTCATACGCCGCCAGCCCCTTGTCCACCAGCTCCTGCTTGATGTCGTTGAAAACAATAGTGGCACCTGCCTCGGCATATGCGGAAGCAATGGCGAAACCGATACCGTAGGATGCACCTGTTACAAGTGCAATCTTACCTTCCAGTGAAAAATTGTTTACGAAATTTCCCATTTTCATTCTCTCCTTTTTGTTAAATTCATGGTTGGCAGATATAACCAATTCCTGTCATCAGTCCTATCCGTTACATCAAATCCTTCATCGCCACGCCGTCCATATCGTCAAAGTCCTGATTCTCCCCTACCATGCCCCAGATAAAGGTATAAGCTCTGGAGCCGCAGCCCGAATGAATGGACCAGCTGGGTGAAATCACCGCCTCCTCGTTTCTCATAACAATGTGGCGGGTCTCGCTGGGTTCTCCCATGTAGTGCATCACAAAGGCGTCTTCCGGCATTTCAAAGTAAAGATATACCTCCATGCGCCTGTCATGGGTATGGCAGGGCATGGTATTCCAGACACTGCCGGGCTCCAGCTTCGTCATTCCCATCTCCAGTTGACAGCTTTCCACCTGGCCGGGCAGGATGTATTTGCAGATCACCCTGTGGTTGGCGTCCTCCAGGCTTCCCAGCTCCACCTTATTCTCCTGCTTTACGATCACCACGCCCTCTTCCGGCTCACCCTCCGGCCGGATCAGCACGGTAGGGCATGTCCTGTGGGCCGGCGCGGAATTCAGATAATACTTCGCGGGCTTCCCTTCGTCATCGCTGGCGAAAATAATCTCCTTTGAACCCATACCGATGTACATTGCCTCCTTAAATCCTACCCTGTACACCTTTCCGTCCACGGAAATGGTTCCCGGACCGCCGATATTGATGACGCCAAGCTCACGCCTCTGGCAGAAATACTCGGCTCTGAGCTCGTCGCCTGCCGTAAGGGTAAGAGGCTTTACCGGCACTGCCGCTCCTGTTATGATCCTGTCAATGTGGCTGTACACCAGCTTGATCTCACCTGGCACGAAAAGATTCTGAATCAGAAACTCTTCCCGCAGGCGCTCTGTCGTATAATGCTTCACATCTCTGGGTGATACTGCTGTTCTCAGTTCCACTGTAATACACCTCTCCTTTCATATAAATAATTCCGCACTGTGTAAGTGCTTACATTATAGCATACAATAATTTCCATTTCCATAAAATTTTCAGATTTTATACTTCTTTTATGCTTTTCACATACAGTATACCCGAAAAAATTCTCCAGGTCTATTCGAATATTTTTCAAAACCTTGCAAATTTTGAACTTTTACACTATACTGGTACCATAAAGCCGATGGGGGAACCTCCATGCTGCGGCTCCACTGCGCCTCAAATCCCAATAACTCACAGCCGGGCTCCGGACAATCCCCACCGGACAGAAAGGACACATAACAATGGAAGAAGTCACCTCCTGTAAAATTGCCATCGAAAACTGCCAGAACACCAAAACCTTTGCCGTTGCACATCTTTATAAGGAAGAAAAAGCCATGGACATGCACATCCATGACTGTTACGAGCTCTATTATTCCATCTCCGGCGGCAAACAATTCCTCATAGACAACCGCTTTTATTCCATCACTCCGGGGGATCTCTTTATCATCAACCAGTATGAGAGCCACAAACTGACCCAGATTGACAATCAGCTCCACGAACGCATTGTCCTCTCCGTTCATCCCGATTATACCAAGCGGCTTTCCACGGCAGACACGGATCTCGACGCCTGCTTTTCCTGCCGCAGCACCGGCTTTCAGCATAAGCTGTCCTTAAGCCGGGAACAGCAGAAACGCTTTCTGTATTACGTCAACAAGATCACCTCCGCCAGCGGCTACGCCCATGACATCGTGGAACAGGCCGCTTTCATGGAGCTGCTGGTAATGATTAATTCCCTTTCCAGCGCAAATGCCCCCGAGACTGTAAAAAGCGAATACAAATACAATCGTCAGGTAGACGATATACTCACCTTTATCAATCAAAACATTGCTCAATCCGTTACCGTAGAACAACTGGCCGAAAGCTTTTACCTCAGCGAATCTTATATCTGCCGCATTTTTAAACAGGCCACCGGCACCACCATCGGCAAATATATTGCCGCCCGCCGTATCAGCATTGCAAAAGCCGCCTTAAGCGAAGGTGCCAGTGTAGGCGAAGCCTTTGAAAAAAGCGGCTTTGGCGATTACAGCAGCTTTTTCAAGGCTTTCACCAGGGCAGTTGGGGTATCCCCGAAAAAATACGCTAATCTGAGCGTGAGCTAAGGCCGCCTGTGCCTTCACTTAGCTTATCCCTCTGCCTTTTGCGGCCTTCTCCCTCGCTTAGCTTATCCCTCTGCCTTTTGCGGCCCTCTCCCTCACTTAGCTTATCCCTCTGCCTTTTGCGGCCCTTCCTCCCGCTCCTTCTCCCGGCGTTTGACATCCTTCCACAGCGCCAGTGCTTCCTCCGGGTTCTCCGGCCTCTTCGTATCCCCGAACACATGGGGATGTCTGCGGATCAGCTTGTCCGCCAGGACCTGTACCACATCCTGAAAGCTGAAAGCTCCTCTTTCTTTTGCAATCTCACAGTTCAGCAGCACCTGCAGCAGAAGATCCCCCAGCTCTTCGCAAAGGTTTTCATCGTCCTTTCGCTCCACCGCCTGCAATACCTCTCCGGCCTCTTCCTCCAGACACTTTTTCAGAGATTCATGCGTCTGCGCCCTGTCCCAGGAACAGCCCCCGGGACTACGCAGGATGGTGGTGATCTCCAGCAGCTCCTCCATGGTATGGGGCTGATTTTCCATGTATGTTTTTCCGTTGTATTCCCTCATCTGCCTCTCCTTGAAACTCTTCTCACACTTCCCGACATGCCGCCTCCGGCGGCAGTGCCGCTATTGGCGGCACAAACAATCAATGAGAAGAACGCTGTCCAAAGCGAGCTTTCCCGCTTGCGTTCTTCCGTGTGAGATATAGAACTTCTTGGCGTCCCATCCTATGATGGGAC
>CAJTKW010000133.1 GCA_910577035.1 uncultured Acetatifactor sp.
TTCCGGGAGAGGAGGTGAAGGCGGCATGAGTGAAACGGTCATCCGGATCAGCGACGACGGCAGGGTTATGGTGGAACGGGATTCAGGGGGTATTAAAAGTTTCAAACAGATTGCCCCGGATACTTTAGTAAAATGTATTGATAAGAGCATGGTCCGAGGGGCTGTCCGTACCGGGCTGCTCCCGAAGGGCTGTATATCGGCCAGCATATATGATGACGGGAGCAGGGACGTTGTGCTGCTCTACACGGAAGGCAGGGCGGATATCAGTTATTTTGGCACGGAATATAAAAACTTTCCCCTGCCGCATCTGGTATTCGGGTTCAGGCTTTCGGCAGAAGGGCGCATAAGTGGCTGCAGGCTTGGCGTAGTGGAAAACGATGGCAGGTTAAAGCCGGATACAAAGATGTTCCATTACCCGCTGTCAAATGTCAGCGGCTTCTATCTCTGCACAGGGAATAATACATTTCCAAAATGTGAAAGCCTGCATACCCTGGCAAGCCTGCCCTACTATATTATGGCGATGCCGAACAACAATGACCACTTTAACCATTCCCTGAATAAGCCGGGGCTGGAAATGCGGGATCTGCTGGAACTGTTAAAGGACAAGGAACCGGCATTTTATTACAGCGATGTGCTGATACCAAGCGGGAGGGTTTTGAATGATTTCATAGAAGGAAGGAGCGGCTGATACAGATATGTTTACAGCAAAAGCAATGATACACAGCCTGAAGGCACAGGATGAGGCGGTGATACTGCACGAGAAAGGCAGCAACGATGTTATCGCCGAGTATAAAGGGAAACGCTGTACGGCGATATACAATCCGTTTGTCGGATTATTCTACGTTGACGATATTTACGGCATACTGCCGGATCAACACAGATGCCCTGTATGTGGGGAATATGTAGCTTAACCAATAGAAATTTTGACCAAAGGAAGGAGATTAAAAAGCATGAATTATGAGGAAATCATCAGGCGGCTGCGTGAGCCGTTCAATGGCAGGGAGATTGAGTGGAAGATCCAGGTTACTTCACAGGATAAGCAGAGGGGGATGGCCGTGGCCTATATGGATGCCCGTGCTGTCCAGAAAAGACTGGATGAAACAGTCGGGCCGTTCAACTGGAAAAACGTATACTCCCTGTGGCATGACAATTCCCAGATTTGCGGCATCAGTATCTTTTACGATGAACGGAAGGAGTGGGTGACAAAATTTGACGGTGCGGAGAACAGCGATTTTGAGCCGATCAAGGGCGGACTGTCGGATTCCTTCAAGCGTGCCGCAAGCGTCTGGGGCATCGGGCGTTATCTGTATGAAATGGAAGGGATATGGGTGGAGATTGAAGCCCGCGGGAAATCCTTTGTGATCAAACAGAATGAATATGTCAGGCTGGAGAGGGAATACAATGCCATGCTGAACAGGATATTCGGAGCAAGGCCTGCCCAGAAGGGAAATCCTTCCGGGCAGACACCGGCGGCGAATACCAGACAGACACAGGCAGCATCGGCATCAAATGCAAGGCAGGCGCAGACAGCATCCGCATCAAATGCCAGACAGACGCAGGCAGCGCCAGCGGCAAACAGCAGACAGGCACAGGTTGCGCAGGCAACGAATACAGTAGCGAATGCAGGACAGACTGCGGCATCCCCGGCTTATGATTATCAAGTCCGTTCTATCAGGCCGTCAGGGAAATCCAGCCAGTTTTTGGAGATGGTTGACCGGAGAGGCGGCGTGGTGAAAGCTTACATCAGGGCTACGGACCAGTCGATTAAGGCGGGCGCCTGCCTGAATAACGTGCAGATTGAGAGAAAGAATGGGAACTACGGCGAGTACAATCTCATCAGCGCCTACCAGCTGGCGGCATAAACGATGATCCGGAGAGGGGAGTTACATTCCCCTCTCCTTTTGAAAGGAATGACAGCATTTATGAAAAAGATGAATGGTTTTACGATTACAAGGCTGGCCCTTACCGGATTCAAATGCTTTGAGGATACCGTTACCTTTGACTTTGGGGATATGACTTTCATTACGGCTTCCAACGGGCAGGGGAAATCAAGCATTGCCGACGCGATAGCTTTTGCGTTTGTGGGCACGCCTTTCTTTGGCGACAAGGGACTGGACCGGCTGCAGAATAAGAATATGCAGGAAATGACGGTAAGCGTGGATTTTGTGGATGATAAAGGGAAATCCCATAACCTGACCAGGACAAGGAAACGTGACACGGCGATCGCCTATGACGGGATCACTGTCAGGCAGTCAGATTTAAACAAGGTTTTTGGCGGAAAGGATATTTTCCTTTCCATCCTGAATCCCTTATATTTTATCAATGTGCTTGGCGAGAGTGGGAAAGGGATGCTTGAAAAGCTCCTGCCGGTTGTGAAGCACGAGGACGTGATGGAGGCACTTCCTGCATCCTCACAGGAGCTCCTGACAGATAAACCGCTGCTTTCACCGGAGGTGTTCATCAAAAACCGCAGGGGTGAGCTGAAAGAACTGAATGACACGCTTATCAGTTACAGGGGGCAGAAGGAGCTTCAGGATTTCCAGCGTGAGGAGCGCACTGCGAAACTGGAGGAACTGAAGGCATCCATTAATGATATTTCCTCTGAAATGGAAGAACTTTCTATGATCCGTGATGAAGGACGGAATCCGGAGGAAGAAAAAAAGATGCTGGAAGAACTGCGCAGACAGCGGGCAGCCCTGCTCTCTGAAGCGTCAGACAGCAATGAGGACAAAGCCATGCAGGAGCTTTTGAGAGAGATAAAAGAGACGGAAAAATCCATAGCAAAGCAGTCTGCACAGCAGTACCAGTCATCCTTTACGGCACAGATTGCTGAAGCGGAGGCGCAGCTGAATGCCCTGCGTGGAGAATTCAACAGGCAGAAAAATGCGTTCGTGGATATTGTATCAGGGCATCCGTGTCCGGTATGCGGTACGGTGGTGACGGAAGAAAATGCCGCAGCCGTGAGGGAAGAAATGCAGAAAAAGCTGTCGGCGGTTGTTGATGAGGGGAATCCGATAAAAAGCGCCCTGATTGCCGCCAGAGCAGACGAAAATGTTGCAAGGGAAGCATTTGACAGGCAGAAAGCGGAGACGCTTGAAAAGGAAAATCATAAACTGTCAGAACTGAACCAGCGGCTTCAGGAGATGAATGTTGCAAGGGAGCTGGACAGGGAGAATTATTCGGAAAGGCTTTCGGAGCTTGAAAACAGGATCAGCGAACAGGAAAACAGTATCAGGAATGTGGTTGAGGTGGAAGCCGGAAGCCAAAAGATGGCAGAACAGATAGTGAATGATAGATGGAAAGATGGCGAGTATATTCTTAATTCGGACAATTTTGCAGGAGTGGAATTTAAAGCCATTTGTACAGTGGACTAATTTTCAGTGAAATATAAGTGAAGGAATGCCAGCTGAGGAGCAGATATCTGGGATACAGTAGTCAGTTCAGCTGTGGGTGACTGCTGTATTCCTTGTTCTGAAATAAGATGATTTCATATTAGACGGTAATACTCTATAATCCATAATAAGATGAATTATGTTTCTTTTATTCTGATGATTTAATACGCAATCATGGTAAATGAGATTTAGTGTTATAACCTGTATATATCTCAAGGAATAGAGTCTTTTTTAGCGTATCTATGTTTATTTAATAATAATATATAAGATTACAATTATAGCTGTAACGATTGTAATTAGGTATGCCATAACCAATCTACTGACCAGATACAGGCC
>CAJTKW010000134.1 GCA_910577035.1 uncultured Acetatifactor sp.
ACAATACTACCAGAATAGGAGACTAATTATAAGACGCCGATTATTTGCCGCTTACAGTATACAAAGAAAGTAAATGTCAAGTTTAATGCTACTGATATGGGCGCGCTCCATGAATGCTATACAAGCGGTATAAGTGCAATGTAAGCGGCAAATAATCGGCGTCTATAAAAGGAGCGCAGCCTATGATATCGTACAGTTAGAGCACCTTGATAATCAAATAGTCGCAAAAGTACCATCGTATCTGAGATTTTTGTTTCTTTTGAGACTTCGATACAGAACATTAGCCCACAAGCAGCTGCTTCCGGGCTCCATGCTCATTATGCAGTTAGACCATTGCCCTCTGGCATTCCCGCGCTTCGGTCTTTTTTCCGGGGTGTCCTTGGACGCTCTGGCTCTGGAAACAGCTGTCCATACAATGACTGACGCTGCTGCTGTTTCTTCTCTTCATATGTCCTGTAGGCTTCTGACCAGGGCACCATATCAGCCATGAAATCTTTATCGCCTCCCATTCGGCGCAGTGGTATCTGCTCAAACAGGTACTGGAGATAGATGAGGATATTCGCCTGGTTTGCTTTCGCCGTTTCTACTATAGAATACATGATAGCATTTACCTTTGCTCCATGAATGGTATCCGCAAACAGCCAGTTGGCCCGGCCAACCGAGTAGCTGCGGATGATCCGTTCCACATGCCCGTTATCACAGGGAATGTTTCCGTCCGTGAGGAACCGACGCAGATTTTTCTCCTGGTTGAGGGCATAAGTAATGGCCTTTTTCATCCTGTCTGAGAATACATTGTCCGATCCTTCCAGGAAATGGATATATTCAAAGAAGGCATTCACTTTGGGCGCAACGTTCCCTTCCCTGGCAATGGTCCGTCCGTCTGCAGTTAATTCCTTCAGTTTCTTCTCTTCCTGGTAGATCCCGCGGATCAGCAGGAGCGCCCTGGTCTCTGGAAGTGCCGCAGGCTCATCGTCACTCATGGCAGCGACATTCTGTACAAAAAACGCTTCCGCAAAATACCGCCGGCAATGCATGAAGCAGCCGGTTGTAAGGATCTCCCCGCCGCTTTCCTCTTCCAGTACCCGGTAAGAAATATAGGCGTCACAAGTGATATAGCCAAGGAACTCCCGGAAAAAATGACGCAGATGGTCCGTCCCCCGTGTTTCTTCATAGCAGAAGATAATGACAGGGGGACAGTCTGTCAGTTCGCTGCTGGTATGGACCCAGAGAAAGCTCTTATGTCCGGGACCGTACCCATCTTTATTTACCTGGATATAGGTTTCATCGCACTGGGTATACCTGTAACCCACAAGCAGCTGCGTCATGAATTCATAGACCTCTTCACAGATTTCCGATACAGGCGTGCCTGCCCAGTTTATGATGGTCTGTTTGTTCAGGGCGATGCCCTGCATCTGGTAATCCCGCGCCTGTCTGTAAAAAGGCAGGCCCAGTGCAAACTTCCTGTAAAGGATGTCTGCCATGATGGTGCAGGATACGGCGCTTTTATCGATCAGAGGGTTCATGTATGGGATGGTAAACAGGTCATGTTCCAGGCCTGCAGAAATAACAGGTGTATAAACCACCTGTGTATAGTAAGGCGTGTCCAGTTTCATGAGTTGTCTGTGCTGGTGCCAGTGGGCGATTCTCCAGTTGTGTTCGCCGTACTGTTCATTCAGTGCGTCCACATCCAGGTCATATAGGATCTGCCGCGGCAGTTTCTCAAGGGAATCTGTCAGGCTGGGGTTCTTTTTTGTACGCCCGCTCCTGGTGGTCTGTCCGCCCTTATGGCTTTCCAAATCAATCGCCCGGGCTCTGCGGTCCTTCGCAGGGCCGGTATCCTCCGCCGTGCTCTCATCTTCCAGTTCTTCCCCCGGATTGTCCAAAGCATCAAGCAGGGCGGGGAAACCTTCTGTTTTGCGGCCGAAGATGGATTTTGTCTTCAGGACGTTTTTCTCGATTTCTTTTTCCAGGAGTTTCTTTAATTCCTCGTTTTCACGGACAATGGCAGCATATTTTTCGTTTAATTCAGAAAACTGGATGTGCGCCTCAGTGCTGATCCTTTCGTTTTCAAGCTGGATCATCCTCAGCCGGGACAGTTCATCATAAAGGGAGACAGCAAGGGAGAGCAGGGTATCTGTGTCGAATTGTCTGATCTGATCAATAAAAATATCCCTGTCTGCCCTCATGGTATTCCCTCCCGATATGATTCAGTCTGAAAGCCTCTGGCACAGCGTCTCCAGTGCTTTCAGAACTTCCTGCTTTTCCTTGATCAATGCCCGGTTCTCTGCTTTCAGCAGACGGATCTGCTCATCTTTTTCGGCGATGACCCGGATGTGCTCTGTGATTGGTTCCGGGGAATCGTTTTCTTCCTGCTTTCTGCCGGAACTCTTCTTCCTCCCGCTTTTTCCGGTAGGGATGATCTCGCCGGTTTCCTCGTCCAGTTTCCCAATCAGCTTCCTGCGGGACCTGGGCTGCTTCTTTTCCTTGTCCCAATACGACTCTGATTCATAGACATAGGTCGTACCGCTTCTTTTGTCTTTGAGCTTTACTAATGACATTGGGAATCCCTCCTTTTTAGTTTTAATTATAAAGCATACCTATTTAAATATCAATACAGTAGTTGCGAATTGTTTGTAAAATATACCTATTTGTATATGAAATAAAGGCATGAGAATTCCCCATGCCATCACTTTCTTTTCCGTCTGCTTTTGGGGTTGTTTACAGGAGGGAGCCGTTTGGGTCCAATAGAGGGATCAATGGAAAAACCGTCCATCAGCCTTTTAAATTCCTCTGTGGTAATGCTTCTGGCTTCCTGTGCTGTTCCTGGCCACTGGAAGCATCCGTCTGCCAGCCGGATATACAAAAGAATGAATCTGTCCCCGGTCCAAAGGAGTCCCTTGAGCCGGTCGCGTCTGGTGCCACAGAACAAGAATAAGGTATCTTTTTCTAATGGGTTCAGGCCATACTTTAACCTCACCATGGCGGCCAGTCCGTCAATCCCTTTGCGGAGATCGGATCTGCCTGTTGCCAGAATGAGCTTTGAGAAGGTAAAACCATTTTCAGTCAGCATATTTTAACACCCTCAATACCACGGAAAGTTGTTTTTCATCTACACCATCATTGAAATCTATGGTGAAGCCCCCGCACCGGATGCTGATGGAAGGGCGGGTACCGCAGGTCTGGACTGTTTCCTCACACCGTTGTCCTGACATTTGCGCAGGGAAATCCTGTGTAGAGGGAAGTTCAACAAAATACACTTCATTATTAGATGGGATAGATGATGGGTGCTGTGAGGGCTGAGCCTCACATTGATCAATGAGGTACTTCCTGACCCGTTTCTGCCACCGAAAGAAGGACGTGCGGTTAATGCCATGCATAACACACCATTCCTTCTTGCTCATCCCACTTTTTGCCTGCTCTTCAATCACAGGAATCCATTTCTTTATACGTAGTTCCATTACTCTTGGATCCATAACAAAAGCCTCCTGTCTGATAGTATTTTAGAACAATACTACCAGAATAGGAGACTAATTATAAGACGCCGATTATTTGCCGCTTACCCTGTTATGCCCCTAATAATATAATATTCCAATATTATATTACTGGAGGGAGTGGCTGTTTTCACTACAGCCACTCCCTCAAAAAACAAATTACGGTATTGGAAAG
>CAJTKW010000135.1:0-2867 GCA_910577035.1 uncultured Acetatifactor sp.
GCCGCCATAACTAAAACAGGCTTTTGATATTTACAAAGATTTTTCGTAAGCGCAAAATATCCTGACGGAGTGACAAACGCTTGATCCCATTCCATAATGGATAGTGAAAATGCAAGCATTTTACTATACCTATGGAGGCCAATATATGCCAGCAAAGCCAATTAAATCAAAGGAACAATACCGCCTGGTCCTGGAATGCCGCTCCAGCGGCCTGACTGATTACCAGTGGTGCGTGGAGAAGGGCATCTGCCCGGGTACTTTCTACGGCTGGGTGCGCAGGCTCCGCCAGAAAGGATATGAAAACATACCGGAGCCGGCACACAGCCAGCGGGCAGGCGCCAGGCAGGAGGTGGTCAGGATCGGGACGCAGGCCCCTGCCCTGCCGGAAGCCTTTCCTTCCATTTCTCCAATTCCTACGGCACCCTCATCCGTCATGGAACTGTCTGTAGGCGGATTTGTGCTCCGTGTTCCGAACGGGACAGACCCGGAACTGTTGCGGCAGGCAGTCTGCCTGCTGAAGGAAGGGCCATGTTAGGGGATATCTCGGCCGCGGATGAGATCTACATCGTCTGCGGCTACACGGATATGAGGCGTTCCATCGACGGCCTGTGCGGGCTCGTGCAGGAGAAGCTCCACATGGATCCCCGCCGCAGTGCCCTGTACCTCTTCTGCGGCAGGCGCTGTGACAGAATCAAAGCTCTTTTATGGGAGGGAGACGGTTTCCTGCTCCTATATAAGAGGATGGAGGCCCAGGGGCGTTTCCGGTGGCCAAGGAATTCCCAAGAGGCCAAGTCCATCTCCTGGCAGCAGTTTGACTGGCTCATGTCGGGGCTGGAGGTCGAACAGCCCAAGGCTTTCCGGCCGCCGGAAAATACTGGTACCGCCTTAGGGCCAAGAGCTTCCTGAAAGCCGTCCAAAACATGCCAAATCCCTGTAAAACTGCATGTTTTCCGCTTTTCCAAAGCCACTTTTTGTCGTATAATAAAAGCATATGGAAGGGAGCGGAAAGAAATGGCGAAAGACCCGATAGACTCCAAAATCATGGAGTATAAGGACACAATCAGCCAACTGAACATGACGGTTAAAAGCCAGAATGAAATCATCGTTTCCCTGCGCCAGACCATTGACGCGAATAACGAGATAATAACTGTGCTGAATGAAAAAGTCGATTACCTTACCAAGAAGCTCTTCGGCACATCCAGTGAAAAATCCAAAAATGTGGAGGGGCAGCTCGGCCTTTTTGATGAAGCGGAGCAGGAAGCAGGGGCTTACGGGGAACCATCGGCGGAAGAAAGCGTTGTCAGGGAGCATGCCCGTAAGGCAAAGGGCACGCATGCGGAGCTTTTCAAGGGCGTACCTGCAAAGGATGAAGTCATCCCGCTTTCAGAAGGCCAGAAGCATTGCGGAGACTGCGGTGCAGAAATGGAGGTCATCGGCAGGGAGTTTGTGCGCCGGGAATTCCGGTTCACCCCTGCAAAGGGAGAGGTCGTCAACATCTACCGTGAGACGGCAAAGTGTCCGGTGTGTTGCGAAGCCCCGGCCATGGAAAAAGCGGTTTCCTTTGTCAAGGCCCATGTGCCGGAAGCCCTGATTCCCCACAGCTATGCATCCGCCTGCGCCGTGGCATGGACGATGTACCAGAAATATGCGAATTCCATGCCTTTATACAGACAGGAGCAGGACTGGAAGCAGATGGGCGTCACCCTGAACCGGTCGACACTCGCAAACTGGATTGTGTACTGTGCGGGGAATTATTTTTCCCCGCTGTATGATTACTTCCACCGGGAACTCGTAAAGAGGCAGTTCTTAATGGCGGATGAGACAAGGGTGCAGGTGCTCAAAGAGCCGGGGCGGAATGCGGAAACGGATTCGTTTATGTGGCTGTTCCGCACAGGGGAGGACGGCTCCTGGCCCATCATCCTTTATAAATACACGCAGACCAGGGCGGGCTTTAACGCGGCGGATTTTCTGAAAGGATTCAAGGGCTATCTGGAAACGGACTGCTACCAGGGCTACAACTCCCTGCCGGAGGTAAAGAGGTGCTGCTGCTGGGCACATCTGCGCAGGTACTTTGTGGAAGCAGTCCCTAAGGGGAAAGAACTGGATTACAGCAATCCGGCCGCCCAGGGGGTGCAGTACTGCAATAAGCTGTTTGAGTATGAGAGGCAGTCCCGAGAAAAAGGGCATAGCTATGAACAGCGGAAGGAATACCGGCTAAAAAAAGAGAGGCCGGTGTTGGATGCTTTCTGGGAATGGGTCTCAGAGCAGTCACCGGGGAAGGGGACGCGCTTCGAGAAGGCGGTGAACTATGCCCAAAACCACAAAGCCGGATTTATGGCATACCTGGAGGACGGTAGGTGCAGTTTTTCGAATAACTTAAGCGAGAATGCTATCCGTCCGTTCACGGTGGGCCGGCGCAACTGGCTGTTTAGTGATACACCGAACGGAGCGGAGGCCAGTGCTATTGTCTATACCATGGTGGAGATGGCAAAAGCCCATGACCTGAACATCTATAAATATCTGAACCATCTGCTGGAACATCTGCCAGGGACAAGGACGGCGGACAGCGAATTATCCCGGCTGGCTCCATGGGATCCAGATGTCATCAGCAAGTGTTCCGGTGCAATGTAGAGTAAAATGCTTGCGTCTTGCAAGACTGAATAGAGCAAAATACTTGCAGCTCCTACATTCTATTATAGGGGCTGCTTTATTTTGTCCATTCGTAGGATTACTAAGCGCTTACATCAATGCAGATATTATAGAAGGACTGAGGCAGGCAAATCATAGCAAATATCTTGAAATAAATGACAGAGAAAAGGCAATCTATTATTGCCTAGAACACGCTCCAAAGGGTAGTATTGTTGCAC
>CAJTKW010000135.1:2877-3328 GCA_910577035.1 uncultured Acetatifactor sp.
TGAGGATTATCAGGAGATTAAAGGAATAAAGTATCATTTTGACGAGCGGGAAATTCTTGCAAAATGGGTAAGTGGGGGGAAACAGAAAAGAAAAAACTGCACGGCTTTTTAGCTTGTGCAGCTTTTTTCTTATCAGACTTTATACGAGGATGCATTTTTTTGTTCTTCTATAATAAATTGTCGGATGCCTTCTAAACCTTGCCGGAGAGAAGCCTCATCAGAAGGGGAACATGTTGCAACTCTGATAGCATTGCATTTTGCCTGGCTGCCTGCTGCAAAGCGTTCTGCGCCAAAGACATGAATGCCTTGATGTGAAAGGGCTACTTCACATAATCTGCCACTACAATATTCAGGAAGTGTAAGCCATTGGAAATAGGCTACTGGATAAGGCGATTCGGAAGGAAAATATTCATAGTAAATACGGTTACGGATTACAGACATTTCTCTTTTT
>CAJTKW010000135.1:3395-3602 GCA_910577035.1 uncultured Acetatifactor sp.
ATTTAGTGACGGTATTTTTAAGTTCAGATGGAGAGAGGCGCGCTCTAAAGCATCATGGAACCGGGAAGGTACATGTAAATAGGCAATTCTGAGACCGGGAGAAACCGGTTTTGAAAGCCCGCTGATAGAGATGCAGTGTTCCGGCAATTCGGAGGCAAGGGGTGGCAGTTTTTTTAGTAAGAGGGCAGAGCAGTCGTTGTCCTCAAT
>CAJTKW010000136.1:0-3084 GCA_910577035.1 uncultured Acetatifactor sp.
TTACAGGCACCCTGAATGTGCTCCGGGTTATGATGGGGTATGAATATCTGTGGGTCAATATCAGGGTCAAGGGCGGAGCATACGGATGTATGTGCGGTTTTGGCCTGGATGGCAACTGCTATTTTGTCTCCTACCGGGATCCCAATCTGGGACAGACAATCGATGTGTTTGAGCAGGCGGCGGACTTTATCGCAAATTATGAGGCGGATGAGCGCACCATGACCAAGTATATCATCGGCACTGTCAGCGAGCTGGATACGCCCCTTACCGCCGCAGGCAAGGGACATCGTTCCAGGCAGTATTATTTTACCGGAACGACCCAGGAGATGGTACAGACGGCCAGAAATGAGGTGCTGGACGCAAAGCCGGAGGATATACGTGCTCTTGCAAAGTATATCAGGGCGTTCATGGATGACGGGTTCCTGTGTGTTGTGGGGAATGAACAGCAGATTCAGGCGGAGAAGGACAAGTTTATGAAGGTGGAGAGCCTGCTGTAAACGGGAGGTTTTCCGGGATGAAAAAGGAACGGCCGTGCGCTTTGTCAGCGGCCGTTCCTTTTTGAAGGTGCGCCCGGCGCTGCTTTCAGCAGATCCATATAACAGATGCTCCTGCACAGTTCCTGAATATCTTCACTGTAATGGGAGGTCAGGAGAATCGTCACCCCTTCCTTTTCGTTAAGTTCCCGAAAAAGCTTCCCGCTGCATGCCGCCGCGGCAAGCTTGGCCGCTCTGTATTGTCCCCTGGAAGACTTAAGCACCATCAGCATCTGGATGCCGCTGTCCCGTTCCTTTCGATAGGAGAGTACAAAAGGGAACATGACTGTGACGGGCCATAGAATGGTCAATGGAGAAAATACAAAGCTGGTATAAAATTTGGTCAGATAGGCTTCGTCCCTATCAAAAATGTACCCGTTGGTCTGGTCCAGACGCCCTGCCGCCATCAGAAAAAAGCCGAATGCCGTTGTGGCGGCAAAGCCCCTGGACTGCAGCGCCCTTTTTATTTCCTTTTTTATCATAATAGCCTCCTCCCGCCTGTATGCGGTTCTCATCTGTATATCCGATTTGCGGAGGCTTCGTTACAAGGGTTTTCCCTGTTTTTTCAATGAAAAAGGCTGCCGGATCCCCGACGGGACATCCAGACAGCCTTTTTCATCCTTGATAACCGTAAGTATGTGCGGTCAACTGTTTTCGTCCAGATAGAGCTGCACTCTGTTCTGGATCAGCTCACAGACCATTTCCAGGGATTTACTCCCGTTTATAAAGTCATCCACTTCCTCGAGAATAATCGACTGAATCTCTGCTGTATTCACAGGCAGGTATCGTGCCCGCCCTGCATAATCCAGATCCGCCTCCATCATTTCTTCTGTGGGTAAGACTTCCATTAATTCCCCGTCTATTGTTACATACCTTTCATGTTTTAAATCCAGTTCCAGCGCCCAGTAGCTGGCCGCAACATCCCTGCTGACAGGCAGAACTATAAACTCTGCAGCTGCATAATTCTGTCCCTGCTCTCCAAAGATAAATTGAAGAAATTCCTGTACCCCTTCGGGATATTTGGTATTCCCGTTTACCATATAGGCATAGGAAGAGCGGCAATAGGGATACCATCCGTCCCCGAAGGGGAAGTCCAGGATGAACTTTCCGCTGCGCTCGAAATCCTCCCTGCCGATGCTGCCCGGTTCATATCGACTGATAACCCTTGTGGATCCTTTCATATCAGGATCCTGATACCGTTTGGCAACCTCCAGTACTTTTGCAAAGAACTCCCCGGAGAAATCGCATCGGCCGGACTCCCAGTCAACCATGCCCCAGCAATCCTCGGAGCCTCCCAGTAAGAACTTCAGAATTGTGCGATAACTTGCCCCCGGCCACCAGACTGCCGTCTGATCCGGGTAGCTGTAGAGCTGCTCCACCAGGGTATAAATGTCCGGCTGTTCCCGGCCGTCCAGCACGGAATCCAGTACTGCGTAGGATTCTGCCATTAGATAAGGGGCGAACCCGTATACATGTTCGCCTTTGGCCAGGACGCGGGCGGCGGGGAAATAGTCCTCATCGGTAATCCCCAGAGCGTCCAGCATGGGAGCCAGATCCAGCAGGATGCCCTGATCCAGAATGCTGTTATTGGGGCTGGGCAGGAGAGCACCATAGAAAATATCCGGACCCTTCCCCGCCATCAGTTCTACCAGGAGGCGATCCCGGGCGGTTCCCAGGGCTACACCATAGGATGGGGTATCATTCTGAAGGACGATATAATATTTTTCGCTTTGCTTGTTAAAAGCGGTCACGCATTTTTCTGTAAAGCTGGCAGCACCAGTAGAGGTGTTTACGTCCATAAAGGTGAGAATGTCACGTCCCTGATCCCTTGCCGCCTTTTCGCTTATTGAGGGCAGAACTGGACGAGTTGCTATTTCCGGGTCATAGCGAAAAGCCTTTTTCGCCGGTTCCGATGCCAGGGAGGATTCACTTTCCGTAGATTCTGTAGATTTTGCAGATTCCATAGATTCTGTAGATTCCGTACTTTCCGGCAGCCTGTCCGTCTGGTCGGGCAGAAGATCGTTGTCTGCAGACCTGCCGCAGCCGGTTGAGAGTATGCAGCATACAAGCAGTACTGCCAGCCCGGTGGGGAACCCTTGAAATGTTCTGTGTCTTTTCATATATTACCCTTTCTGTCTGGAATATACCTTATAAAGCCAGGAGGGTGATTTCCTGGCTTTATAGGGTTTCCATTGAGTTAATAATGATAATATCCGCACCCTGTGCATTTTTGATCCGGTCCAAACGTATGGTATTCGGTACGCTCATTACGATATAAATGATAAAGGGTTTCATTGCAGTCATTGCATACTATAATATAATGATCCCTGACTTGGTGCTGAGTATCACTGGCACGGAAATAATTTTTCCCCACATATCGTTCGGTGAGGCTAAAATGCCGACACGCATTCGAACCGTCGCCTGCGGCGGCTCTGGCCTGACAAGGTACGACGCTGGCCGCCAGCAATACAGAAAGCATGACTGCAGAAACCGTTTTTAGAATTGTACTCTTCATAGGAGCACCTACTTTTTTTATTTATCATTATAGTAT
>CAJTKW010000136.1:3094-3402 GCA_910577035.1 uncultured Acetatifactor sp.
CAAAAGATATGTAAATGCCTTTTTATAATGCGGCCAGATAAAACTATAGAAAATACACACTATGACGCCATTTCTGGTGCGGCGTAAGATTTCCCTTTTGACCCTGCTGCTTCTCTTATGCCGGCCTGGACGGGAAAGATACCCGGAGGACATTGTAAAAATGAAAGGCTGCCGGATCCCCGACGGGATATCCAGACAGCCTTTTTCATCTGTAAATATATTACCATAAAATCCCCGGAAAATCAAGACTGGTATTGTCGGGGGACAGGGGCTATAGTGTGAAAGGAATGAAGATTTTCTAAGGAAGC
>CAJTKW010000137.1 GCA_910577035.1 uncultured Acetatifactor sp.
TCGCCCCGGCGCATCTTTGCATATTTGGCGCTTTTCGTTTTCATGGACATATCCCGGCTGTAACATTCGCTGATAAGATACTTAAA
The DNA here is from genome assembly GCA_910577035.1 of uncultured Acetatifactor sp. Classification (GTDB taxonomy): domain Bacteria; phylum Bacillota; class Clostridia; order Lachnospirales; family Lachnospiraceae; genus Acetatifactor. The sequence goes on from CAJTKW010000137.1 coordinate 87, forward strand.
GGCAACGTCAATCCCTCCGGTATCTCCTTTGAAATTGGCGGTGTCAAAATCGTCACTGACGGAGATAAACCGGGTATGGTAGAGCGGAAATACCCGCTCTATGAAATAGCCGGTCTCAATGCTGTTTCGCCCAAACCGGGAGAGGTCTTTTACGATGATACAGTCGATCTTCCCGGCCTGGACCATCGTCAAAAGCTCCTGTACCGCAGGGCGCTCAAAATTCGTGCCCGTATGGCCGTTATCAACAAATTCCAGCACTTCGCCGTTATCCCATTCCGGCAGCGACATGGCCTTTTCCCGGAGGATCAGCTTTTGGTTGGGAATACTCAAACTCTCGGTCTTAAAGTCCTCCACGGACAGGCGGATATAAAGGGCGATCACATATTTTTTGTGCATGGTTCCACCGCCTTTCCCTGGAATTCACTCTTGAAGCGGAAAGTTACATGGATATTCCGCTCATGGTCGATTTCGATCCGCTCAATCAGCCGGTCAATCAGTTCTGCCGTAAGCGCATGGTCTTGTGTCAGCGATTTCGCATCCTTTTCCATTGCCCGGTAGCGCACAAGCCGGCTGTCCAGGGCGTCCATATCTTTTTCAAGCGCCTCAATCTCGCCGGACAGTGTACGGATGGATTCCTCATAATCCGCTTTCAGCTCAAAGTATTCCTCGTTTGTTAAGATACCCTGGACGAAGTTCTCATACAGGCCGCGGATCAGCCGGCGTTTCTTTTCGGTTTCCTGCCGCCTGGCCGACATCTGGGTTTTCAGCCTGTCTTTGTCCTTTTTCTGTTTTGCCTCCAGCTGAAAGAGGGGGAGGGACATTCCCAGGGCAACAGACAGCTCTTTTTCCAGAATAGCTGTGACCGTGGCGATAAGCTCCGTTTCCTGCATCATCACGCCTTTACAGCTATCCTTTGCCACACGGCTGTTGGTGAGGCAGTGGAACCAGTAAACATCCGGCCCTTTCTTGCGCTCGGCGCGCTGCCGGTGGAGGCTCCTGCCGCAGTCGGCACAGAACACCTTCCCCTTGAAAATGTTTGGGGTGTAGGGCCGCTTTGGGACCGCCCGGCTTTCCTCGCAGATTTGTTTCCGGTATTCCTGCACCGCTGTAAAGAGCTCATAACTGATGATTGGTTCATGGGTGCGTCTTGCAATAATCAGGTTGTCCTCCCCGGCCTTAACCTGCTGATGGTCCACGATCTTTGTCTTTCCCTGCACCAGATCGCCGGTGTAGACCTCGCTTTCCAGAATCTTCATTACGGTGCGTGTCTGCCATTTCCCGCTCCCGATCAGGCCAGGGCTGGTGATCTCCCCGGTGGATTTTTTGTAATGGCTGGGCGCTGTGATCCCCATTTCATTCAGGTTGCGGACGATACGGTTCAGCGCCACATGCCCATGCGCCCACTCAAAAATCTGCCTTACGACAGGGGCGGTATCTTCATCGATCAGCAGTTTATGGCAGTTGTCCGGGTCTTTGCGGTAGCCGTAGGGCGCCCGTGCGCCGATATAATCGCCGTCTTTCATGGCCTGCCTTGCCTGGGCCTTGATCTTCCTGCCAATGTCCAATGCGTAAGCCTCGTTTATCATATTTTTCAGGGGAAGCATAATACCGCTGTGGAGGCTGCCGGGGTCTGCCGTGTCAAACTGGTCCGTGACCGCAATAAAACGGACGTTGTGGGTATGGAAATACTGTTCGATATAATAACCGGTATCAATGGAATTCCGTCCCAACCGGGAGAGGTCCTTGACAATCACACAGTCAATATGGCCCGCCTCGATATCAGAAAGCATCTGCTGGAAACCGGGGCGGTGGAAGTTCGTGCCCGTCGCCCCATTGTCGATATAGGTATCATAGACAACGAAATCCGGTTTGTCCGCAAGGAAATCATTCAGCACCAGCTTTTGGTTTTCCACCGAACAGCCCCGCTTTTTGTTATCTTCCACAGAAAGACGGATATACAGTGCCACATGCACATATAAGGACGGCGCCGGCATGGGAGCCGCCGTCTGTTTCCTGCTCTTTCTTGCCATTTAGCCCACCTTCCTTTCTTTGCCCTGTACGGCAATCTGTTCCGCCAGGGAGACCGCCTTCTGGTATTCATCCTGGTAATTAAATTCAATGTGCAGCTCGTCTTTCCCCATTACCCGTATGCTGCGGATAAGCTGCATGACCGCCCTCCGGTCAATTTCCTCCATCGTGGAGAATTGCATAAAGTGGTTGATCCAGCGGTTCCGCTCGCTGCGGTTCTCCAGTACGTCCGTCAGCTTTTCGTTCCACTCGGCAACCGCTTTCTGCAGCAGTTCAATATCTGCATTGTATTTCCGCTTATAGGAGAGGAATTCTTCTTTGGTGAGAATCCCGCTCACCAGGTTTTCATAGAGTTTTGCCTTGAAACCCTCAACCTGCGCCATACGTTTCTCATTTGCTTTGATCTGCCCGGCGTATTCCTGGGCCAGTTCCCGGTTGATCCGCTCCTGGCTGATACTGGACAGCAGCGCATCCAGGGAAGCCACATTTTCAATATGCCCTTTCAGGCTGCCCTGCACGCACTCGATCAGGTCGGACTCTTTCACCATGACGGAAGATTTACACCCGTTCTTTTTGCCGGTAGGACAATAATAGTAGTGGTATTCCTTATCCTTATAGCGGTTGGTCTTGCGCGTCATACGGCAGCCGCAGCAGCCGCAGATCAAAATGCCGGAGAACAGGTAAACTTTATCCGATTTTGGAGATGTCCGGGTATCAATCCTGCGGAGGCGCTGCACCAGGTCAAAATCATGTTTCTGGATGATCGCCTCATGGGCGCCCTCCACACGGACCCATTCAGAGGAAGGCCTGTCCTCACGCTCTTTCAGCTTGAAGTGGGGCGTGGTCTGTTTTCCCTGCACCAGCGTTCCGGTATAGGTTTCATCCTGCAAAATGCGGATGATCGTTGTGGCAGACCATTTACAATCTTTACGGTCCGTATAGCCGCCTTTGGCGTGGGGCATCCCGTTGTTGCGCTTATAAGCCAGCGGTGAGAGAATGCCCATGCGGTTCAGCTCGTCTGCAATATGGGAAGCGCTGAACCCCTCCAGCCGCTTTCTGAAAATATCCCGCACCACGTTAGCGGCGTATTCGTCAATTTCCAGGCTCTTGTGCTTATCACCGGCTTTTATATATCCGTAGATGGGAAACGCACCCACAAAATCACCGCTGCGCCGTTTCACATCCAGGGCGCTCCGGGTCTTAACGGAAATGTCCCGGCTGTATGCCTCGTTCATAATGTTTTTTACCGATACGGTAAGGT
>CAJTKW010000138.1 GCA_910577035.1 uncultured Acetatifactor sp.
GTTAAACCAGTGGCAGGAGATCATCGGGAACTGCGACACCCAGCTTTTCCTGGGCTGCACCGATGAGCTGACGGCCGAGTTCATCTCGAACCGCACCGGCGAGGTCAGCGTGGCCGTATCCAGCCAGGCAAAGCAGCTCAATACCTGGCGGGTGTCAGATTACACGCCGGAATACCGGGAGACACATTCCATCGGGAAGCGCAAGCTGCTGACACCGGATGAGGTGCTGCGGCTGCCGCTGGATGAGGCACTGATCATCCTCCGGGGCCAGAAGGTGCTGAAGGTGGGGAAATATGACTACACCCTCCACCCGGAGAGCCGGAAATTAAAGGAAAGCCGGGCCAGCGACCATATCCCGGAGTGGCGCAGGCTCCCGGAATCACCGGAGCCGGACTTTTCACGGCTGATGAAGCCGGAACCGAAACAGAAGAAACCAAAGGCGCCCAGAAAGAACCCTGCCCCTGCAGGCACTGCGCCCACCGGCCCTCCCCCTGAATGGACGGATGAACGGCAGGCATTTTTCCCTGCGGACGGGGACTGCGGGATCGTCATGACGGACAAGAAATCCATCATGTCCTGAGCTGCCCGGCAAAACAGCCTGCCTGTGGGAACCTGCAGGCAGACCAGACAATCATGAAAAGGAGACAAAACTATGCCCAGAAAAGCAAAAACGGAAGAAACTGTTGTAACTGAAGAAAGCACCACCCTGGAAAATGTACCTGCAGAAACAGGATATCCTGTGGATGGTGACTTCCCTGCGGAGGGAGAACCCCCTATGGACGGCGAAACACCTGCAGACGGGAACCCTATGGATGGGGAACTCCCTGTCACAGACGAAACTGCCATGGATGAGGAGCTTCCCGGTCCTGACAAAACGGCTATGGATGGAGACGTTCTGGAAGGAACATCCTCTTCCGGAGAAAACATGGAGATGGAAGCAGAAACCGGAAATGACGGCGGAATGGAACTGCAGCCGGAAGATACAGGAGAGGCTCCCATCGAAGGTGATAGGGATACGGCTGCCAGCACAGGCGAACCTTCCCCGGAACGCTCCACTGAGACCGGAACTGGAGCTGAAGGCAGCACAGAAAAAACTGCCCCTGAAGGTTCAGCCTCTCCCAGAAGGCGGAAAGCAAGGACATCCGCTCCTGCGGCAAAGCCGGAACCACCTGCCCCTGCAAGGAAAGCCGCCCCTTCCAGCATCCTTACCTTAAATGCTGATTCTGAAGTGGAAACACCGGAAAGCAGGGAGGATACCATCTGGCATGAGCTGCAGAACGCCTACCGCACCCGGAAGATCCTGACAGGCAGCTTAGGCGGCATTGAGAAAATGGACGGCGGCGGGACCGTTGCTGTCATCTATTACAAGGAGATGCGTATCGTGATCCCCCTGTCGGAGATGATGATCAACCTTGTGGAGGATGAAGCCCATGATTACGGGGAACTGGTGCAGCGCCAGAACAAGATCCTCGGCAACATGCTGGGATGTGAGATCGACTTTATCATCAAAGGGCTTGAGAACGCCAGCCGCAGCGTGGTGGCCAGCAGGAAAGATGCCATGTACAAGAAGCGCCAGATTTTCTACATGCCGGATGCGGCCGGAAATTCCCGCGTATGCGAAGACCGCATTGTGCAGGCGAGGGTCATTGCCGTGGCAGAAAAGGTTGTCCGCGTGGAGATCTTCGGCACGGAATGTTCCATCCTTGCCCGCGACTTATCCTGGGACTGGCTGGGAGATGCCACGGAACGCTTCCATGTAGGCGAGCAGATTCTTGTCCGCATCTTAAGCGTGAAGATCCGCTCCCTGGAGGACATTTCCGTGAAAGCCGACGTCAAGAGCGTGAACGGCAACACCAGCAAGGAGAACCTGAGTAAATGCAAGATTCAGGGCAAGTACGCCGGGACGGTCACGGACATCCACAAAGGCACTGTCTTCGTCCGCCTCCACATCGGCGTCAACGCAGTCGCCCACAGCTGCTATGACAACCGGATGCCCGGCAAGAAGGATGATGTCAGTTTCGTGGTGACGCGGATTGATGCAGACCGGAACGTGGCAGTGGGGTTGATTTCGAGGATTATTAAGCAGAATATTTAAAGATCAAAGGGTTCTTAACCAGCATATTTTCTCGCTCTTTAGGAACCCTTTCTCAATCCATATATGGCAATATACACTAACTTTTTAATGTTCAGTCAGGAAAAAACATTTTATGCCAATCAATATACTTACTGACATTATCCCAAGAAGTCCAGTCAATATACCTGCCTTTTAATTGTTTCTCACAAGCAGCCCTTAAATCAGAATTAAAACATTGCAAAATCTCTTGTGAGGACATATATCTTTTTACCGTAGTTCTTGTAAAAGTGCTTGGCACATATCTAATATCTGGCACGCCTTCTAATCGTTTTCTTTGTCGAACATCTATTGATCTTTGTGTTATTAAATCAGTTCCACTTTTATATATATGGATGTACCCAATTACACTATTCATCCACCTTGTATTTCTTCCAAGTTTATCCTTAATCAACTCTCTATGGGTTTCAACAAATACTTCCGAAGCTGTTAAGCAATACGAATCAATCACTTTATCCCAATATTCTTTAAATTCTTCTTTTGAACGGTTATAAATGATAATATCAAAAATCTTTTCATTCATAAAATTATTCCACTCTTAATTTTTTAAATGCCTCCTGATATTTCGCTACATACTTCACTTTATCCATAAAAAAGGACATTATAACCAAATAACACACTCTATCCATAGACATAGCTCTAGTCACTGTAGCCTTATCTGACAGACAAGGTTTCAATTCTTCATAATATTCAGGAAAATCATACATCTCAACGTAGCTGTCAAAATTTTCAAGTTCTGTTATAATTTTATTAACGGAATACCCTAAACCTTCAAAATCCGTTTTAGAAGTATAATCATAATGAGGAAATAAAACCAAATCTAATAATTTCTCATCGTGACTCTGCTGACACAGAAAGTCATAATAGTCATCTAACGCCAAATCCAACGCTTTCCTATATTGTATAAAAAGTTTTCTATTTCTACCAGACTTGAGAGTTAAAAGTTTTCAACAAAAGAATAGCGCTTATGGTATGGATTATGGTATTCTTTAATCACCACAAAGAAAGAGATACCATCCGACCAGAAGTGCTATTCACTGTATGAGTTTACCATACTTTCTGGTGGATGACCATACATTATGCTAAATTTTATTGAAAATGTCTTATGCCATTTTGAATC
>CAJTKW010000139.1 GCA_910577035.1 uncultured Acetatifactor sp.
GGCTCAGCTGCCTTACCGGCGTCCGGTAAAAGTCCTGCATATGCAGCATTTCCACGAACCGGTCCACGTTCTTTTGAAACACGCCTGCATCAATCCGGTAGATTTCCTTATATAGTTCAAAGCTGTCCATCATCGGCAAGTCCCAGTTAAGCCTTGAGCGCTGTCCAAACACTACGCCGATGTTTGCGGCGTTCTCCTCCCGCTTTCTATAGGGACATAAACCGCCCACCCTGATGCTGCCCGCAGTCGGAAACAGAATGCCGGACATCATCTTGATGGTCGTCGATTTTCCAGCCCCGTTTTCCCCGATAAAGCCTACAAGCTCTCCCTCTTCGATCCTGAAAGAGATGTCCGATACGGCATGGACGGTCTTTTTATCCGGGCAGAAGATATTTTTCAGGACATTCCTTGCCCCCGGCTGCAGTATGAATACTTCATATTCCTTTGAAACATGCGACACTTCTATCAGCGCCATGACGCCCTCCCTTTTGGAACCGTTTTTCGCGCTGCCCCTTATGAGCCGCTGCTCTTATAGCATTTTGCGCTCCTCACAAAAATAAAGCACGCGGCTGTAAAAAACAGCGCAGTCACAAGCGGCCCCCACGCCGCGGCCCGTCCGAACACAGCGTTATCTTCTTTCCCCAGAAGCGCACGGAGCGGATAATAATTGACAAACCCGTAAGGCACCAGCGTCGTGACGATCACCTGTATGACCCTCGGGAAAATAGATACCGGGTAGTAAGATACCTCCCTGAAAAAATACATTACCTGAAACAGGGCATCTATCTTCGCCGCCAGGAAAGCCGAAGCCGTCACAATCAGGAACAATCCCCCATAGATTAGACTGCCGCACAGAATAATCCCCGCTGCCCTTCCCAAAAAGTGCCATGAAAACGAAAGCTTCAGCGCCCTCATACAGATTGTCACGACAATGGCGGAGAGTGTCATATGGGCAATATAGTTGCAGATAAAGCTGCTGCTCATCAGATAAGGCAGTATCTTTACCGGTTTCACCAGCACATCGTCAAAAGTGCCCTTAAGGATTTGCCCCGGGACAAGGTTCATGATATTAAAGAAAAATGTGCCTGCAATTCCGTATGCAAACAAGCTAAACGCGTAGAGCAGCATCACCTCGTAGGCATTCCATCCGTTCATCGTGTCAAACGCCGAGATCATGATCCACATGAGCAGAAACGTCACGGAATAATCCAGCGCCTGGGAAATGCAGTTTGCCAGAAAAGACCATCGGTAAGTCAGCATCCCTTTTATCGTCTTTGCAGTAAAAAAATAAGTCAGCCTCAGATACCTGTACAATCCCTTTGCCGCCACCGCTTCACCCTCCCTGTATCATAAGCCTGTGTCTGCCCCGGTTCCAGACAAGGGAAACCTCCAATGACAAAACCGCAATCCATACCAGCTGCATCCCCAGAACTGCCGCCGTCTCCTCACAGCTTTTTACACTCACAAGAATCGCCGTGGGCTCAAAGACAATATAGCGGAAAGGCAGAAATTCCGACAGCACCTTTAGTCCCTCGGGGAAAAACCAGATCGGCACAAATGCGCCGGAAAACAGGCTTAGGAGGACGCTGTTGATATTGCCGAGGAAGAAAGAATTGCGCAGCCATATCACGGTGGAGCCAAGCAAAAACTGGTACAGGAAATTGATGGCAGTTCCCATGCACACCGAGCAAAAATACAAAACCAGATTAATCGGCCCGATGCTTAACGCAAAACCAAACAGGAGCATGGCAGCCGCAGCTGACGGCACAATCCCATATATCGTGTGAAAAATCCCCCGTGTCAGCGAACGGATGAACAGGTATTTTCTAAAACCTATTGGGAGCAGGAGATGTCCAGAAATCGTGCCGTCCACCACGCTGTCATTCAGTTCTTTCATGACGGACGTTTTCGTAATTCCCTCCGTAAACCCGGCAATGATGCTGTAAGCGATCATACTGTTTAACGCAATGCCGCCAATCTCTGTCCCCCTTGCTCCGTATAAGCCTTTCCAAAGCGATACCTTCAGGACAATATAGAAAAAAGCGAATACTGTCCCCACCAGATAGTCGAAGCGGAATATCGATTTTTCTTTGAATGAAATGACCAGACTCTTGCGAAACAGTCCCATAAAACCCTCCTCCCCCATGGCATAGGACTATTATAAATCCCATACAGCACGGAGAAAAGGTCTCCCAGGCTGCATCATGTAATGTTTGAATTGCACATGTAAGCCGCTGACCGTCACCATTCCCGTCCCCTTGATCTCTATGACATCACTTCTTTCGTGGGTTTTGGTACACAAACTTATGATACACCAAAGTGTCCCATACAAAACTGCCATTACTTGAATATTTTCACACTGCCGCCGGTTTCACCTGTAAAAGCGATATAGCCGTCCACAGGAAGATCAATGGTGCTAGCTGCATCCCGGATGTGGGTGCTGTACAGCAGCTCACGGAACTTGTTGTAAACGAATACAGCAGAGTTGTCAGGACGTTCGACAGCAATACTCTTTCCGCCCATCTCTTTCCCGATACGATACCATACGGCTTCACTGCCGTGGAGGGATAGCTCGGTGATGTCAGCGGTAAACACCGGGAGGCTGTCCACACTGCGGCAGCGCGTCCCGTCACTCAGGTCAAAGGAGGCTGCCGATGTTCCATCCGCATAGGTTTGCCGGGTGATCTCTATGTGAAACAAATCTCTGTTTGCACTGCTCGGTATGGAGGTAAAGAAATCGGCATGATCTTCATCGGTCAGCTTTTCCGCTCTTGCCCCTGCGCTGTTTTTTACCATAATATAACCGGGGAATTCCTCATCTGTCACGACCCGGTAAAACGGACTTTCATATTGCTGGGAGGTCCATTTCTCGTTATATATGACAAATACTGTCTGCGAAAGCTCGTCCCAGCTTTGCTGTACACTGGGGGAGACAGGATTTTTTTCCATTTTTTCCCCTGTATACATACTGTCTGCCGTATTTCCAAGTCCCGGATATACGGTGAACTTATCCGTTCGAATGTATATTCCGCCGTCTTTTTCCTCGAAATAAACGATTTCCCTGTCTGAAGTCATATTGCCGCTGTCATTTACCTTCACA
>CAJTKW010000140.1 GCA_910577035.1 uncultured Acetatifactor sp.
TTCTGGTCACGGCTGCTGACCCGGATATATCCATATATGTTCGCCATATTCCCTCCTTCCTGCCGTACCGGAAGAATGGCTCCCAATCCCGGCAAATCTCTTTCTCAATGTTTCTCCATGATACTTTATACCCCTACCGCATGGAACAGTCAGGGCACCAGCTCTACACCCGGCATTTTGAACGCAGAACGCTCTCTATCCAGCACTTCCCTCATTTAGAATCTCAGGCAATCTCCTGTGCATCCTGAACCGGTTGGAATCCATGTTCTTTTGCATAAGCCCTTGCCGCTGCCCGACGTTCTTCGCTGTAGGGCGGCACAAGCCGGATAGACAGCCGGGATTTATCCAATACATAGGTCACGCTGCCTTCCGGCGTGGTTCTCTCCAATCGGCACAATAGCGGATGCTTACGGCTGAACTCCGCCAGCCTGCGCTTCAAATCCGCATTAAACGTATAAACACTGGCCTCGGATTCCCCCTCATTAAAGTTCACGATTGTTTCTCTCTCATATTTAGACAGCTTCTTCATACATATCCTCCTCACGATTTGTGCTTGACTCCACAGCCTTCACAAATTTCTTTGCCCTGAAATATCCTCCCATCTCCATGCGGAGATGATGATAGAAGCAGGAATGCCAATCTTTGGAGCCTTCCGTTTCCATTTTCCGGGCAAGTGCCAGCAGCCAGTGCTTCGCTTCCTGATCCACGGTCAATGAAACCAGCCACTTCAGTCTTGTGACCGTATTGTAGTAATCTGGGCATCCATATACATACAGCACTTTCTTTTCCCTTATATCCAGCTTCATAAATACCTCCGTTTCTGCCGTCCCTGCGGCATTTTTCATTCTTACTCATTGCTGCTCCTGCACATTCCCAGTGCCTTTTGCCATCCAGTCAAAAAATGCTTTCTTACTGACTTTAATCAGCCTGCCACTCCTGAATGCCGGGAATCCCGGCGTGTGAACCAGCTCATAGGCGCTCACTCTTGAAATTCCCATAATGCGCCGGATGTCCGATACATCCAGAACCAGAGGGAGATCATCATAATTTTTTAATTTTTTGTTGTCACTCATTTCCTTGCTCCTCCTTATATTTGAATTGATAAAATCCTGTTCTTTATTTGAATGTTTCCTGTCGCCGTTCTGCCTGCCAGCCGTTATCCTCAAAGCCCCATTCCTGCGGCGTATCCCGTATTGGCACGCTCCCCGGTTTCCCGGCTCCTGGCGTTGCTTCCCCTCACGGTCATATCACTGTCAGACGGTCATTCACTTGTCAATGTACTGAATGGTACGAAATTACCATGTGCAATCATCATATCGGTTTTCCCTTGACAAACGCAACACTTATGCGGTACTATGAGTGTAACGGATATAACCAAATCATAAAATTACCATAAGCATTAGGGAGATTAGAAAAATGGAAATGGAATTCGTGCGGCATGAACCGTGCTATGACCGTATCCTGCTTGTCCTTTCACTGGACAGGCAGAAAAAGAAAGAGCGCGTCCTGATCGGCGGGGAACTGCAGATCCGCTTCCGCCTGCGGGGAAACACGGATACCGATGTCCTGTGCGATGCGACACGCCCTCTGGGGACTTTCCTTGCGGAGTTTGAGCATGACCCGGACGGGGAATGGAGCCGCCTGGGGCTGATGCCGCTCCGGGAAGCCCTGCACTCCAACCGCTGGAAGCAGCCTGCACTGGAGCAATCCGCCGGGGAGTTTCTGTCAAAAAAATATCTCACCGGCGATCCGGTGAGGATGTATGCGGCATTCCGTATCTGGAATGATTATCTGCTTGCGAGAGAACCGAGGGAGAGGGCGAAAGCCTGTGACCGTTTTATGGATAAAATGAGCCATTTCACACAAATGTTCCAGGAAATAGGCCCGCTCCGGTTTGACCCTGACACCGGGAAACCGGAACGCTTTCACATCTCCAGCCGGGTGTTCGGCACTGTACCGGCGGAAGAAACACGGCTTGACCTCTGGTATCCGGACAATAAACGCAATACGGAGTGCGTTGCCGCCTATGCATCCCTTTACCCGGCAGTCACCTATTACCTGAACCGCCTGAATGACTGGGGGCTGCATTTCCGGAAATGCAAGATATGCGGACGGCTTTTCCTTGCCGAAAGCCTGCGCTATGAATTATGCAGTGACAAATGCCGGAAAGCACAGGCACTCCAGAACAAGAGGGAATTCGATGAAAGAGCCAGGGATAATAACTATGATCTGGTCTATAAAAACGAGTGCCAGCACTGGCGCAACATTATCAACAAGGCAAAAAAGAATCCCGGCCTACCGGCTGACCGTCTGGAAAAAATGCAGGCTGCCTTTGAAGCGTTTAAGAAAGAAGCCCTTCAAAGGAAAAAGGCAATCAAGACAGAAAAAGCCAGCCCGAAAAATTTCACGGACTGGCTGTACCAGCAGAGCAGTATCCTGACTGATCTGCTGGAAGAATCCTGACCTGGCAGCTTCTGAAAACGGCATTGTGCCATTTTCAGGAAGCTGCCCGCCGGGAAACAGCAAAAATTATTCATTTACACATAGATCAGTTCCGCACGGACGATTTCTTCCGCACGGCTTCGGATAGAATTGCAGCGGCGCACCCATTCAAGCTGGTCATCCGCTTTCAATTCCTCTGTCACACCCTCAGCGGCCTGCATCTGCTCTGCGATTCTGTCCAGCCGTTCCTGTGCCTGTTCGTCCAGATCAGCAAGATATGTCCATAATTCTCCTGTAAGAATCAAGCTGCTGTAATATCCGGGGCGGTTCTCTTTTAAATACTTCTGGTGCATCCGCCCCCAGCGGCCAATTGGGCGGTCTTCCTCCGGCAGCGTCAGCATGGGGATATAGTAATCCCCGACAAGAACATAGTCAATACCGTTCTCATGTGTGTATTTCGGCAATTTCTCCATAAGCGACCTCCTGTATTCAATTATTCAGAATCCAGCTGATCGTGTCCCTGTCCATGTGAAATTCAAGGCAACTGAACTCTTCACAAACAAGTATGGCATATCTTTTCCGATCTTTTGGTAATTAAGCCCGTAGGACTGCGACGTACCCCTTGTGTCCGAGGTATT
>CAJTKW010000141.1 GCA_910577035.1 uncultured Acetatifactor sp.
TAAATTCTAAAAACAAGGTCAAAATAAGTAAGCGCTTAATTTAGGGGTGGATTTCAAACAGCTTGTCGTTATGCGATAATGGTTACAAAGATGCAAGCATTTTACCATGCAAACTACTTGCATGCTTGCAAATGATTCAGTGTAAAGGAGATGACCATTATGCGTGCTGTCAGAAAAACTTCCGAAGAACAATACCGTCTGGTCATGGAATGCCGTCAGAGCGGCCTGACTGATTGTGACTGGTGCAGGGAAAACGGAATTAATATCAACACCTTTTATGCTTGGGTGAGGCGTCTCCGAAAAGAAACCTGCCATACGATTCCAGATCCCGGCAGACATCATGCGGACAACGGCATTTGTGTCAATGAGGTTGTCAAGGTTGAGATCCTTCCAGAGGAACAGCAGGATCCGTCTGATGCTAAAGATAATCCTGTCTCACTGCCAACGGCCGGGGTTCCTATGGTTGAAATAGAGGCAAACGGGATTTTATTCCGATTTACAGGAACGGTTGACGCAACCTTGTATGAAAAGACCCTGCTCATGATCGGAGGATGGCTATGATTGGTGATATCTCCGTTAAAACAAATTTATATCTGGTTTCAGGCTACACGGATATGCGCCGCTCAATAGATGGTTTGTGCGCAACGATCCAAAACATGCTCCATACAGAGCCGGATTCCATGTCCGTCTACCTTTTCTGTGGAAAACGGTGTGACCGCATAAAAATTCTTATCAAAGAACCGGACGGCATGTGCCTGCTGTACAAACGTCTGGATTGCAGCATACAGGGTCGTTTCCGGTGGCCACGCAATCGGGATGAGGTAAAGCCGATCACCTGGAAGCAGTTCGACTGGCTCATGTCAGGTTTGGAGGTTGAACAGCCCAAGGCATTGAAAATGGATGTATAATACCTGCCGCAGGATTCCGGAAACCATTGGTTTTACTGGATATTTTCTATATTTTGTGGTATCATTAAACCATCAGATTTCGGGGGAAAAGCCAGTGCCGCGGGACGCAAAAGACATCCAGTTTGCAGAGCTGAAGGATATGATTGCCCAACTGAATACAACCATTGCCGCCCTGACGGGAACCATCCAGGAAAAGGATGCGGCCATTGCAAAGCTTACGGAGGAGGTTTCTTATCTGCGCAGGAAGCTCTTTGGCGCATCTTCCGAAAAACGCCCGGGCATCGATCCAAACCAGCTCTCCCTTTTTGATACGGATGAGGGAATGGAGATCCCCGTAGCCGATGTGGAAGAAATTCCGGAAACCGTTGTCCGGGAGCATACCCGCCAGCGGAAGAAAAAGCCCACGCTGGAGGAGCAGTTCAAGGGAGCTGCAATAAACCGGGTGGTTGTGGATTCCCTGACGGACGAAGAGAAGAAATGCCCGGTATGCGGAGCAGGGATGGTTCCCATCGGGACGGAAGTGATACGCCGGGAGGTGGAGTTCATTCCCGCAAGATATGAAGTGACGGAATATGTCGCTACTACTTATGAATGTCCCAAGTGTAAGCAGACGGAAGAACCTCAGTTTATAAAGGATGAGGGATGTCCTCCTGCGCTTATTGAGAAAAGCTATGCCACACCATCGCTGGTGTCCGGCATTCTGAAGAATAAATTTGTCCTCGGCCTGCCCTTTTACCGGCAGGAGCAGGATCTAAAAAGATCCGGCATTCTGATCACCCGGGCCACAATGGCTGCCTGGGCCATCCTCGTGTTCCAGCTGTATTTTCAGTTTCTGGTGCAGTTCTTCCACAGGGAACTGCTGAAACGGCATTTCCTGATGATGGACGAGACGCCCGTCCAGGTGCTCAAAGAGCCGGACAAAAGACCGCAGTCCAAGTCTTATGTGTGGCTGATGCGTTCCGGGGAGGACGGCCTGCCGCCCCTGTTGATATACCGGTATTCCCCGACAAGAAATGGGAATAATGCGGTAGAAATGCTGGAAAGTTCCACGCCGGGATTGTACCTGATGGTGGACGGCTTCCAGGGATACGACAAACTGAAAAATGTAAAACGCTGTGCCTGCTATGCTCACATCAGGAGGTATTTTTTGGATGCTATTCCAAAAGGAAGTGAAAAAGACTTGTCAAATCCGGCAGTGCAGGGTGTAGCATACTGTGATAAGCTGTTCCGGTATGAGCGCATATATAAGGAACAGGGGCTTTCCCATGAACAGCGCCAGAAACGCAGGATGAAAGACGAAAAGCCTGTTGTGGATGCATTCATCAAATGGCTGGACCAGCAGAAGATGTCCGCAAGCAGCAATAAATTCAATAAAGCCCTGACTTACGCACGGAACCGCCAGGATATCCTCCTGACCTATCTGGAGGATGGCCGCTGCAGCCTGTCGAACAACATGAGCGAGAATTCGATCCGCCCTGTTGTGGTAGGCAGGAAGAACTGGCTTTTTTCAGACACGGTAGGTGGAGCCGAGGCAAGCATGGGGATATACACTATTGTAGAGATGGCAAAGTTTCACGGCTTAGACCCATACAAATATATGAAATACATTCTGGAGCAGCGTCCCAGCTATCGGTCAACAGATGAAGAACTTGAAAAGCTTGCACCATGGTCTTCATCCTGTCAGGAAATATGTAAGTAAGCAGGATTCAGATGTCAATGTGCGAAAGTATTTTAACTATTGCATTGGTATGCACGGTAAAATACTTGCATTACTGTGATTATTATTACACACTGGGGAATGATTCGCAATCCACCCCTAAATTAATCGCTTACGTTGTTTTTATTGCTTTATTAATAAATTGTTTAAATTAAAAT
>CAJTKW010000142.1 GCA_910577035.1 uncultured Acetatifactor sp.
TGGAAGAATCCGCCCGTGCCATCAGGCAGGCCGTCAATGAATTTCCGGTACTGCGAAGGCGGCTGGAGAAATATCAGGAGAACAGGGCAAAGGCCCGTGAAGCGTACAATGACCTGAAACAGCAGCAGGGCAGGGTGTTGTCAGCCCTGCGCTATGCGGCGCTGTCTTTGCTTGAGATGGAACTGCCGCAGATGGCGGACTATTCCGTAAAATTAAGTGAGTCCGTAAAGGCGTTTAATCTTATGACGCCGGATTATACAAGGCTGTGTGAGTTTCTGTCCGATTATCTCGAAAAACTGCCCCTTGCAGGAAATACCGAAGCAAAGACCACCAGCGCTGCCATTATCGGGCATCTGATGGCAGGCGTCAAGATGGGCTATTATCCTACGGATCTGGAGCATGTCAGGTATCTGGCTCACGGCATTGAATTTCCGGAGGAGGTTACAGCAAACCTGCTTGACCCGTGCTGCGGCTGTGGGATGGCGCTGCATACGCTGGCGGAGGGGAAGGATTGCAAGACCTACGGAGTGGAGCTTGACAGGCACAGGGCGGAGGAGTCGCTGGCACGGCTGGACCGTGTCGGTTTCGGCTCTTATTTCCGTTCCCGGATCAGCAATGAAGCATTCCATCTTATGCTGCTGAATCCGCCGTATTTGTCGGTAATGACAGAGGGAGGGATGAATACCCGGAATGAAAAAAGATTTCTGGTTGATTCCCTCTCCCATCTTCTGTATGGGGGATTGTTGATTTATATTATCCCCTACTACCGTCTTACACCCGATATATGCCGCATTTTGTGTGATAACTTTGAGGATTTGACGGTATGGAAATTTACAGGCGGCGAGTTCCGGAGATTCAAGCAGGCGGCTGTCCTGGGCATCCGCAGGAAACGGCAGGATGGTTCTGAGAAGGCTGCAGGGCTTGCATCCCTGGCATTCCAGCCCGAACAGTTGCCGGAACTTACGGAACTGCCGGAGAACCGTTATGCCCTTCCCGATGTGGCAAAGAAAGTGGAACTGTTCAAGGGCGCTGAGTTTAATGTGGCGGAGCTGGCGGAACAGATGAAGAAATCAACCAGCTTTTCCAGGATGTTCGAGAAGAACAAACTGGACTGCGGCGAAAAGCGCCCTCTCCTTCCCCTGAATCTTGGGCAGGTCGGCCTGATCGGCGGTTCCGGGCTGATTAACGGCCTTGTGGAATGTGATACGCCGCATATCATCAAGGGGCGCATTATAAAAGAAACCAGTGTCAGCAGCGAAGAGAATCTGAACAGCAGGGGCGACCTGACTTCCACGACGGTTCACGAAACACGCTCCAACAAGATGATATTCAATCTGCTGACCCCGCAGGGGTTCCTGTCCCTTTCGGATTACGGAGGAAATGCGGACACAGAAAATGACAGTGATAACAACAGGGATGTGGTTCCGGGCAGAATATCAGCAGGGATAAAATCCAGAGTGCCGTTAGGCAGGGTTGTCATTACAGCCCATGCACAGGATATTTTATCGAGTACGGATATCAATGCCGGCCTTTCCCGCCACCAGTCCGGTGACTGGGGCGAGGTCAGCAAGGCCGACTGGCGCGCGAATGACGGTGCGCTGAAATCCGGGGAACGCATCCTGTCCGCCTATACCGGTAAAGGCGGGAAACATTTCTGGATCATCACCGAGTCCGACCGGTCACATACAACGGTGATGATGCCGGAAGATTATTAAAAAATATGGAGGAAAAGCAATGGTTACGGTAAGTGTAAAACAGCTTGTGTCCGCGATTGAGGAGGCGGATGCTTTTAAGCTGCCCGATATGAACAGGGGCACCCGGTATCTTTATGAGAGGATTTACGGGCGGCTGTCAGAAGGCAGGGATGTCCGTCTGTCGGAAGTGGATTTCGGCAGTTTTGAAGCGGACGACATAGATTCCATACGGGAGCTGTATTCAGAAACCTTGGAGGAAAATGTAAGGAAGGCGGATTCGCTGGCACATATTTTACAGAATATACCGCCGCATACTGCCGTTTCCGCATTTGTATAGAGGTGCGGCGTATGGTCATAGACGGGTTTGATGAAATACTGAATACCCTTTACATTGCCAAAAGGCTCTATGATATGGGCAGGTATGAGGTGGCAGAGACGAACTTCTTTGACACGGTGGATTATGACGTCTATTACGAAAATATGTACGGGCTGATAGAAAATATCTTTGAAAGCTATTACTGCCAGTATTATGAAAGGCATGGCATGGAAATCCATGTGCTGTCAGACCCGGTGATCGTCGATTTCTGCCTACTGGCAGGCGAGTATGGCAAAGCCCATAAAATTCCTGATGGGCAGAATCCGTATATCCAGGAGGCAAGACAGGAAATAGGGAGGCACTTAAATTTCTCATACTGCCTGGACTGGAGGTTCATGGTGCATACGGAACCGAAACGCCCGTTCCACAGCAGGATCGGCATATTTATCTATCAGGATGACTATGTTGACCTGGGGTGGCTGGCCTACGGGCTGGTTGAAATCTATGAATGGTTTTCGGATGCCTGTATGCGGCTGAGGGATATTCTGCAGAAAAAGAAAGCAGACATTGTACAGCTTCCGGGAGAGGAGGTGAAGGCGGCATGAGTGAAACGGTCATCCGGATCAGCGATGACGGCAGGGTTATGGTTGAGCGGGATTCAGGGGGCATTAAGAACTTCAAACAGATTGCCCCGGATACTTTAGTAAAATGTATTGATAAGAGCATGGT
>CAJTKW010000143.1 GCA_910577035.1 uncultured Acetatifactor sp.
AGAGGTAAGAAAACCCAGTAAAATCAACGGGTTTTGGCATTTAACAAATGCCTAAAATTAACATAAAAAAGGAGAAGAAGGATGAAAGTAGAAGAGTTAACCGCGTATGAGGTACTGGAAAGGAGGGAGATCAAGGACATTGACAGTGTAACCTATCTCTGCAGGCACAAAAAGACCGGAGCCAGGGTGGCACTGATTTCCAACAACGACGACAACAAGGTGTTTTATGTGGGCTTCCGCACCACCCCTAAGGATTCCACCGGCGTGGCGCATATTACGGAGCACTCCGTGCTCTGCGGGTCCAGGGATTTCCCGGTGAAGGATCCTTTTGTGGAGCTGGTGAAGGGGTCTTTGAATACCTTTTTGAATGCCATGACCTATCCGGATAAGACGGTATATCCCGTGGCAAGCTGCAATGATAAGGATTTCCAGAATCTGATGCACGTTTATCTGGATGCGGTGTTTTATCCCAATACTTATCAGAACGAGGCGATCTTCCGGCAGGAAGGTTGGCATTATGAACTGAACGAGGAGGGCGAGCTGACTTATAACGGCGTGGTATATAATGAGATGAAGGGAGCATTTTCCAATCCGGACAGCATCCTTTACCGAGAGATTACCACGGCGTTGTATCCCCACACTACCTATGGCGTGGAGTCAGGCGGCGCCCCGGAGGATATTCCCGATCTGACCTATGAGCAGTTCCTGGAGTTCCACAGGACCTATTATCATCCTTCCAACAGCTATATTTACCTTTACGGGGATATGGACATGGCGGAAAAACTGGCCTATATCGACGAGGAGTATCTGTCAAAGTTTGATTATCTGAAGGTGGATTCCGAGATTACGCAGGAGCCTGTCTTTAAAGAGCCTGTGCGGCATGTGAAGGAATTTCCCTTAGGTACCGGGGAAAATCCGGAGGAGAAAACCTATCTGGCGCAGTGCTTCTCGGCGGGAGACTGTCTGGACAGGGAGCTTGCCATCGCCATGAATGTGCTGGATTTTGCTCTTTGTGCCGTTCCCGGGGCACCCCTGAAGCAGGCGCTGATCGATAAGGGAATCGGTAAGGATGTGTACAGTATATACGATAACGGCGTCAGGCAGCCGTATTTCAGCATAGTGGCTGCGGAAACCTCCGTAAGCCGGGAGGAAGAGTTTAAAGCGGTAGTCAGGGAGGTGCTGGAGGGTATCGTTCAAAAGGGCTTTGATGAGAAGGCTCTGCTGTCCGCGATCAACCATTTTGAATTCAGATACAGGGAGGCGGATTTCGGAACGACTCCCAAGGGCCTGATGTACGGGCTTCAGATGCTGGACAGCTGGCTGTACGACGATAATAAACCTTTCATCCATATTGAGGCCAACGAAACCTATGCGGCTTTGAAACGGAAGGCGAAGGAAGGATATTTCGAGCAATTTATCCAAAAATATCTTCTGGACAACCCGCACTGCGCCACAGTGATCCTTCTGCCGAAGGAGGGGCTGGCAGCAGAGCAGGATGCGGAGCTTAAAGTCAAGCTGGCCGGGATCAAGGCGGGCATGAGCGAGCAGGAGCTGGCGGATGTGCGCACCATGATGGACAGGCTGAATGAGTTCCGGGAGAAGGAGGATGCGCCGGAGGATATTGCCAAAATTCCTCTTTTGAGCAGGGAGGATTTAAAGCGTGAGGCGGCGCCCATTTATAACCAGGAAAAAAAGCTGGGGGATACTCTTGCACTGCACCATGATATATCTACCAACGGGATCGGGTATTTCAGGCTGATATTTAAGATCAAGGATATACCGGAAGCCTATTTTCCCTATATTGGTTTCCTGAAGAAGGTATATTTTAATATGAATACGGCCCATTATACCTACGGGGAGCTTTGTAATGAGACAAACCTGATTACGGGCGAGATGTTTGTGGCGCAGAATACTTACGGAAGTGCGGATTCGGCTGACAAGTATACCATAACTATGGAGGTATGCACCAAGGCGCTGTATGAAAATCTGCCCAGGGCCATCGAATTCATGGAGGAGCTGATTCTCACCACGGACTTTACAGATACCAAGAGATTGAAGGAGATTCTGGCGGAGAATAATTCCGGCTTCCGGGAGTTTGCCAATCAGGCGGGACATATGGTGGCTATTAAGCGGTCACTGGCATACGGCGGCGTGAGAGACGCAGTGGAGGAAGTTCTGGGCGGCGTGGCACAGTATCGTTTGACCAGCGATTTGGAAAGAAACTTCGAGGAGAAGAAGGATGCTGTCATCGAAAAGCTTCAGACCCTTTCCAAGATGATCTTCCGTCCCGAAAATCTGATGATTGACTTTACGGGGGATGCTGCAGAGCTTCAGAAGCTGGAAGGGCCGGTGGCGGCGCTGAAGGCGAAGCTGTACACCTGTGAGGTGGAGAGGCAGGTCTATGTCCCTGTACCGGTGAAGAAGAATGAGGGCCTTACTACTCCGGGCCAGGTGGATTATGTATGCCGGGCGGGGAATTTCCGCAAGAAGGGACTTCCCTTTACAGGCACCCTGAA
>CAJTKW010000144.1 GCA_910577035.1 uncultured Acetatifactor sp.
CCGTGAGAAAAACGCTGCTCTTGCGTTTTTCCGTGTGAGATTTAGAATTTCTTAGGCGGCGTACTTTGACGCCTTAGAAATTCTTCTCACGCTTCTCTCTGCCGGATAGATCGGCCGGTTACCCGGCATAGCAGTACGGCACTACCTTTTTTCAACAATATCCACAGCCCCATGAAAAGCGGCCAGCTCCTGCAATGCAAGCTCGATTCCCCTGTGATTGTTATAAGCGGAATCAAATATGTTTTTTTCTTTTATGATGAATCTCCCGGTGCGCCACTCCATCTTGCAGTCAAAATACCCTGCAAACCGATTTCCCACCAAGATCGACAGCGGCCATTTCATCCCTTTTTTCTTGAAATACTCAAATGTATAGGAATACTCAAAAAATGTTTTCAGCCACGTCTGATCCCGCACAAGAGTATCCATGGGGGAAATGAGACGAACCTCTTCGCTGTCCTGCTCCGCACCTTTCTCCAGCAGGTCCCGTTTTGACGAGTGGATGTAGCATGACTTTTTCCCGACCTTCAGAGGCGATATTTTCCCTTCCTGCTCCAATTTGGAAAAGAAGGGTGTAACCTCCACAGCAGGGATTCCCGTGATATGAGAAATATGCACGGGATAGGTAACCCCAAAGGAAGCAATCAGCTTTTCTATGATGATGGCTCTGGCGTCATTTTTGTCAATTCCGGAATTTGGCCATTCGTTTATGCCAAGGTTTTCCTTCAGGATATAAAGCGGCTCCCGGAAGGTTCCCGGATTTCTGCCGCAGGTTACCAGATCCGTCCTGCGCTTCAGCCGGTAAAAGGCACGGAATATGGGCAGCTCAAAGCTGAGGTCACCTGCTTTCCTCCCCTTTATGTACGCATCCCATTCCTCTGATAAATGCAGACACTCCCAGATTTGGCCGGTGGTCATACCCGGCCGATCCCTCAGCCCTCTCTTCAATTCCTCCTCCGCAGCCAGGTCGTCCGGTGTGTCTGCCGCCGCTAACCAGCTTTCATCCGAGGCGCCCCATCTTACAACACTTTTAAGGGCGGCACGGTAAATTGCAAATTCATTGGCGGGGACAAAAAACATATTGCGTTTGAAGGCAAAAGCTTCCGTAATATTAAACTCTTGATAGGCTGCCGCATCCAGATCCTCCACGGCAAAGTCCTTTTTTCTGTTCCAAAGCATCATATAATGGTTCAGGTGGATCGTTGGATTCGGATCATACTGCAAACCGCATATGTCCGAGACAATCTCCTCAATACTGTCAGAGCTTCTTGTATCCAGGTGCTGGCTTGAAATAATGATATTACGAATTACCGATTTTTCATCATAAGCTTCACTGCTCATACCCTCTTCCCCCTGAAAAAATTCTCCGATGCCCTGTTTTGGACTTTTATTTGATCGATAAACCGGAGATTACACCTGCAATTCATACAAATAATCCGAAAATTCTTTCTCCGTGCCGCGCTTTTTATAGGTGCTTTCTCCTGTCACCTGAAAGCCCAGTTTTCTTACGACCTTATTCGAAGCAATATTTTCCTTATTGACTCTTACAGTAATCTTTTTTGCTCCCTGCCTGACGGCATAATCGATCATGCCCTTTGCAGCCTCTGTGGCGTATCCGTTTCTCCAGTAATCTCTGTGAACGCAGTACGCAATATCGTAAGTCCTTCCGTTATCGCTCACCATAAAGCTGCAGGTTCCTGTTCTTATACGTGTATCCTTCAATTCGGAAATCAGATAACAGCAGTCCTCGTCCTCGGGTAATGCCTCTATTTCCCTGACATAATCCTCGTCGATCTCTTCCATGGCCTCGTCAGCCAAATACTCGCCCATTTCAGGGTCGTTCCAAATACTGATCGCAAATCGCGCGTCCTCTTTTTCGAAGCTTCGCAGATACAGTCTCGGAGTTTCTATTGTCTGTATTTTCATTTATATCCCTCCAGGTGCGCTTCATCGCACATTCCAATCAGTAATTCATGGCATTGGCACTCCGTCCGCCACCATCAGATGTGTCACCCATGTCGCCATATTCCGTTCTCCCTTTAATCCCACCAGAAATACCAGATTTCCGATGCTGCAATACATGCCGCCAATTCGGACAAAGTACCTTGATCCGTGCACTGGAAAACCCGGTCCGTCGTAAATGCAAAATGCTCCTTTGCCACCTGAAGGGCGTCCTGCTCCGCCACCGGCGAGGGCACGTGCATCTCCATTTCATCATGGGTAATCGATACCGGTACCGCCCCGTACTTTTCATACCAGTATTTACAGATTGCTGTCATTTCCTTCACTTCCGGGCAGTCATTCCAGCCGCCAAACGGTACATACGCCACCAACTCCCAAGGCTTGGCGGCAGGCACCTGAAACAATATCGGAGGCTGTAAATTTTTCTGTGTCCATGGAGGAAAAATCCTTCCGGTAAGATTCAG
>CAJTKW010000145.1 GCA_910577035.1 uncultured Acetatifactor sp.
CTGCCTGTTCCTCTATATCGCAGTCCTGCCGATTATCGCTATCGCCGCCCGGATTCCCAACGGGCATCTGATTGGGGCGGTTGTGGCCTTTGTCTATGGCTACGGTGGGATGTTCGCGGCGGGGAATATGAACCTGGCAAATTGGTATCCCGTGACCGCAAGTATGGGACTGGTTGGATACCGCAGCTATGACGAGGCTGTACACTGGAATCCGTTCGTCTGTATGTTCAGTCTATTGGTTGCCCTGCTGGTTTCCGCTGTTTTTGTGGTGACTGCTAAAAAGAGCGTGGTCCCAAAGACAGCGAAGAAGCCCAAACAGGTTATCACAAAAAAAGGTTGGTAAGGAGTGTAAAACATCATGAAGAAACAAATAAAAATTGCAATAGGTGCCGCCACTGTTCTGCTCATTGGCCTGATCGGATTTTGCGCATGGTTCCTCTCCGGATCCGGCAGCGCCGAGTATTATTCTCAAATCGACAACAGCAGGGTAGAGCAGGTGGAGGCGAAGGGAGGCGTGATCAGCTTGAAAGGCAATCTTCCCTATTCCTACACGCTGACGGCCTATGATGAAAAGGGCAGCGAGAAGGAGATCACCTTCGGAACCTCCCGAGAACTGAAGGAAGGGGCCTTTATCCGTCTGACCGTCATGCCGATTCGTGGCGTCCTGGGTTGGAGCGAGGTACGGTATGACGAGCTTCCCCCGGCAGTGCAGGCGCACTATACGGCTCCAGCGGGAGAATAAATCCATCATAACCTGTCAGCCCGGCAGCGAGGCCGCCGCTGGGCCGACACTTTTCCCTGATTGCTGAAGCAATACAATTACTCATAAGTTCATCGGCTCTTCGTCTTCATCGCATTTTACATCATTGTATCATCCCGAAAAACATCAGCTAAGTTGATTTTACGTATATTACGCCAGCCAAGATAATATGCAAATGCCACAATTCCCCAGATAGCCAGCATAAAAATCAGAATCGGAATGAGTGGCGCTTCGGCAAGAAATGTTCCCACTTCAACATAGCTTATCTTCAGCAAATACCCCACTGTAATAACCGCAAGTGGAAGGGTGATTAAAATCGGACGCCCTGCAATGGTAAGCGCCTCCACGCAGAACATTTTTTTGATTTCACCCTGTGTCATTCCAACAGACATATACCTTGCAAATTCCCTTTTTCTCTGACGGACAAAGCCCAGCGTATTGGAAAATACATTTCCAATGCCAATCACCGCAAGCAGGACACAGAAACCGCCAAATATCGTCATCATTCCCTGTATCTGTTTATCGTTCGCCTCTGCTTCCTGAATACGGTTCTCACTTTCTGTTTTATAGTTTCCCGCAAGCAGGCTGTCCACCTGCCCCTGCAAAGCATCCAATTCCTCTGATGTCACACTTTCCCTGCCAAGCATACAGATATAGGTATCCTCTTCGCTGCCTCCAATCTGCCCCTTGATTTCTTTCCATAAAGATACGGGAATAAAATGCACCAGTTCATAATAATCAAGCGTTGCATACTCCTCCCTTAAAACAGGCACTTTCTCCGTATAGGACAAAACCTGGATCTCCACGTAAACATCTGTTAAGTTTACGTTGGCATTCTCTTCCCTGCCGGACTGTCTTAAAATGCTTACCGCATTTTCCTCTTTCACATAGGGCATATATCGTGGATGCCTGAAATCCGGATTTGTAACATCACGTATCTGATTCCATATGACTGCCCCACTAAGCTGCGGCGTGATGCCAATCTGTTCACAGTACGCTAAAAAACTCGCATCATCCAGTATGACAATGGGAACATTTACAAGCCATCCCCCATCCGTCTTTCTCACATAATTATCCCCGGCTGCGGCAAAACCGCCAAAGGATTTCATATCTTCGCTTATTTCATCCTCCGCAATGATTCTTTTTGCCATTGCTTTCTGATACACAATGGCACTTCTTATTCCGGAAATTTCCTGCAGTTTTTTTGCCTCACGAAAAGAATTCACATCCGTATCCTTTACTGTAACCATAATATCCCATACACCTTGATAACGCTCAAAATAAGTTTCCCTTGTGCTGATTCCTGAAAGTGCAAAAAAGGACTGCATCATGGTAAAGGCAAGAAAAGAGAATATCAGACTGAGCGATGCTGTCCGTAAGGCTCTTTTCTGTGCTTTCAATGCGCTGCCTGCCAATTCTCCTTCCAATCCAAAAAGACAGGTAAGCAGCGGAGATTTTTTCTTACGCTTTAACTGTAATTCGCCTGTATTTTTAATCGCTTCAAGCGGCGTCAGCCTGCTTAATTTTCTGGCTGGCATCCATGCGGAAATCCATATGGTCGCCACTGTCAAAAGAAGTGTCGCCACTAAGACCAACGGATGATAGCCAAAGACTGCTTCATGCCTGCCTGCCACATCACTCCCCAGTAAA
>CAJTKW010000146.1 GCA_910577035.1 uncultured Acetatifactor sp.
AGAGATCAGCTAAACTAAGAAACAGGAGGCGCAGTATGAACACAAAGAAAATATTAACGGTTGGATTTCTGATTCTCTGTATGGTATTGCTTGCCGGTCTGAGCAAGGCGTATTTAGACGGAAAATTTCATTCGGTGGAGACGCTGCAGCAGTATGTCCGGGGCTTCGGTGCGTTTGCCCCGGTCATACTTGTCGCGCTTCAGGCGCTTCAGGTGGTTGTTCCGGTGCTGCCGGGTTTTCTCGGAAGCGCAGGCGGTTTCTGGTGCGACTATATCGGCATTTCGCTGGGGTCCGTAATTGCCTTCGCCCTTGCAAAAAGGTATGGAACCTCTCTGGTTCAGAGCATATTTCCGAGAGACAAATATGAGAAATATTCGGAATGGGCGGGGAGGAGCAGATCGTACACCGTTCTGCTCTTTCTGGGGATGGTGCTTCCGCTGTTCCCGGATGATTTTTTCTGCTATTTTTCCGGCCTGACCCGGAAGGGACTGAAGAAATTTGCCGCGATTATTGTGCTGGGAAAGCCATGGTGCATTCTGGCGTACAGTATCGTTTTTGGATTAATAACCTGAATCCGTGAGACTTATTGTCCCGGCACATTGACAACTACATATTTAACCAGCATTCGTAAAGAGGGCCAGTATTTATTGGTCATATAAAAGCAGCTTTAGAGGATTTCCTTCCACCAGCGGACCTGGACAATGAATTTTCCCTGAAAAGCACACAGAACCCCAGACCACCTGCATAACAGCTGGTCATGGCGGGCTAAATGTCATTGTATCTGTAAATGGACTATTGGGTTATAAACAGCTGAACGACAGATATACTTTCTGAAACGTTTTCCGCCATATATTGCTTCTGCCCAGTCCAAGCTTTGTTCTCCGCGCATGCCTGGTGATATGGCATGCCATCATTACCAGATTCTTAATGACCGTCCCTATCCGGCGTCTTTTTACAGGGTGCTTCATGGGATGGGCCGGACCGATGCTCTCGTCACCAATCATACGCAGGATGTTATAGGCAGGCATCGCAAGTTCCAGTACAAGCTCATTTGTGTCGAACTTCCCAGACGGGAACCGTTCCAGAGCCATGTCCGTCTTGATCTCACTGTGGAACTGTTCGCTTTCCCCATGCGCATGATAAAGGGCAATTACTTCCCGGTCAGTAAAATCCACATTGACATCCCACATGTTGACTTCCACCTCTGCCGGAAAAAGATACTGTCCCCGTTTGTCGATGCTGCGTTCTATTATTTCATACACGGTACGGATCGTAAATGGATGCTTTTTTCCATCGGAACCAGCATAGGAAATATCACGCCAGGTAGATCCTATATAAACGGTCTTCCCATCCCGTGGACTGGTGATATCCAGACATTTATCTTTCAGTTCCTGCAGCCATCCTTCTTTGCTTTCTCTGCGGAGATTGCGTTTGGTTATAAAAGAGCACCCGTTTTCCAGAAAAATACCGATGTTCTCTGTAGAATCGTTTCCGGAATCCAGACGGAACAAAAGAGGCTCTTTCGTGACCCTTCTGCATGCGTCAATGGTCTCCCTGAGAAATTCGGGCGTATGCTTCTGGCAGTGCTGGCTCCCTTTGCGCAACTCGCAGTTAATGAGATAACCTTCCCGGCCAAAATAAGCCATCATTGGGGCATACCCGTCGCATCCCTTGTAAGTACGGGAAACGCCTTCCTTTTTGGTTTTTGAATTATCACAGGGCGTTACATCCATGTCAACGGGGATAAAGCCACAGGGGATTTTTGACGGGGAAACGTGGTTTTTTACAAGCAGGTTCGTGTTTTCCCATAGAAGTGTACTGCGCATAGAGCGGCCAATCTCATCCATTCTCTGGCGAAGAATTTCCGGTGATGGAATCCGTTTAATCCCCATTGCCTGGCAGAAGAATTCCGGGTCGTCATCCGTCTCACGGACTGCCTCAAAATCAGGCTTTCCCATGCACAGGCATCCGATATAGGAGCCAAGGATATCACCATTTTTAATCTGATGTCCGGAGCGCCTGCCGGTAATATCCTGCATATTCAGGCGGTCAATGAAGCCACTGTTATCCAGAAGATAACCCACCAGGGTAAGCCCTCCTGATGGAATAATACGTTCATTAGTGAATTCAATCTGGAAATGTGTTGGTTTCATAAAACTGCTCTCCTTCAGTATGTGATATTGACGATATTCTCAATAAAGATGATACCATATCTGGCGGTTTTATACTATAATCTGTTCACCAGGTGGGTGTGAAAATAGATAGAAGGAAAAACTTCGCAAATGCTGATTAAATATGCAGTTGTCAGCGTTCAAAGCAATTGAGTTTCACTGATTCAGGATATCCACTGCTTTTTGGGTGGGATAGTTG
>CAJTKW010000147.1 GCA_910577035.1 uncultured Acetatifactor sp.
CGCGCCCTTGCGGACAAACGGTTTTCAAGACCGCCTCGTTATGACCACTTCGATATCTCTCCAAGCGTTGCCGTGATTTGTACGGCAAAAGTTATTCTAGCAAAAAGAATTCCGTCTGTCAACAACTTTTTACAAAAAAACTTCGGCATCTGGGTTCAAGCCTTCTCTCCCTTATTTGTCCCCTTGCTTTTCTCAGCCGAATACAGGTCTGAGCAGGAATTGCCGGCCGGTTATTCAGCCTGTCAGGCAGGCGGAACTTCCTGTACCGTTTATCTGCCAGAAACACCTCCGCCACCTTCATATCCTCCGGCGTGGTGATCTTAATATTCTCATAACTGCCCTCCGTAAGCTTAACCGGACAATCCGTAAACAGCTCTACCACACTGGCATCATCGGTGACCGCTACGGCTTCAAAGCCTTCTCTCGCCGCCTTTTCCCGCAGCGCCCCATAGGCTTTCACAATCAGCTTCACGTCAAAAACCTGCGGCGTCTGTATACTCCACAGATGCCCTCTGTCCGGCGTGGACACCGCGAGGCCTTCTTCATTTGCCAGCTTCATGGTATCCTTGGAAGGCATTGCCGCCACACAGGCCTGATATGCTTTCACCGTCTCATAGGTACGCCCCAGAATTTCCTCATTCAGGAAAGGCCTGGCGCCGTCGTGGATAAACACATACCCGTCCCGGTTGGGAACCCGCCTGCCGGGGGAAGCCAGGGCGGCTACGGCATTTGCCACCGACTCCCACCGTTCCCGGCCGCCCTCCACCAGAAGGTCTACCTTATCAAAGCCAAACTTCTCCACGATTTCCCGCCGCACATAAGAAATATCGTCCTTCCCCGTTACCAGAATACAGTCGTCAATGATCCCCGACCGCTCCACCGCCTGCAGGGAATACCAAAGCAGCGGCCTGCCTCCCAAAGGCATAAACTGCTTTGCCACGGTGCTGTTCATGCGCCTGCCGCCGCCTGCCGCCAGTACAATAGCGGTACAACGTTTCTTCATCCTGCTTCTCCTCCCGCAACACCTTTCCGGACAGCCGTTCATAACTGCTCCGCAGCCTGTTTCATGGTATACCTTTTCCTCCGCCCTCATTACAAAGGCGCGTTGGGGACGGCATTCAGATCGTACCCGTGCCTTATTCCCCTGATAAATTCATAATAGCCGGCAGCGCCGATCATCGCGGCATTGTCCGTACACAAAACCGGGGAGGGATGGTAAAAAGCAATTCCCCTCTTTCCGCACTCCTGCTCAAAGGCCGCCCGCAGGGAGGAATTGGAGGCAACTCCCCCGGCGATGGCAAACTTATCATATCCATACGCTTTCACCGCGTGCAAAGAATGCCCCACCAGCACGTCAATCACTGCCTTCTGGAAGGAAGCCGCCACATCCGCCCGGTTCACCTCTTCCCCCTTCATCCGGCAGGAATTCAGATAATTCAATACCGCGGACTTTAATCCGCTGAAGCTGAAATCATATTCGTTTTCGGCCACCCTGGCTCTGGGAAAAGGAATGGCATCAGGATTTCCCTCCTTAGAGAGACTGTCGATCTTGGGCCCCCCGGGATAACCCAGGCCAATGGCCCTGGCCACCTTGTCAAAGGCCTCGCCCGCCGCATCGTCCCTGGTCCTGCCGATGATGTCATACTGCCCATAATCCTTCACCACCACCAGATGGGAATGACCGCCGGAAGCCACAAGACACACAAAGGGCGGCTCCAGCTCCTTATGCTCAATATAATTGGCGCTGATATGTCCGCTGATATGGTGCACTCCCACCAAAGGAATCCCTGCGGCAAAGCTGATTGCCTTGGCCTCCGCCACTCCCACCAGCAGCGCCCCCACCAGACCGGGACCGTTCGTCACGGCAATGGCCGAAATGTCCTGCAGAGTAACCTTCGCCTCCTGCAAGGCCTGTTCTATCACCTGGTTTATTTTTTCTATGTGCTTCCTGGAGGCAATCTCCGGTACAACACCGCCAAACCGGGTATGCAGGGCAATCTGCGTATAAATAACATTTGACAGCACCTCTCTGCCGTTTTTCACCACAGATGCTGCTGTCTCGTCACAGGAGGTCTCAATCGCCAGGATCAGAACCTCCGGTTTATTCAACTGTTCCAAAATATTCCTCCCTAACCTCTATGATTCCGCTCCGCAGTATCTAAGGAATCGCTGGTTAAATCATCGCTTCCTCAGAGCCTCCGGCGGATGCGCACGGATTTGCAGGGGTTTTTGCTGCTTCGCAACGC
>CAJTKW010000148.1 GCA_910577035.1 uncultured Acetatifactor sp.
AACTCTTAATATGTATACGGTATGTTCCTCCTCGTCAATCAGGAAGTAAATCTTATAATTTTTATGATATGTCTTCCTGATCCCATATGCCGCCAGTTCTTCGTCTTCATCCAATTCATGGCTTTGTGGAAACAGGCTAAGGCTGCTAATTGCTTTCCGAAATCCCCTTACCATATTAACTGCAGTTTCTGGAGACTTCAGTTCATAAGCAATATAGTCCGTCTGATCTGCTATGTCCTCCTCTGCCAACGGCAGGGTAATCACCTTATATTCTGTCATTGGAATACTTTTTCTCCAGTTCGTCAAAAAATTCGTTGGAGTCCCGGCCCTTTCCCGCTGCAATGTCATGGTAGCTTTCCATTACCATTTCCCGTACCTGTTTCTGGTTTTCATCTATTTCTCTCCGATAATCCAAAGCCTGCTGTGCTGGACTCATACAACTCACCTCTTTCTTTCATATGTATCTTTAGTATACCCAAAAACATTTCTTAATACAAGGAACAAATTTGTTAAATTTTTTGCCGCTGGTTCCCTGATCCTAAGAAAAACACCATTTCCGCCCTATCCGCACCACTGGCACAACATTGGCACTAAACTTTCCCAAACTGGCACATCATTGCGATTTACAGCGCAAATCCCATATGCTAGAATTGGTATCGTGATAATCCATACACAGACGGGCACGACATTTCCCATATGCGGCCCGCCATATAAGAAACGCAGGCAGAAAGCCCCACCCCGGCTTCCCGCCTGCGTTCTTTATCATCCGGGAGGTGTCCTATTGAAAAAGAAACTGAAACGGCTCCTGCTGTCCGAAAGAGGAGATTCCTCTTATATCAGCAGCTTTGTCTACATCCTGGTGGCTGTGGTCCTGATCACATTCATCATCAATGTATTCCACATCATTTCCACCAAACAGGAAATGGACCATATGGCGGACCAGCTCGTGAAGCAGATCCAGCTCAACGGCGGCACCAGCGGCGAGACCGACTCCCTTTTCTCCTTCCTCTCCAGCGAGATAAGCGGTGTCGAGGGGCTCTCCTACCAGGTATCCGGCCCCGGCAACACAGGCCGCATCCAGATCGGCACACCCTTTTACGTTACCGTCACGGGGCGCTGCTACCTTGGCGGATTCTGGAAATTCAACCTCGTTCCCATCAACGTCCGCGCCCAGGGGGCCGGCGTCAGCGAACATTACTGGAAATAAGGAGGCATGCCATGTACAAGAAGACCATCCGGAATGAACGTGGAGACTTGTCCTTTTTCACGATCTTTGTGATTCTGGCAATCATCATGCTGATGTCATTCCTGCTGCTGTTCGCTTCCGTCAAGATCAACTGCATGAACATCCGCAATGCAGCCAAGATGGAACTGAACAATGTCAGCGCCCGCATCTATGCGGATACCTTCCATTCCCAGAGGGAGGCGAACCTTGACTCCTACATGTCTGACCTGCACCTGAGTTCCGCCTACCAGGAGGCTCTGCGGGCCGGCTTCATAAACGGGATGGAAGAAAGGATACGGCTTTCCAATGAAGATTACAGGGTGGAGAACATCAGCCTGCAGTTCAACCAGTATTCCGACAAGATCGAATATGTGGTGACCTGTGATGCCATTTTTCAGATCCGCATGTTCGGGGAACTGTTCCCGCCCATTACGCAGCATATCACGCTGACCGGTTCCCATAACACAAAATACTGATGGGGATGCTGTTGGCATTCCGCCTTTTGATGCGTATATAATGGAATCAAAGCAGATTCCATTCCAAGTTCTATAATGCAAACACGATGAAAGGAGTCCTATATTATGAAAAAGAACAAACCTACTGACAGAAAAAGAACCTTTACCATCTGCGGCTTATCCGCACTCTGCGTCGCAGTGCTTGCGGGCGCCTGGTTCCTGACGCGGGAGCCGGAAAGGGAGTTCATCCCCGCTTCCACGGAAGCCTCCGGCGGGACGGATACCTGGGAGGAAAACCCTAGCACGGACACCAGCCTCCCTGATGCCGCAGCAAAGGAAAGCACCCAGATCCAGGGCACGGCCTCCGACAATACCCAGACGGTGGTTTCCGAGGATGAAACCGGCTCCACCACGAGCCTTTCCGACAGCTCCACTAAAAAGGATGCTTTACAGGAAAAGCCCTCTGAACCTCCGGTGACCACGGAT
>CAJTKW010000149.1 GCA_910577035.1 uncultured Acetatifactor sp.
AAGCATCTGGGGACTCACCGGCATAGCCGGTGGTTTATTTTTAACTGTGACACAACAATATGCCGGACACAATTCTGTGCCCGGCATAAATATATACATATTTTTATAAACTTTTATTCCTCGCTGCGCAAATACCGGCTCAGGAATTTGATTCGGCAGCCGCCGTTTACGGATCCTGCCACCGTTTCCTATGCTGCCAATGCGTTGGAGCTCTTGTACAGGAAAATCATGTACAGGATCTGTGCAACAAGTATCACAATGGAAACGACAATGCTTGCCAGGCCGGCAAGAATATTCACCAAAGGAATCACGGCAAGGATGGACAGCACGATAGTTGCTATATAGCACACGAAATTGATCTTATAAACCAGCTCTCCGTTGGACGCTATATCTGCATGCCCCATATCCCTCATAACCGCAGCCACGGATGAACATACCAGGTAAACCACCAGGAAGGTCAACACATAGCCTGCCAGATTCAGAAGCAGTCCCAGCACGGGCACCGCTCCCAGGAAAGTCTTGAGAACAGATACTACCAGGTTGATGATGTTACACATGAACGCCTTCTTGCAGCCGTCAATGTCCGCCCCGGCCTTGTACAGACCGATCAGGGACAGGATGAGAAACACCAGCCCTCCGATTCCGCCGATAATCGTGCCGATAATGGGAATGATTAAAATCACTCCGCAGATGATTGCACCGATGGCGCCAATAAATACCATCTTCAGACCTGACGACGCGTTTTCATACTTCTGCATTTTAAAAATCCTCCTCATAAGGTATATTGTTCAGGCGGGTCTGCCTGACTATATCATAATAACCTTTGAACACTGTTTTGTCAACTTATTCAGTCAATTGTTCCGTCACCAGTCAGAATCCCAGTCATCGTAGCTGTCATCCCAGTCCCAGTCATCGTCCCAGTCGTCATCCCAGTCGTTATTCCAGTCATTCTCCCCTTTCTCCTCCGACTCCCGGTAATATTTCGAATCGCTGAAATTTTCCGTCCCGCTGTCGGTGTCCCAATTCTCTGATTCGTAATACTCCCGGTAATTCCTTTTCAGCTCGGCATCCACATAAGTCGGATACCAGCAGCCGAAATCGTCATCCCATTCATACCAGTCCGACGTATCATAGTAATAAGAAGTGTTTTCATAGGTATAGTATCCTCTGCCAGGCCCCATCCGCCCGGCAGCCAGAAATATCCCTACCACAAAGATAATCAGAAATGTGGATAGTAACGGGACTCTCTGCATACCGCCTCTCCTGCCCCCGGATCCCCCTGAGCCGTAATCCGAATTGGTTCCGCCTGCCTGCCGCCGGGAACGCATTGCCTTCTGCGTGCCAACCCGCTCCCTGATCTTCATATACAGCTCATTGACTGCGTACGCCTCGTCATTTCCCTCATAGCGCACGGCCCGGGAGCCGTCGGCTTTATTTTTATACACCACGAAATTGCCGGTGGCCGGATCCTGATAGATACCGAAGGCTTTCGCCCCCTGGTAATTCTCCCCGATAAACACCCGCATGTCATCCAGCGGCAGGTGATGCGCCCCACAGTAAGCCTTCAGCTCCGCTATGGTAGCAGGGATGCCGTTGGCTGCCCTCTTTACTTTACTGTTTGCTCCTCCACAGTAAGGACAGTTCTGTTCCGTCTCCGGAATCATCTGTCCGCAATAGTCACATTGTACCTTCATGGATACCCCCGTCTACGCCCCACAGGCAGATTTCTGTTTTCATTATACAGGGAACAGGCAAAGGCTGCAAGCCGCAATTTGCGACTAAATCCCAAAGCCAACAAGTTGGCTTGCGGGAAACGCTTTTATCAGCATTTCCCGCAAAGACGAAAAGGAGGACTTACATTCCGTTATAAAATGTAAGTCCTCCCCGATCCATTCTGAAAAAAGCCCTGAGCAGTCCTTCGCTTCCCTGAAAATCACTGCATCCTGCCGTCTCCCCCCATAAGCCGCGTCATTTCTTCAATGCGGTCGATGGGAAACGGAGGCATTGCCAACGGTTTCATGGCGATGGACATCAGTTTCATGGGATTATCGTCTGCCGCCACACGGTTGGAGCTGAAGCTCCCGCACACCCTGCACCGGTGAATGATCGC
>CAJTKW010000150.1 GCA_910577035.1 uncultured Acetatifactor sp.
CTGATCATACCGGTGAAAACCCGTTGGAAGATGTGTCGTTTTATTGTGTAGTCTCGGAAATCCACAAAGTAGGTATAAAAAGGGTGCCATATGAAAAATGCTTTTTGCAAAGGGAGAGGGAGTATGTTTAATACAGGGTAATCTGTTGGGTGCAATCAGAAAAAAAGACATGGCAAACAAGCCTGTCAGAAATATATTTTGACAGGTGAAAGAATATATGTACCAGCATATTTACCGCTTATACAGAGGCCAGAAAGCCGGCTTTATATCTTGCATCAAGATGTATGCAAATGCCTATGAGCATGGCCCAGAAGGAAAAATGATCCTTTCCCCGTATCATCAGATACTGCAGGGAATAATCATTCAGGACGCGGTCATTGACCCTCTCACAGGCAGTCCGCTCGCTGTAAATATCCTTATATTGCTGTGAGTCCCTTGGAATGCGGGGATGGAACCTCAGGTCAGCATGGTTCTTGATATAGACTGTGCGCCCATAGCTTCCTGGGGAGCAGGAAGCGGCAAAAGGGCAGGAGTCAATATGTCCGCATTTCAGAGGACAGCGGAATTTATGTGCATCCTTTACGGGGTCATTACCCCAGGAGACCATCCCATGGCCGGCCCGGCAGACAGGGTGTCCCTGTTTGTCGAAAGTAATGTCATCAGGGGCATTGTCAGATGACTTTGCGCGGCCATTGATATCGATAAGGGCGTTGATACCCCAACGTTCCAGGAGGCGGTAAGTTGCCAGATTGTCATGGGCAGAATCAAGACAGATATTCCGTGGGAAAAGCCCGTAGGTATTACGGCCAAAATCATCAATGGCATAAAGGAAATTTTTGCTGTCATGCCGCCTTGCGCCGGTAAAGTTCATGAGAAGAGGGAGCTCGACCTTGAACTTTGCATTTCTGGAACAGAGCATATAAAGGGTATGCCCGAAATACCAGCATTTATTGTCGCTGTCCCAGCCCCATCCCGCGTCAGGGTCGGAATAGTGGCGCCCGCAGCCATCGCGGAAAGGGCAGGAGCGCAGGCAGGAAGCAGGGTGGTGCCCATAAGGGGAGACATGGGAAGGGACTGCAGTACCATCGCCGGAGACAGTGAGGCTTGTGGCGTCAACCAGCCCACGCTGCATGGAAGGGAGGACGGCAAGGAAGAAAAAGAGCTTCTGGAGGGCAGCTTCAGGATTATCACAGGCAGGCGAGCCGTGCATAATCCTTTTTACGATATCAGCTGCGGAGAGGGCAGGATTATCGTCCTCAACAAGTTTGCCGTCGGTCCCGATGATCTTGTCCGGTTTCCTGGAATTCCTGCCGGCAGGAAGGAGGCTGGTACGGGAATAGATATCCCTGGAAGCCAGCCAGAAGCGGTTCATGAAATCGTAATAGGAGCCAAGGGGAGGCAGCTGGTCGGAGGAAGTACAGCCGACCAGAACAGTAAGGGCTATGGAGCCGGGAAGGGTTTCCCTTACCCATGTAGTGAGGCTGGTCCTGGCGGAAGTGCGGTTAAAGAGCAGGACAAAAAGGATGAGGGAACGCAGGATCTGCGCCTGATTTTTAGCGGGACGCCCGGAAGCGGAATAAAAGCCGGGGATGAAATCCGCGATGGCATCAAGGTTGAGTCCCAGGAGTTTCCGGCACTCTTTTTCATAGGATTTGAAAGCGTATTTGGGGTTTCGTGAAAGGCGTCTGCCGTAAGTTTTAACGATGGTTCTATACTCGTCTTGGCTCTGCCATAGTTCGGGTTTGAACATAAATGTGTCCTCCTTTATTGTGATTTGTGAAGCGCGGATTGCTTTCACAATAAAGGGGCCGATTTCGCTTGAACTACAGCGAAATCGGCCGCACATTTTTGGGGATTTGTCAATAGTTTTTTTGAAAAAAGATAAAATTTTTATGTCTGGAATGAAAAAGGCCAAATGTTACAAAAAATCAGGGGTGAAAGTATGGTTTGGGAGACTGGGAAATGCTGATAAATACTGGCTTGAGAGTTTCCGAGACTACACAATCTATATAGAAGGGGAGACCTGGTCAGGTT
>CAJTKW010000151.1 GCA_910577035.1 uncultured Acetatifactor sp.
GCCTTTCCCCGCAAGCCCGGTCATGTAGACAAAATAATATTCAATCCCCGCCTCGTCCAGCTTCCGGCACTGCTCTAAAATGTCAGCCGCCGTGTACCCCTTGGCCGCCAGTGTAAGCGTATCATCATCCCCGCTCTCCGTCCCGATGCTCAGACCGTTTATCCCCATTGCCCGGAGCTTCTTAAGCTGCCACACTTCCTTGTCCCTGATATCCCTTATGCTTGCGAACATGGCCATCGTCTGGCACTTGATGAGGTAATCCCTTACCGTGAGCGCCCGCAGCTTCAAATTCTCATAGCTCATGGCAAACGGGTTCGCCCCCGTCCAGAAGATGCGTCTTGCATATGGCTGGTAGCTTTTGATCTCTGCCAGATCTTCCTCGAACTCCTCCAATGGTGACATACGGAAACACTCGCCTTTATAAAGGCTGCAGAAACGGCATTTCCGGTATGTGCAGCCGGAAGTTGCCTGTATGATGACAGAATTCGCCTCGTAGGGCGGCCTCCACGTCCTTCCCGTAAAATGCAACTGAACCACCTCCCTACAGATGATGGACGCTCTCACGGTAACGCCGCAGTTCGTCCTCGCCCACATTCTCTATGACATCATCAAGGAAAGCCAGCAGTTTCTTCTTATCTTCCGGTAAAACACCATGAAGCTGAAAGGCATTGGAAGCGCCAAGCGCCGCAAACTCTGTGGGGATTTCCAACCCTTCCACCAATGCCCTGACTTCCCTGTACTTTTCTGTCTCACTTTCCTCTTTCCAGTTCCCACGCCGGATTTCCTGATAAAGCCCTGAATTGGGATATATCGTCAGCATATTTGCGCCGACCAGCAAAGGATGAAGTTTATTGCATACAGCGGCGGTGGCTTTTGCCCCGTCCTCCCCGCGCCCTGCGCCGGATATGCCCGTCAGATAGAAAAAGCTGTAGCGGATGCCTGCCTTATCCAGACGCCCGCACTGCTCCAGAATGTCTGCCGCAAGGTATCCTTTATCCATGAACCGCAGCGCCTCGTCATCCGCCGTCTCGATGCCGATTGTCAGCCCGTCATAACCGGCCCCATGCAGGGCTGCAAGCTCCTCATCTGATTTCAGGGTAATATCCGTCACCCTGGCAAAACTGCCGATGGTCTCCATCCCCGGAAAATATTTGTGTACCAGTCCCGCAATCTCCATCAGCCTGTCATATTTCAGCACAAACGGGTTCGCCCCTGTCAGGAAAGTCCGTGACACCTTCCTCCCCATAAAACGGCGGTACATTTTCTGTGCCTCTTTCAAGTCCGCCTCTATATCTTCCATCGGTGACATCCTGAACTGGAACGGCAGGTCTGCGTAAAGCGTACAGAATTTGCATCTGTGGTGCGTACAGCCTGCGGTGACTTCCAATAACAGGGAAGATGCCTCATAGGGCGGCCTCCATATGGTTCCTGTATAGTGCATCTTTCATTCCTCCTCGTGTCTTTCCTCTTTTGCACTAAATTACCTCTAAAACTCCATGAAATCAAGTACTGTCTTTTTTAGTCGGTAGTACACTTTTTCATACTATCTATTAGAAATGACCGTATCTTGATTTTTTCCCACTGCAGGAATATACTGGTGGGGAAAGAGGTGGAATGAAATGGCTGAGAATAAATTCAACAATGAGGAAACCATTGCCCGTTGCGTCCCTATGGGCAGGCTCCAGTCTGTGATCGGAGGCAAATGGAAAATCCTGATCTTATGGTATGTGTCCTTTTACAAAGTCCAGCGGTTCGGTGAACTGATGCGCCGCCTTGACGGTATCACGCAGTCCACGCTGACAAAGCAGCTCCGGGAACTGGAAAGTGACGGGTTCCTCCACCGGGAGATTTACAAGGAAATCCCTCCGAAAGTGGAATACTCACTTACTGAGTTTGGGAAGAGCTTCATCCCCGTCCTGCAGACCA
>CAJTKW010000152.1 GCA_910577035.1 uncultured Acetatifactor sp.
TGTCACGGATGATCTGCTCCTGCCAGTCGATCAGTTCAAAAGGCTTCCCCGCCCATGTCCCCTTGGTGTGGCAGAGGCTCTCGATGAACATCACGGCAAAATCGGCGGCATCCCCGTCATAGCGGCTGTCCTTTGCTTTGAATTTTGTTGGCTTATATTTTTTCAGCTTCCGCATTGCCACCGGCGTCACCTCCCCAAAGATGGCATAAAAAATGACCTGCCCCTGGCAAGCCGTAATCTATCGGTACAAGATACAGAGCCTTCCGGCTCCGTTCTTGAAATATTCAGTTTCAAAATCCTCCTCTTAATGATAACCGTGTGCCGTCAGCCACTCACTTGACCTGCGCAGGTTTCTGATGTACCCTTTGTTTTTTACGCTGTCCAGCAGCCTTTCGTATTCGGAATCCGGGATTGCAACTGCGGTGCTGTCCAAAACCTCGTACCCTGTAATCCCGTATTTTTCTATCATGTTCCATGTGTCGATAATATTTTTTAATGCCGTCATTTTCTCATCCTCCGCTTTCTGTGTTTTCCCTTTCGGTAGTACACATATTCGCTCTTTCTGCTGATAATAGCAAGCGGATTCGGAACATATACTGCACAAATATCTGCAGGGGAAATTGTGTAGTTTATTCCTCCGTTTCATCCCCGCCGATATATTCCTCAATGTACTGTGAGCCGTCCTCATTGGTCACCACCGCAGGGAAACGCACCCGGATGCCGTGCCTTGCCAAAATGGAGGCGGCACAGTCCGCAATCTCCCCGATGAAGCCCATATCCCACTCCAGCTCCGGGTTTTCTGCCATGACCTTGCAAAGTTCAAAGACCGTACCGTAAATCTCATCGTTCCTTGCTTCCTGCTCATTGTCCAGTTCCAGTTCCTCTTCCTGGTTTAATACATTCTCTTCCATAAAATTTTCCTCCTATTCGTTGGTTCCCGCATAATCCTGCGGGCGTATTTTGTTGTGCTTCCTTGCTTTCCGCTTAAGGTTCCGTTTCCACCGGCGGATGGTCTCCGCCCGGTGGTGGTTCCTTGACCATGTGTAGTCCTCAAGGATGTATTTCCCCTGATGTTCCCGTTCACCGTATGCCCTCATGCCCTTACGCCTCCTTTAATTCCATCCGGATTGCCGGGATGACTGCCCGCTCCTGTGTCTGGAAGTCCGTGTAGTTTGCCTTTACCTCGGTCAGCCCCGCCATCTGGAAACCGTGCTTTGCAAACTCCGCAAGGGTCGGGATCAGGCTTGAAAAGGTGCTGCTGATGGTAAACTCACTGATGCCATTCTCCTTCAGCGTTTTTGTGATTTCCTCAATGTCGCTGTCCCATATGGTCTCGCTGAAATCAATCTGGCCGTTGCCCGCCGTGATGCTGTTGCGATATGCCCAAAACAATGTCGGGTTGATGCCCCAATCCTTAAGGCTTGCTGCCTGCTCCGCAATGGCTCTTTCAAAAAGTTCAATCTTCTTCATGGTGTGTACCTCCGCTTTCTTGTTTTTTCCTTTCGGCAGTACACATATTCGCTCTTTCCGCCGATAATAGCAAGTCAATTACAGGCATAAACTACACAAATATCCACAGTGGGAATTGGGTAGTTTATGGCAGGTCACTGCCCGCCCAGCTCCTTCCGGATTTCATTTTTGGAATGCTGGCGCTCCATCTTTTTGAAGGGGCACTCATACCGTTTCCGGCGCTGCCCCCGTTTCTTTCCGGAGGACGGAAGGGGAATGCCCGTGTGCATCTCATCCCCGTACTGCCGGTCCTCTATCCAGCGGAGGTTTCTCCCATACGCTTTCACGGCTCCTGCCTCCTTCCGTAACACCTGTGGATGGCTTCAAGGATCTGTTCCTGCTCCTTCCCGTCCACGCCGATGC
>CAJTKW010000153.1 GCA_910577035.1 uncultured Acetatifactor sp.
TTTGAACAGGAGAAGTCCTGCATCGGAGGATAAATCGCCTCCGTCAAAATTAATTCCACCTGTGCGGTTTGGTTAACAGCCAATTCCTACCTAAAGTATAAATGCTGCCGTACCTTAATAAACCTGTCAGATACTTGTCATGACAGATACCTGTTATGCACATTCCTCTTCATCAGCAGAAAGTTGGAATCCGAGCCTTTTTTCCCTGAACCATGTATCTGCCTCGCCATTCAGGTAGATTGCCCTGATATGTGACAGGGCAGAGCTCCCGTGCTTTGACCAGCTCATGCCGTTATGCTTCTGCCTCTGGGCTACGGCCACATCGTTTGCCTTCTCCACGGGATTGCTCGAGTTCCTAAGTCCCAGTTCCTTACGCAGGGCATAACACGGGATATAGCTGTAGTTCTTGTCCAGGTACTGGATCAGTTTCTGCAGCCATTCCCTGTTCCTTACGATGTCATCGCCCAGATGCAGCAGGTAGTCCGCCGCATATTCCGTGTTGCCTGCCCAGAGGTATTTCAGCAGCTCCCCGGACACTTGGTTACGGATGTCCTTTCCTTTCAGGGCGCTGCTCAGGTATTCCCGGCATTTCTTCTCCAGGTGGTACCAGTCCAGGATGACTGTATATGGGCGGTATGGAAACAGCCTTTCCAGGCTGCTGCGGATGT
Organism: uncultured Acetatifactor sp.; assembly: GCA_910577035.1. Classification (GTDB taxonomy): domain Bacteria; phylum Bacillota; class Clostridia; order Lachnospirales; family Lachnospiraceae; genus Acetatifactor. The sequence goes on from CAJTKW010000153.1 coordinate 669, forward strand.
TGCTTGCACCATCTGTAAAGAATACCAGGTTCCGGCCCTTCATCAGGCCATTGGACAGAAGGAAGGCGATGAGGAGGCGGAACATCCCCTCCATCCCTACCCCTGCCAGGATGTACCTCCCGCTTCCATGGGCGACATGGACGACTGTATTCTCCACATATTTTGTTTCCCGTCCGCTCCCGGGTTTCCGGCTTTCCTTCTGTCGGGTCACGCCGATGTCATCGATGGATATATAGGCAGTCTCCGCAGGGTCTTCCAACCGTCCCGGAAGCCGGGCAGCATCGACCCGCTCCTGTCCCGTCCTGGTGGCGTTGCAGCGCTCGATTGCTTTTGCCACTTTTTCTTCTGGCATGTCCTGCACGGCTGGGCGAACGTATTCCGATGGGAGGGCTGCCTGGGGAAGGCAGCTGACGGGATCGAAGCCATGTTCCTTTAGGGCTTTTTCAGCAAAGCGTTCCTGAAAGTCCCTTATCCGGGCCCCTTCCCTGTCCACGGAGTCGGCCAGGGTCCGCAGGCAGATGCCGTCCGTCCCCTGGCTGCGGTGGAGCATACGGTTCAGTATGTCTGCGGCACAGCGGTAGCTTACAAGGCTGCACAGCCGTGTGGAAAGCTCCTCATAGGACAAGGTCTGGAGCCGTTCCCTTGGGGAGACTGCCGGGAAGACCGAAGGGGAGCCAGGCGATGCAGAAAGGTGCAGATGGAGCCGTCCAGCTTCCGACTCCATTACGTATGAGGCAGTCTTTTGGGTGCTTTGCTGTCCGTGCAGTTTTTTTTAGACATCGTTTCCATATATTGGGCCAATGCGGTGGAAAATGACTCGTTGCGCAGCTTCAGTCCGGCTTTCTCAAGCTGGTCGAAGACCAGCAGGAAATCATTTACATCATGGAAGTCATCAAAATCAGGAACCGAAGTATCCACCGTCACTGGTTTGGTTGCTTCCATGCCATTTTCATCAATGAATTTGATGCTTATCTCTAGTTTCATAAAGACATTCCTCCTTCGGATTATACATCTAATATACTCCGTTGTGGGAAAATGTCCAGCCGTTAAACTGGTTAATCTAAACCGCACAGGTGGAAAAATTTTGCCATTTTGCGCAAGATTTCATTGTTAAGTGCCTAAAATAATAAGCCCCCATTGT
>CAJTKW010000154.1 GCA_910577035.1 uncultured Acetatifactor sp.
ATTTTCCATCCGCCAATTTACCGTATCATAAAATTATGGTATATTTTGTGTCACAAAGCCAAAAGAATGTTGTCTAATAATACAGAAGCGTATATGGAATTGTTTCCTGCACTTAACGCTTCGGAATGGAGGAACGGAAGATAATGGATAAGAAAACGAACGAAGAACTGAAAAAACTGGTGGATCAGGCCGTTGCCGGGGATAAGGATGCGCTGGAAACCGTCATACTCAGCGTGCAGGATCTGGTCTTTAACCTTTCCCTGAGAATGCTCGGCACTTTCCCGGATGCGGAGGATGCGACGCAGGATATTCTGCTGAAAATTATTACCCATCTGTCCTCCTTTAAAGGAGACAGCGCCTTGTCCACCTGGGTATTCAGCATCGCCGCAAATCATTTGAAAAATTATAAAAAGCATATGTTTGCCCAATTTCCCTTAAGCTTTGAATTCTATGGAAACGACATCCAAAATGCAAAAACAGACGATGTGCCGGATCTGACGCAAAATGTGGAAGCCTCCATTCTGGCGGAGGAGCTGAAAATGTCCTGTACCAATGTGATGCTGCAATGTCTTGACGCCGAGAGCCGGTGCATCTTTATTCTGGGCACCATGTTCAAGGTTGACAGCCGGATCGCCGGAGATATCCTCGGCATCACACCCGAGGCCTACCGCCAGCGATTATCCAGAATCCGGGGCAAAATGGCGGATTTTCTGAAAGAATACTGCGGCGAGTACGGACAGGGGACATGCCGTTGCGCAAACCGGGTTAATTACGCCATCCAAAACCACCGAATCAGCCCTGACAGGCTGGATTTTACCTCCGCCGTCCCCGCTGAAACAATGGCGCAGGTAAAAGAAGCGATGGAGGATATCGACGGTCTTTCGCAGCATTTTTCTTTCTGTAAAACCTACCAGTCTCCGGCCAGCTTAAAGGCGTTCATTCAAAAATTTTTAGACGGCACGTCCTTTTCAGTCGTCCATAATGCATAAGGAGGAGGTATTAACAAATGGATTTATCCCTGATTTTAAAGTATCTGACCGATTTGAGCGAAAACAACAACCGCGAATGGTATCACGCCCACAAAACAGAATATAAAATGGCCAATGAAGCATTTGAATCGCTGATACAAAACATGATTTTCAGCATTGGCAAATTTGACGCAAGCATCCTGCATAACGATCCCAAAAGCCTTACCTTTAAGCTGGTGCGGGACACCCGGTTCAGCCATGATAAGTCTCCCTATAATCCGGCCTTTCGGGCCCACATTTCCTCTATGGGAAAACTGCCGGTTCCCGTCGGTTACTATCTGATGATCAAGCCGGGAAACCAGTCCTTTCTGGGCGGCGGCCTGTTCGCCGACATGTTTAAGGACGCCACGGCCATGGTGCGGGACTACATTGCGCAAAACGGAGCAGAATGGGAAAAAGTAATCAACGATCCGGCCTTTACCAAATATTTCACGGTACAGGGCGCTTCGCTGAAGAATGTACCCGCAGGATACGACAAAGAACACCCGCAGGCGGAATTTTTAAAATATAAGAGCTGGTATCTGGAATATCCATTAAAGGATGAAGAGCTTGGCGACGCGCAGGCCTTTCTTGCGAAGGCTGCTGATATTTTCCACATCATAAAGCCTTTTAACGACTATCTGAACCGAGCCCTTACAGACTTTCAGATGCCC
>CAJTKW010000155.1 GCA_910577035.1 uncultured Acetatifactor sp.
GGGAATCCGGGACTCCGAGTACAAATTAAACTGAAACAGATCCAGATTATAAAAGCTCTGCGGCGACTGCAGAAAACCAAGCTTGATCCTGTCCTCCTCTTTTCTGCCCCTGTTTCTCAGCTCTGCATCCACAAAATAAGGAATTGTCTTCATCAGAAAATTGCTTCTGGGAATCATATCGGCATCAAACGTAACCACATAGGGCGAATGGGAATGCGCCAGCGCATTATTCAGGTTTCCGGCTTTTGCTCCCTCGTGATCCTCCCTGTCCAGATAATTGACGCCAAGTCTTGCCGCCAGCGCTCTCATTTCCTCCCTGTGACCGTCGTCGCACAGATAAATATGCACTTTTTTCGGATCGGGATATTTCATCCGCGTACATCCCCGGAGCGTCTTATAAAGCAGTTCTACCTCTTCACTGTAGGTCGAGACAAAAACGTCCACATCCGGGAACTGATCAAGCGGCACATCCTTCGGAAACGGGTAGTCCTCCACCGTATACATATTGGCAAAGTGAATAAAGGCCTCCACCATGCCAAGCACTTCCACCACCATGCCCGCCACAATAGATACCATTCCGTACCCAAAAGGAATGGTAAAAAAGATTCTCCATATCAGGTACATGATGGTAAAAAACATATTCAGGAAAAACCAGATTTTGCCCTTCCAGTTGTGAAAAAAGCCGCGAATAAATGCACCGAAGCTTTCCTGTTCCTGCGTCATCCTTAGTCCCCCTTAAAGAAATTAAACGCATCCCCGTTAATATTATAAGGATAAATTTCCATGATAATATAATCAAACTCATTTTCCTTCACATAGCTCTCTATATCCAGCACATGCGATTCCTCCAGAGACCATATGGCGTCAAGCTCGCTGCACATGGGCGCTAAAAACACCATCATGGGAGAAAAATAGGAATCCCTGATCGCAAATACCTTTATGCCGTCCGGGTTATCCTCATTGACAATGTGCTCATAAGGCCGCAGGCCGTTCAGATAAAGCGAATACTGGGAATCGCTGTAAATATCGTCGTGTTCCAAAAGCACGTCCACATCCATCAGGGACTCTGTCGTGTAACCGCGAAAATGCTGGGTCACATCTGTCACGCCCATACAATGCCTGTCATATTTATTCTCAAATACAGGCCACAGCGCTTCAAAATCCTCAAGGCCGCTGAAATTTGCCCCCGTCTTTCGTCCCATGGAGCCGAGCATTCCCCTTTTGTAAGTCACCCGCTCATAATTTGCCGGATCCATATAAAACCCGTCCGGGTCAAGACCCGCGTCAAATTTTTCGTTCATCTGCTCCACCAGCACCTGCGTCGCCTGAAAGGCCGCCGGAATGGTCCAGTGATGATCCGTCCTGAAAAAGGCTTCCTGAATGGAAAGACTGTCGTTTGGTATATATTTTCTGCAATCTACCGTCTCCACCCCATATCGGTTTAAATAGAACAGCATTTCATCCACAATCGCATCCGGATCATTGACGGGCATTCCCGTTCGGAAATTGGTCTCCCCGCGCACATACTTTCCCGGCGTGACAAAGAACAGAACCTTCGTACCGTTAGGCTCCACCCAGTCCTGCAGCCTTCTGAGCCTTCTGGCATACTCCTCCATATCGTTGGTATCCTCCCGGAAAAAGGAGGCGTAATGCAGATAACCGTCC
>CAJTKW010000156.1 GCA_910577035.1 uncultured Acetatifactor sp.
TGCGGAGTACCTTTTGCGACACGGATTTTTACGGAAGGGAGGTCTGTCATGGCTGCAAAGAAATTTGGGTATGTGCGGGTATCCACACGGGAGCAGAACCCGGAGAGGCAGATACACATCCTGCGGGACGAGGAGGGTATCGACGAGCGCGACATTTATGTGGAGAAAGAATCGGGGAGGCAGTTTGAGCGCCCAGTGTACCGTTCGCTGGTGGACAACATCCTACGGGAAGGCGATCTGCTGGTGGTGACGGAGCTGAAGCGGTTCGGGCGGAACTATGGTGAAATCTACAAGGAGTGGTTCCACATCACAAAGGAGATCGGTGCAGACATCAAAGTGACTTCCATGCCCATATTGGATACAACGCAGTCGAAGGAGCTGGTGGGGCAGCTCATCACGGATGTTGTGCTGGCGGTATTCGCTTATGTGGCAGATGAGGACTGGACGGAGCGACATGAGCTACAGCGCCAGGGCATCGAGGTGGCGAAGGCGGATGGAAGGCATCTGGGAAGACCGCGTGTGGAGTATCCGGAGAACTGGGAGGACTGCTATGGGAGATGGAAAAGCGGCGTGATCTCGGCAAAGGAGGCCATGACGCTGACCGGACTCAAGAAGGACAGCTTCTACCGGCTGGTGAAAAAATATGAGGCAGAATTTAAGAATACACAGGAGGAAAGGGCATGAACGGAGATAAAGCGGTGGAAAGGGACAAAATCCTGCAGGTCATGGAAAAGTACCGGGATTATTTTAAGGAGTGGAATGCGGATGTGGCGTTTGGCGTCAATAAGAGTAATATTTTTTATGTGCTGGCACCAAGAAATGAATTTGAAACCTTCCTGTTTTTTCAGACGGCGGATCAGCTTGAAAAGATCATACTGGGCACGATTGCGGAAAATGTGGAGATCATCATGGAAGCCGGCATGGAAGAAATATCTGTAGGGTTTTCGGCTGATAAGATGGATGGCGAGTATGGAAAGAGCATAGAACATTATCTGCCGGGTCTTGTGCATAAGCTGGATGTGATCTGCAAGACCGGGGAGGAATGGCAAAATATGATGAGGGTAACATTTAACTCTCTGAAAAATGTCTGCGCGGAAATAGCGGAAAAAGAACAGAAAAATGTGTAAAAAGTTCAAGGAAACAGGGGGAATGGAACTCCTTATTATATGAGAATAAATTTTAGAGGAGGACTGTTTATGAAACAGGGTACATTATTTTATGATAAGCAAAGCGGCAGGTACAATTTCCATTACACTGACCAGGACGGTGACAGGCGCGATTATGGCGGCATCCACTGCGGGGAGGTCTTTGAGTTCAGGCTGAATGATGTCTGGGTTCCTGCCCGCATGGAGATGGGCATGGATGACAAATGGTATCTGGTGGGATTACCGGGGCTTACGCTGGACGGGCTGGAGGTAAAGGTGGAATAGATAGAAGCCGATATTATTTGTGAAATTATATTACCAGTATAATGACAAACAGACTGATCGGTGATATAGTGATTACAGTAAAAACAAAAGGGACGGATAAGTCTGGAAAGGAAACGATCATGGCAACAGTTAATTTCG
>CAJTKW010000157.1 GCA_910577035.1 uncultured Acetatifactor sp.
GGAGATTGACGGCTGTGAGGTATCCAGAGCAAGCCTCCATAACCTGACCTTCATCAAAGGACTGGAGCTGCACCCCGGATGCCGTATTCTGGTTTCCAAGCGCAACATGATCATCCCCCATGTGGAGGAAAATCTGGACCGTGGGAACTATCAGGACATGACGCCGCAGACCTGCCCCTGCTGTGGGCAGCCCACACGCATCCATTCCAGAGCAGGCGACAAGGGACGTATGGTAGAAACGCTCCATTGTGACAATCCCGAATGTGGCAGCCGCATCCTTCAGAAATTTGTGCATTTCGCAGAAAAAAAAGCCATGAACATCAAGGGGCTTTCCGAGGCAACGCTGGACCAGCTTATCCGGCTCGGCGCCTTAAAGGGTTATCAGGATCTGTACCACCTTGACCGCTACCGGGATGAGATCATTGCACTGGAGGGCTTCGGTGAAAAATCCTATGAAAACCTGATTGCTTCCATCAATGAGAGCCGCAGCACAACCTTTGTACGCTTTGTTGTGGCAATGGACATTCCCCTGATCGGCAGGACTGCCAGCAGGATACTGGACAGACATTTCCACGGCAGCCTGCGGGAGCTGAGGCTGGCTGCGCTGGACCGTTTCGACTTTACCTGCCTTGAGGGGATTGGCGACATTATGAGCAGCAACCTCCATGAGTGGTTCCGCAATTCGGACCATCTCCTGTTATGGGGCAGCTTACAGAAAGAATTACACTTTGAAAACGGTTTGGATGCACAGACATCCGGAGAGGAGAACAATATGAACAAAACAACGAACAACACATTTGCAGGATGCACCATTGTAGCGACAGGAAAACTTGAGAACTTCACCCGCGACGGGATCAACGCCAAAATCATCAGCCTTGGCGCCACGCCCGGCAGCTCCGTTACCAAAAAGACGGATTACCTGATCTGCGGCGAGAAGGCAGGCAGCAAGCTGGCAAAAGCAGAGCAGCTTGGCGTTAAAGTCCTGACTGAGCAGGAATTTTTGGAAATGCTGTCGGCGTAGGAGGGCATTATGGGAAAAAATGTTGACTGGATCATACACTATATCCTTGACGATCCCGGCCCTTATCCTTACCTGTGCAATGCCCATACACACGGAATGGAAAAATACCGGCACCCGGATTTCCAGATGGTGCTGAACCTTCCCCAAGAACATATCTGCTATCTTCTGAACACAATGGGTATGCGGGTACAAGGCGGGGAGACCTTCCATGACGGCGATATGGTTTCCGGTATCTATGAGGACTGCAGCATACGGCTGAAAAAGGTCCGTGAAACCGGGCGGGACGTTCTGCGGCTCATCATTCCGGATAAACATAACCGCTTTCCGGAAGACGAAAACTGCATGGAACCCTACCGGCATCAGGAACTGGAAATGTTTGAAAATTAGGAAATATACTATCTGAAAAAAGCTGTCTGAAAAACGGCAGCTTTTTTCAAGTATCCGGGCAGTCACAGGGTACTTATTCTATATACGGGTTCTGTTCGCAATCCGTAAAACAATTCAAATCGCAACTGACAAAACGGCAGAAT
>CAJTKW010000158.1 GCA_910577035.1 uncultured Acetatifactor sp.
GCGGACAAGGAGAAGTCCACGGAGAAGATTGACGGCGCTGTCGCCATGATCATGGGGCTGGACAGGGCGATTCGGTGTGGGAACGATACGAGGGAATCCGTGTATGACACAAGGGGGCTACTCGTATTTTAGATGTGGCTAACATCGGGCAAATGATAAGCTCATGCTTCCGATTTTTAAAGAAGGTACAAAGCCGTTCAACATGCCAAATGCGATAAGCCCGAAAAAGGACATTGTTACTATACCGACTGTTACAGAAATTGTTTTGCCATTTGGTCCATTAAGGGCTTCTGCAAGAGAGACGGGTTCTGCAATTTCCCGGATAGGAATGGCTGTTTCAGCATGAGTGGAGATATTATTTCCTTGGATAGGGTTTGACTGGTTATTCATAAAAATCCTCCTGTAATTTATCTTGCAATATGTTCTTCGTTGCAATATCATTGTAGTGGATAATATTGAGATATTCAATTCCCCAATATTGCCCAATAATGTCCAATTGGAGGTGCGATGATGGCGAATAAGCCTATGCCTAAAATGGAAATCAACACGGAACGCTTTAAAGAGGTTCTTAAGCAGAAGGGTTATACAATCCGCAGTTTGGTAAAGGCAGCAGATATTGATAGAGATGAAAAAACTATTCGGCGGTATCTTACACAGGGGGAGGTTCCTTTTGATATGCTCTATCATCTGTGTGCGGTTATAGATGTTGACCCGGAATATATATCAAAGAATTTTGATAAAAGGGCTGCACAGGTAGAGCCTGATGAGGAAAAGCGTAAGAAACTTATTTACGAAAAATTAAATGCAGAGGATTTCCCATATGTTCGTAAGGTAAAACGTGATGTTAATATGGATGATTATTGGGAAAATCTTCTGGCAGTCCATGATATTCCAATAAAGCTGTATGAGGGCTTGTCGAAAGAGCAACAGATCCGTTTATTGTTAGCGCTTGACCGTGCAATCAACAGAGTTCTATATGAGTTCTTTCCGCCAGAGGTACGGGGTGAGAGTTATAACAAAGTTCGTGAATTCAGGATTGTAACTACGGAATCAGGAGAGGAAATAGTTGAAGAATAATCAGCAGAGCATTTTTGGATGGCATCGCTTCGGCGGTGCCTTTCTTATGCTCGTTTTTCGGAAAGGAGAGTGTTCCTATGGGATTTTTAAGTGGATTATTTAGGGCGAGGGATGCCCCCGCTAACCGCACTTCTGGCAGTTCTTACAGTTTCTTCCTGGGGAACAGCACCAGCGGGAAGCGGGTGAACGAGCGGACTTCCATGCAGATGACGGCGGTGTATTCCTGCGTGAGGATTCTGTCGGAGGCGGTGGCGGGGCTGCCGCTGCATTTTTACAGATATACGGAGGGCGGCGGGAAGGAGAAGGCGGTGGGGCATCCGCTGTATTTCCTGCTGCATGACGAGCCGAACCCGGAGATGACTTCCTTTGTGTTCCGGGAGACGCTGATGACGCACCTGCTCCTGTGGGGGAATGCCTATGCGCAGGTCATCCGCAACGGCAGGGG